>NZ_MTEG01000010.1:0-95882 GCF_002108615.1 Klebsiella sp. YJ
GGGCTACGGGCAAGTGCGGTGTTTGGGTTCTGCCGCCCGGAGCGATGCCTTGGGGGGCTGATGGCCGGTCTGCGGCACTGGCACCGTTTGTCCCCCGGTGGCGCGTTGCTGACCGGGGCTACGGCGGGTGCGGTGTTTGGGTTCTGCCGCCCGGAGCGATGCCTTGGGAGGCTGATGGCCGGTCTGCGGCACTGGCAGCGCTTGTCCCCCGGTGGCGCGTTGCTGACCGGGGCTACGGGCAAGTGCGGTATTTGGTTTTGCCGCCCGGAGCGATGCCTTTGAGCATTTGTAGCCCGGGTAAGGCGTGAGCCGCCACCCGGGAAATAGCTCTGCGCCAGAAACAAAAACACCGCCCTGAGGCGGTGTTTTCGACAATCTGAGTGCGGCGGAATTACTTCTTAGCGCGCTCGAAGGAAGCAATGATTTCAGCTTTAGCCGCTTCAGCATTGTCCCAACCGTCAACTTTCACCCATTTGCCTTTTTCCAGGTCTTTGTAGTGCTCGAAGAAGTGGGTGATCTGTGCTTTCAGCAGTTCCGGCAGGTCGTTCACATCTTTGATGTGATCGTACTCTTTGCTCAGCTTGGTGTGCGGTACGGCAACCAGTTTCGCATCTTCACCGGATTCGTCGGTCATCTTCAGTACGCCAACCGGACGGCAGCGGATCACAGAGCCTGGCTCCAGCGGGTACGGCGTCGGGACCAGTACGTCAACCGGGTCGCCGTCCAGAGACAGGGTATGGTTGATATAGCCGTAGTTGCACGGATAGAACATCGCAGTGGACATGAAGCGATCAACGAACAGCGCGCCGCTCTCTTTGTCGACTTCGTATTTGATTGGGTCTGCGTTAGCCGGGATCTCGATCACGACGTAGATGTCTTCCGGCAGATCTTTACCCGCAGGTACGTTGAGTAAGCTCATGTCTGTTTCCTTTAAAATGTATGGCAAACAAGTGCCTGGTATTATAGCCAACTCACATCGAATGTCTTGGCTTCTTTTTATTTTGCCCACCGGTAATCAGTCTGAATTTCCCCCTGAAAAACAACCTGAAAATCCATAAACATAGCCGCATCCTGAATAAAACAATGTAACCGTTTACATTGCATCTGTTTGATTTCTCAACGTGCGTAAAATATCACCTTATACGTCGGCAGATGCGAGCTGCGGGAAGCCTTATCCGCTCTCAGCTGGATTAAATCACGGTAATTAACATTTAATTTACTTTTTCGAAGTGTGATGTAACGCATTCAGTTACATCACGAGTTGTCTATAGTTTGTCCGCAGATGACGATTTAACCCAAAGTAACCCGATGAGGACCTTTTTATGTGGAAGCGCTTACTTCTTGTCACAGCAGTTTCCGCAGCTATGTCGTCTATGGCAATGGCTGCCCCTCTGACCGTAGGATTTTCGCAGGTCGGATCTGAATCCGGCTGGCGTGCGGCCGAAACCAACGTTGCGAAGGAGGAGGCCGCCAAACGCGGAATCACTCTGAAGATTGCCGACGGCCAGCAAAAACAGGAAAACCAGATTAAAGCCGTTCGCTCCTTTATCGCCCAGGGCGTCGACGCCATCTTTATCGCGCCGGTGGTGGCGACCGGCTGGGAACCGGTGTTGAAAGAGGCCAAAGAGGCCAAAATTCCGGTATTCCTGCTCGACCGCTCGATTGATGTCAAAGATAAAGATCTCTACATGACTACCGTTACCGCCAATAACGTTCTTGAAGGTCAGCTGATTGGTGACTGGCTGGTGAAAACGGTCGACGGCAAGCCGTGTAACGTGGTTGAGCTGCAGGGCACCGTTGGCGCCAGCGTGGCTATCGATCGTAAGAAAGGGTTTGCCGACGTTATCGCGAAAACGCCAAACATCAAAATTATCCGCTCTCAGTCCGGCGACTTTACCCGCAGCAAAGGCAAAGAGGTGATGGAGAGCTTTATTAAAGCGGAAAATAACGGCAAGAACATCTGCATGGTTTTTGCCCATAACGATGACATGGTTATTGGTGCTATCCAGGCCATTAAAGAAGCCGGGCTGAAACCGGGTAAAGATATCCTCACCGGCTCAATTGACGGCGTGCCGGATATTTATAAAGCGATGATGGCAGGGGAAGCGAACGCCAGCGTCGAGCTGACGCCGAATATGGCCGGCCCCGCATTTGATGCGCTGGAGAAATATAAAAAGGACGGCACGCTGCCAGAGAAGTTGACCATCACTAAATCGACGCTTTATCTCCCGGATACGGCGAAAGAAGAGCTCGAGAAGAAGAAAAACATGGGCTACTGAGGACGTCGGGAGAAGCAATAACCAGGCGATGTGGCGCATCGCCTGAATGGCTCCCCGGCCAGTGCTGGCGGTCCATCGATCCACTCCTGTCGGTCGCCCGGTCAGCGTTGTGATCGGGAACCGTCTTTCATCCCCTGAAGGTGAGACTGAATATGAACGCCGAGGTAAGCCAGGAAATCCTTCGCACGGAAGGGCTTAGCAAGTTTTTCCCCGGCGTCAAAGCGCTGGATAACGTCAATTTTAGTCTGCGGCGCGGTGAAATCATGGCGCTGCTGGGCGAAAACGGGGCGGGTAAATCCACATTGATTAAAGCCCTCACCGGCGTGTACCACGCCGATCGCGGGGCGATCTGGCTGGAGGGGCAGGAAATATCGCCGAAGAATACCGCTCATGCCCAGCAACTGGGTATCGGCACGGTTTATCAGGAGGTTAACCTGCTGCCGAACATGTCGGTGGCGGACAATCTGTTTCTCGGGCGTGAACCCCGTCGTTTTGGCCTGCTGCGGCGTAAAGAGATGGAACAGCGCGCCACCGCGCTGATGTCCTCCTACGGTTTTTCCCTCGACGTCCGCGAACCGCTGAACCGCTTTTCGGTGGCGATGCAGCAGATCGTCGCGATTTGTCGGGCCATTGACCTGTCGGCCAGAGTGCTGATCCTCGATGAACCGACCGCCAGTCTGGACACTCAGGAAGTGGAGATGCTCTTCACTCTGATGCGCCAGCTGCGCGATGATGGCGTCAGCCTGATTTTCGTCACCCACTTCCTCGATCAGGTGTATGCCGTCAGCGACCGGATTACCGTTCTGCGCAACGGCGGTTTTGTTGGCTGCCGGGAAACCCGCGAATTGCCGCAGATCGAGCTGGTGAAGATGATGCTTGGCCGTGAGCTTGAGCACGATGCTCTGCATCGCGCGGGTCGTACTTTACTGAGCGACAAACCGGTCGCCGCCTTTGAGGGCTTTGGCAAGAAAGGGGTTATTGCGCCGTTTGACCTCCAGGTTCGTCCCGGCGAGATCGTCGGCCTGGCGGGGCTGCTCGGCTCGGGGCGCACGGAAACCGCCGAGGTCATTTTCGGCATCAAACCGGCAGACAGCGGCACCGCGTGGATCAAAGGTAAAGCGCAGGGGCTGCGTTCGCCGCACCAGGCGTCAAGCCTGGGCATCGGCTTCTGTCCTGAGGATCGTAAAACCGACGGGATTATCGCCGCGGCATCGGTGCGGGAAAATATCGTCCTGGCACTGCAGGCCCAGCGTGGCTGGCTGCGGCCGATTCCGCGACGCGAGCAAAATGACATTGCCGATCGCTTTATCCGCCAGCTCGGTATTCGCACCCCCAGCGCCGAACAGCCGATCGAATTTCTCTCCGGCGGTAATCAGCAGAAGGTGCTGCTTTCTCGTTGGCTGCTGACCAAACCGCAGTTCCTGATCCTCGATGAACCGACGCGCGGGATCGATGTTGGCGCCCATGCGGAGATCATCCGTCTGATTGAAACTCTGTGCGCCGATGGTCTGGCGCTGCTGGTGATCTCCTCGGAGCTGGAAGAGCTGGTGGGCTATGCCGATCGGGTGATTATCATGCGCGATCGTAAGCAAGTCGCGGAGATCCCGCTAGCCGAGCTTTCTGTCCCGGCGATCATGAACGCTATTGCGGCATAAGGAGTAACCCATGATGCCTCGATCAGTTCCCCAAACCGGCCAGCCAAAGCGGCGCTTCAGCTGGCCAAAAGGTATGCCGCAAATTATCGCCCTGATCCTCGTGCTGGTGGTGGATAGCTTCGTGGCGCCGCACTTCTTTCAGATTGTGTTACAGGACGGGCGTCTGTTCGGCAGTCCGATTGATATTCTCAACCGCGCGGCGCCGGTGGCGCTGCTGGCGATAGGCATGACGCTGGTGATTGCCACCGGCGGAATCGATCTGTCGGTTGGCGCGGTGATGGCGATTGCCGGCGCGACAGCGGCCTCGATGACCGTTGCCGGACACAGTCTGCCAGTGGTGCTGTTGGCCTCCCTGGCGGCGGGGGCGCTGGCGGGCTTATGGAACGGTATTCTGGTCGCGATCCTGAAGATCCAGCCTTTTGTGGCCACGCTGATTCTGATGGTAGCCGGACGCGGCGTCGCGCAGCTGATTACCTCCGGACAGATCGTGACCTTCGATTCACCGCACCTGGCCTGGCTCGGGAGCGGTTCGCTGCTGCTACTGCCGACGCCGGTGCTGATCGCGGCCGCGACGTTGCTGCTGTTTTGGCTGTTCACCCGTAAAACGGCGCTGGGGATGTTTATCGAAGCGGTGGGGATCAACATTCGGGCGGCGAAAAACGCCGGAGTGAATACCCGGATTGTGGTGATGCTGGCCTACGTGCTGAGCGGTATCTGTGCGGCGATTGCCGGGATCATCGTGGCGGCAGACATTCGCGGTGCTGATGCCAATAACGCCGGGCTGTGGCTGGAGCTGGATGCCATCCTGGCGGTGGTGATCGGCGGTGGATCGCTGATGGGCGGGCGCTTTAACCTGCTACTGTCGGTGGTCGGGGCCCTGATTATCCAGGGAATGAATACCGGGATCCTGCTGTCGGGCTTCCCGCCGGAGATGAATCAGGTGGTGAAGGCGGTGGTGGTTCTGTGCGTATTGATCGTCCAGTCGCCGCGCTTTATTGGCTTACTGAAAGGGGTACGCGGCCATGATAAAACGTAATTTACCGTTGATGATCACCCTGGCCGTCTTTGTGCTGGGCTATCTGTACTGCCTGACCCAGTTTCCCGGCTTTGCTTCGACGCGGGTTATCTGCAACATTCTGACTGACAACGCCTTTCTTGGCATCATTGCCGTCGGGATGACCTTCGTGATCCTCTCCGGCGGGATCGATCTTTCGGTCGGGTCGGTTATCGCCTTCACCGGCGTGTTTCTGGCGAAGGCGATAGGGGCCTGGGGCATTGAGCCGCTGCTGGCGTTCCCGCTGGTGCTGGCGATGGGCTGCGCGTTTGGCGCACTGATGGGCTGGCTAATTGATGCGCTAAAAATCCCGGCGTTTATTATTACCCTCGCCGGGATGTTTTTTCTGCGTGGCGTCAGCTATCTGGTGTCCGAAGAGTCGATTCCTATCGATCATCCGCTGTATGACACTCTCTCCGGGCTGGCGTGGACGATTCCTGGCGGCGGGCGCCTGAGCGCAATGGGGCTGCTGATGCTGCTGGTGGTGGTGGCGGGTATCTTGATGGCCCATCGCACCCGCTTTGGCAACCAGGTGTACGCCATCGGCGGCAGCGCGGTTTCGGCGAACCTGATGGGCATTTCGACCCGCAGTACGACCATTCGAATTTATATGCTCTCCACCGGGCTGGCGACGCTGGCGGGGATCGTGTTTTCTGTCTATACCCAGGCCGGGTATGCCCTCGCCGGCGTTGGCGTTGAGCTGGATGCGATTGCATCGGTGGTGATTGGCGGCACGCTGTTGAGCGGCGGCGTCGGGACGGTGCTGGGAACGCTGTTCGGGGTGGCGATTCAGGGGCTGATTCAGACCTACATTAACTTCGACGGCACCCTGAGCTCATGGTGGACAAAAATTGCCATCGGGATTTTGCTGTTTGTTTTTATCGCGTTGCAGCGAGGTCTGACGGTGTTGTGGGAAAACCGGCAGAACTCCCCGGTTACCCGGGTGAGCGGAACGGCGCATCGTTAGCGGAAAATTCCCCTCCCGGGCGGGAGGGGAAGGGAAGCGTTACGCGTCCGGGAACTCTTTAATGAAGTTCTCGACGTCTTCAACCATATGGTTGTTGCCGACGAAGAAAGAACGACGCTGGTGCAGGCTGGTTGGGATGATATCGAGAATACGCTCTTTACCATCGCTGGCTTTACCGCCCGCCTGTTCCGCGAGGAACGCCATCGGGTTGCATTCGTACAGCAGGCGCAGCTTACCGTCCGGGTGGCTGGCGGTGCTCGGATACAGATAGATGCCGCCTTTCAGCAGGTTGCGGTGAAAATCCGCCACCAGCGAGCCGATATAGCGCGAGGTGTATGGGCGCTGGGTTGCGGTATCTTCTTCCTGGCAGAACTTGATGTACTTCTTCACCCCCATCGGGAACTTGATGTAGTTACCTTCGTTAATGGAGTAGGTGTTGCCTTTCTCCGGGAAGCGCATGCGCTCCTGAGAGAGGCAGAAAACGCCAAGAGAAGGATCGTAGGTGAAGGCATGTACGCCGCAGCCGGTTGTATAGACCAGCATGGTGGAAGAGCCGTAAACCACATAGCCTGCCGCGACTTGCTTGCTGCCCGGCTGCAGGAAATCTTCAACGGTGACCGGTGTTCCAACCGGAGTTATGCGACGGTAGATGGAGAAGATAGTCCCGACGGAGACGTTAACGTCGATGTTAGAGGAGCCATCCAGAGGGTCCATGAGCACCACGTACTTCGCGTGTTCACAGCCTTCAAAGACGACGATCTCATCTTCTTCTTCGGAGGCAATCCCTGCCACGATATCGCGCGCTCGCAGTGCAGCTTTCAATTTTTCATTGGCGAACAGGTCGAGTTTTTGCTGTACCTCACCCTGGACGTTTTCAGCACCGCTGGCACCCAGGATATCGACCAGACCGGCCTTGTTGATATCGCGGTGGATGATCTTGGCGCCTAACTTTATCGCCGACAACAAAGCAGTAAGCTCGCCGGTTGCGTGGGAGAACTCGTGTTGCTTTTCGACAATAAATTCACCTAACGTTTTCATAACCCGTTCCCTGCATGTTTATGTGAAGTAAAACGAACGCAACAATCTTAACAAAGAATAAAAAAAATACGCACAGGTGAATCGCGCCAGCAAAAAACGGATTCGCCTGAAATGCATTTCTCTGATGCCGTACATATGGGTAAAATGTGCCCCAGATTAAAAAGGGAAACGACGAATGCGCATTCATATTTTAGGTATCTGTGGCACGTTTATGGGAGGACTGGCGATGCTGGCTCGTTCTCTCGGTCATGAGGTAACGGGGTCGGATGCTAACGTCTATCCGCCAATGAGTACCCTGCTGGAAAACCAGGGCATCGATTTAATTCAAGGCTATGATGCCAGCCAGCTGGAACCCCGGCCGGACCTGGTTATCATCGGTAATGCGATGACCCGCGGCAATCCGTGCGTCGAAGCGGTACTGGAAAATAACATTCCGTATATGTCCGGCCCGCAGTGGCTGCATGATTTCGTCCTGCGCGATCGCTGGGTTCTGGCGGTTGCCGGTACCCACGGGAAAACCACCACCGCGGGAATGGCGACATGGATCCTTGAAGCCTGCGGCTATAAGCCAGGTTTCGTGATCGGCGGCGTACCGGGTAACTTCGAGGTTTCCGCTCGCCTGGGCGACAGCCCGTTCTTCGTTATCGAAGCCGACGAGTACGACTGTGCCTTCTTCGATAAACGTTCCAAATTTGTCCACTACTGCCCGCGTACGCTGATCCTCAATAACCTTGAGTTCGATCATGCGGATATCTTTGACGACCTGAAAGCGATTCAGAAACAGTTCCATCATTTGGTACGTATTGTGCCGGGCAAAGGCAAAATTATCCTGCCGGAAAACGACATCAATCTGAAACAGACGATGGCGATGGGCTGCTGGAGCGAGCAGGAGCTGGTGGGTGAGCAGGGCCACTGGCAGGCGAAGAAGCTGAACGCCGATGCCTCGCAGTGGGAAGTCTGGCTGGACGGCGAGAAAGCCGGGGAAGTGAAGTGGGATCTGGTCGGCGAACACAACATGCATAACGGCCTGATGGCGATTGCCGCGGCGCGTCATGTTGGCGTGCTGCCAGCCGATGCCGCCAACGCGCTGGGTGGTTTTATCAACGCCCGCCGCCGCCTTGAGCTGCGCGGCGAAGCCAACGGCGTGACCGTGTATGACGATTTCGCCCATCATCCGACGGCTATCCTGGCGACGCTGCAGGCGCTGCGCGGGAAAGTCGGCGGCACCGCGCGGATCCTCGCGGTACTGGAACCGCGCTCCAACACCATGAAAATGGGGGTGTGCAAAGACGATCTGGCGCCGTCCCTGGGCCGTGCCGACGAAGTGTTCCTGCTGCAGCCGCAGCACATTCCGTGGCAGGTTGCTGAAGTGGCGGACGCCTGCGTGCAGCCTGCGCACTGGAGCGCCGATGTCGATGTCCTGGCCGATATGGTGGTCAAAACCGCACACCCGGGCGATCATATCCTGGTGATGAGCAACGGCGGCTTTGGCGGCATTCACCAGAAGCTGCTCGATAAGTTGGCCAGCAAAGCCGCCGCAGCGGAATAACTGCGCGGCCTGTTCCGTTCTGCCCTCCGCACGAGGGCAGATCTCCTTTTGTGACTCTGGATTTGTCATGCTCACAGCGAAAAAAATCACCGCTATCGACTCGGTTTATTTTTCTGCCGTGGATGCGCTCTACGTCAAAGCGTTTCCGTGGCATGAACAGCGAGAACTGGCGGCAAAGCAGCAGGCGCTGCGCGATCCGCACTATGCGCTGGAAGCGTGGTTTGACGGGGACCTCTTTATTGGCCTGAGCGGTTGCTGGCAGTTTACCGGCTACAGCTATATTGAACATCTGGCGATCGACGATACGCTGCGCTCTCGCGGCTATGGTAAACGCCTGCTGGCCGGGATCCTTGAACGCGCGCCGTTGACCATTCTGGAAATCGATCCGTTAACCAGCGACATTGCCCATAAGCGGCTGCGTTTTTATGAAACGATGGGCTTTCGCGCCAGTTCATGGCCGCATACTCATCCTACCTATCATGCCGGCATCGCCGATCATGAATTGCTGGTGCTGAGCTACCCCCAGGCGGTTGATGAAGCGCAGTATCGGCGTTTTGCTGAGGATTTACGTCAGGTGGTGATGGCACAGGCAGGTTGCCCGGGTCCGACGCGTTGGCCGCAACCCGGGGCAGGCTTAAGGCGTTAAATTACTCCTTCGCGATAGGCGTTTCGTCCTCTGCCACTTTAGTATCACCCTGAATTGCGGCAATTTTCTTCTCAACGTCGGCAACCTGTTCGCTGCTGTGCAGCAGTGTATAGGTCAGGTCAAACTGCGTGCTGGCTCCTGGCTGAAGCTGTTTCACGCGTTTCTGTTCGCGCTCAATGGTGACCGGATAGGCGTAGCTGGTGCCCGGCTCAATACCGGTGACATAGCCCTGTTTTTCAGTATCGGTATTTTTCCACAGCGTCAGCACCGGTAGCTGGCGGGTATCGAACTGGATGGATGCTCCTTTATCTCCCGCCTTGTTGACCACTGCGGCCAGGGTCTGGTGGTTGTCATCCGCCAGCGGTTGAATATTGAATACCATCTCGTCGAAACCTTTGGTCGGGCCGGCGTAGGTTTGCCAGGTTTTCAAACCCGCTTTGGCATAGTCGTTGAACGGACTGATGCTGGATATCGGCGCCAGGAAGCGGGCGCCCTCTTCGAGGATCGGTTTGCCAAAGTTGCTGTGATAGATAATTTGATAGTCATGCGGGTAATCCGCATGGTTGGTTAAGACATCATGCAGGCTGAAGCTGTTGCTACCGGGGACATAGCGCAACTCGGTCATGGTCTGCAAATCGGCTTTTTTGAAGGTGCTCTCTTTCACCAGCCCGCGAATACGGATCTCATACGGGGCGGTATCCGCCACTTCGACTTCCACCTGCGATGCCGGCGTATTCCCGGCTTTACCGTGCAGAGTATACATTTGCCCGTCAGCAGTGACCGGGTGGCCGGTCCACTCATAGCCGCAGCGCACCATCATCTCATTGAAACCTTCCAGCCAGCCCAGTCCATTTCGGCTTTCGAGGTTGATAAAGGCCGGGTTGACGATCTCTTTCACCGGTGAATCCCAGCCCATTCGCGTGCCGAAACCTTCGATTTTCAGCAGGTTCATGCCGCGGGTCGGGCTGAGGGCGATAGTCAGGCCATCTTTACTGCGGATAACGAGAATTTTACTGCCTTCCTGTTTGCCGCCGTGGAGGACTTTTTGCTCAATGCTGAAATCGAGATCTTTTATCTTCAGCTGATCGCTCGTTATCTGCCAGTTTCCTTTGTCAGTGCCGCTTTCAGCGCTTGTCAGCACCCATGTTTTCGCCGCTACCTGACCGGAAATAAGCATGGAAATGGCCGTCAAAATCAGAGTTTTTTTCATTTTTTATCCCTTTTGCTGAATCGATTGTGTTTCCGATGAAGGGAATCTAATTGCAAGTGGCTGATTAAAACGTGAAGTGCCTCACCTGGTGAGTAAATGCGCATTTTTAAACTTTTAAATGCGAGAAAGATCGCTTTTTATAAGCAACAGACAATAAATTAGACTTTAAATATGTGAAATTAAACACTATTAGATTTAACGATTCAGCTTTTGGCTGGTAAAGACCGACCGACCGACCGACCGACCGACCGACTGACCGGCAGAGCAGGGCAGAGCAAAGCAGGACGGGAATCGGCAATAAAGGTGGGGAGTGCGTAGAGAGCGGATATTCCCGGCGAGGCTATCGCTTGCCGGGCTACAGGTACAGCGTTATCCGGTAGCCCGGACAGGCGCAAAGCGCCGCCTCCGGGAAAATCTGGCGGGTAAACGCGGAGTTAGCTTTCGCCTTCAGCCAGTTCACGCAGATACTGGAAGATCAGGCGCGCGGATTTCGGCGGCTTGTTGCCTTCTTTCTCTTTTTTGGCGTTACGGATAAGCGAACGCAGCTGCTGACGATCGGCGTCAGGCCACAGGTTTAACACTTCCGGTACCGCATCATCGCCTTCTTCAATCAGACGATCGCGAATCATTTCCAGCTTATGAAACAGCGCAACCTGCTGGTTGTGACGGTTCTTCAGCTTGTCTAACGCCTGGCGAATCGGATCGACATCGCGGCTGCGCAGCATTTTACCAATCAGCTGCATCTGGCGGCGGCGACCTTCTTTCTTGATACGCTGGGCGAGTTCAATGGCGTCGCGCAGGTCGCTATCGAGCGGGATTTTATCCAGCGCGTTTTTTCCCAGCTCAACCATTTCGGCGCCAAGACGCTTCAGTTCTTCCGCGTCACGTTTAATTTCACTTTTACTGACCCAGATAATTTCATCGTCTTCATCTTCAACGTCATCACCGGGCACGTCGTCGAGCCAGTCATCGGGCTGCTTAGTCATCTCAGGCTCCTTAAAAAAAGAGGCTAATGTTACCAGTTAAGGCGCGCACTGAAAAACGGTTCTCTGTTAGACTTCACTTAACACCTTCCTACATTATGGCATTAGCGATGAAAGTCATCTCTCAAGTTGCACAACAGCGCAAGACGCTGGAAGAGGCCGTGACCACGGCGCTGGAACTGGCGGCAGGCAAATCAGACGGTGCGGAAGTCTCCGTCAGCAAAACCACTGGCATCAGCGTCAGCACCCGCTACGGCGAGGTGGAGAACGTAGAATTTAATAGCGATGGTGCGTTAGGCATCACCGTTTATCATCAGAACCGCAAGGGAAGCGCCTCTTCAACCGATCTGAGCCCGCAGGCGATTGCCCGCACGGTGCAGGCGGCGCTGGATATTGCCCGCTACACCTCCCCGGATCCGTTTGCCGGCGTGGCGGATAAAGAGCTGCTGGCCTTTGACGCCCCGGATCTTGACCTGTTCCATCCGGCGGAAGTGACCCCGGATCAGGCAATCGAACTGGCCGCCCGCGCGGAACAGGTCGCCCTGCAGGCGGATAAACGCATTACCAATACCGAAGGCGGCAGCTTCAATAGCCACTACGGCATTAAAGTGTTTGGCAACAGCCACGGCATGTTGCAGAGCTACTGCTCAACCCGCCATTCGCTCTCCAGCTGCGTTATCGCGGAAGAGAACGGCGATATGGAGCGCGATTACGCTTACACCATTGGCCGTGCGCTCGAGGATTTGCATACCCCGGAGTGGGTCGGTGACGAATGTGCCCGCCGCACCCTGTCGCGCCTGGCGCCGCGTAAACTCTCGACGATGAAAGCGCCGGTTATCTTTGCCAACGAAGTCGCCACCGGGCTGTTTGGTCACCTGGTCGGCGCTATCGCCGGCGGCGCGGTCTATCGCAAATCGACTTTCCTGCTCGACTCCCTCGGCCAGCAGATTCTCCCGGAGTGGCTGACGATTGAAGAGCATCCGCATCTGCTGAAAGGGCTGGCCTCGACGCCGTTCGACAGCGAAGGCGTGCGCACAGAACGTCGTGACATTATTAAAGACGGCGTGCTGACGCAGTGGCTGCTGACCAACTACTCGGCGCGCAAGCTGGGGATGAAGAGCACCGGGCACGCGGGCGGCATCCATAACTGGCGGATTAACGGCCGCGGTCTGAGTTTTGAAAAGTTGCTTAAAGAGATGGGCACCGGACTTGTCGTCACCGAATTGATGGGGCAGGGTGTCAGTGGCGTGACCGGCGATTATTCGCGCGGCGCTTCTGGCTTCTGGGTTGAGAATGGTGAAATTCAGTATCCGGTAAGCGAAATTACCATCGCAGGCAATTTGAAAGATATGTGGCGTAATATCGTGACCGTGGGTGACGATATCGAAACGCGCAGCAATATTCAGTGCGGTTCCGTGCTGTTGCCTGAGATGAAAATCGCCGGACAGTAATAGCGGATTATCCCCACTATTCAAGATGCAGTTTGCAGAATAACCTGTACAGAAGGGCGCTCCCTGCGGCGCCCGTTTGCTTAAATAATAAAAAAGGATGTGAGCAATGCGTAAAAAACTGTTAGCAATGCTGGCCGTCTCCGCCCTTACGATGGGGTCTGTTTCGGCGTTCGCCGCTGAACTGGGCGAAGATATGGACACTATCGCGCAAAACCTGCAGGTGGTGCAGAAGACCTCCGATGCGGGCGAACTGAAAGCGGCATTGACCAAGATGCGCGGTGCCGCCGTGGATGCGCAGAAAGCTACCCCGCAGAAGCTGGAAGGCAAAGCGGCGGACAGTGCGGAAATGAAAGACTATCGTCACGGTCTGGATATTCTGATTGGTCAGATTGACGGTGCGCTGAAGCTGGCGGAGGAAGGTAAAGTGAAAGAGGCGCAGGCTGCCGCTGAAGGGTTCAAAACAACCCGTAATACCTACCATCAGAAATACCGTTAAGCCCCGTTTCAGGAGGTATCAGCCGATGCCTCCTGCTCGTTTCCTGTCATAAAACCCCGTCGACATCACACTTTTCCTTTTTTCTTCTACGGTTATTCGACCTCTTCTTCCCGCTGGAACCACGATTGACCTGTGATGCACATCACGTAATTTCGCCGAAAATGCCACTTTCACGGCAATTATGTGCATTGGATCACGCAGCCCGTCCGCCTTTCCACTTCGAAGTGGAAAACAACTCGCTACAAACTCCTTTCCCCCGGCGCTAGTTTTATCCCCAGAGACATCAACGGGGTAACACAAGTGAATAACGGAGCGGTAATAAACGACGTAGGGGAACAGGCAAAGCAAACGGAGCAGCTGGCTGAGAAGATGCTGCCACGGGTTTATGCACTGTTAAGCCGTCGCAATATCATCCCCAACGCCGTCCAGGAGCAGATGCTGACTTCCCACGTGCGGGCAATGGCCCACCGGTCGATTAGCGGCGAGCCGCTGCCGGAAGTGGATGCCAGCCTGTTTGAAGAAATTTCAGAAGATTCAATGATGCTTGCCCGCGAAGTGGTCGCGGAATTCGGCAACCTGCCAGAAGAAGAGTCCTGGCTGCTGTCCGTCCACTTCGAAGTAGCAAAAGACAACCTGTAAGGAGTAACAAATGGAACAGATTACCGTAGTGATTGGCGACCGCCTGGGTAAAGGGCAAAAAGTGGCCGCTGGCGCGGAAAAAGCCGGTGCTCGTGCTGTTGTTGTACCGGGTGTTGCCGCTGATATGAAGCTGGGCGACATGATGAAAGCAGAAAACGCCACCTTCGGCATCTCCTTCTGCGGCAGCGGCGGCGCAGGCGCCATCACTGCGCAGAACAAGCACGGCTACAAGGCTAAATATGGCATGCGCTCCGTTGACGAAGGCGTGACCGCTATCAACGAAGGCTACAACGTTCTGGGTTTCGGCTTTATGGATAAAGAAGAGCTGGGCGAGCGCCTGGTGGAAGCCTGGAAAAAGAAATACGGCGCGTGAGCATGAAAGAGCAATTCACCACGACGGTGAGCGTGAAGGGGAAAGGCGAAAGCAAAACACGGGCCTTCTCCGACGCCCTGAACCATGTACAGGCCGCGGTGATGAAAACTTCACCGCATATCTTACTGCGTATTGAGCCACAGGATGTGAAGGTTGTTCGTGCGCATGAAGCGACGCGCAAAGAAGCGTTTCTGTTCTTCTTTTTGCGTCGTGAACGACGGACCTACAGCGTGGAGCTGGATGTCACCGTCAACGTGACCGCCATCAATGTCGATAAAGTGGATTTCGTCACGCAAACCTGAATTTCATCATAGGGTTAAACTATGTTCCTGATAATTTTAATAAAATCGCTCATTATCGGCGGCCTGGTCGGCGTCGGAGTGGGCGCCGGAGCGGCACGCATGTTTCATGCGCCTACCACCCAGGGGATGGGGGCGTTTCGTACTCTGGGCGAGCTGAATTCCTGCGAAGGCGATCCGGCTTCCCACTTCTCCTTTGGTCTGGGCTTCTTCTTTAACGCCTGGGCCTCTTCCGTTGCAGCAGGTTCATTCACCCAGGATGTCGATCACCGCATTATCCCGAACTGGGGCGCCGCGGCATTGATGTTGAAAAACCGTAACGTCGGCGAAACGCTGCACGATCCGAAGAAGATGGCGATTGCCTGCGGCATCATCGGCATGCTGGTGGTCTCCTTCTTAAACCTGACCGCCTCTTCCGTACCGGAAGCGCTGCAGGTCACCGCGGTGAAGGTGCTGGTCCCGGCGGCTAACCTGCTGGTTAACACCGTGATGCCGGTAATCTTCTGGCTGGCGGCCATCGACGCCGGTAAAAAATCGGGCTTTTGGGCCACTATTTTCGGCGGCGCGGCGCAGCTGATTATGGGTAACGCCGTGCCGGGTCTGGTACTGGGCATTCTGATCGGTAAGGGCGTTGAAGAGAGCGGCTGGAACCGCGTCACCAAAGTGATGATGTCCGCCATTGTTGCGCTGTTTGTCCTGAGCGCCTTCTTCCGCGGCTTTGATATCAAGACGCTGGAATCCTTCCATCTGACCGTGCCGAACTGGCTGGATCTGATCCACAACTCGCTCAGCGGCAAATAACAGGAGCCTCGAAATGGAACAGAATAAAGGTTTTTGGTATGCCGACTGGTCGTTTCCGATCTTTGTTGGTCTGCTCTCCTCCGGTGTTTTCGCCGGGACCCATATGTACTACCTCTACGGCATCGGCGCGTTTAACGAAGTGGCCTTCGTGGCCATGCTGAAAGCGGGCATTGATACCGGGGCTTATGGCGCGGTGGCCGCGTTCGGCGCCAGCTTCCTCTTCGCCCGTATTATCGAAGGCTCGCTGGTGGGGATCCTCGATATCGGCGGCGCGATTCAGACCGGTATCGGCCTTGGCGTGCCGGCGCTGCTGCTCGGGGCCGGTTTTGTCTTCCCGGTGGCGAACTTTGCCGCTTCGCTGGCGACCGGCCTCGCGCTGGGGCTGGCGGTGGGTTACATCATCATTCTGGCGCGTAAGTTCACCATCAATCAGAGCGACTCCACCTACGGCGCCGACGTGATGATGGGGGCCGGTAACGCCTCCGGCCGCTTCCTCGGGCCGTTGATTATCCTCAGCGCCATGACCGCCTCGATTCCTATCGGTATCGGTTCTCTGGTTGGAGCACTGCTGTTTTACATCTGGCAGAAGCCGATCACCGGCGGCGCCATTCTCGGCGCGATGATTCTGGGATCCCTTTTCCCGATTGCTATTGGTTAAGTCCTGCGGGCGCTCAGGCGCCCGCTTTACCAGGAGAGACCCATGTTTGATTTACTCCTGCGCGGTGCGCGCCTCGTCGACGATACCCTGACCGATATCGCCATCCAGGACGGCAAAATTGCCGCGCTGGGCGAGATTAGCGCGTCAGCGCGTAAAACAGTGACGCTGGACGGGCGTTATTACGTGAGCGCCGGCTGGATTGATTCCCACGTTCACTGCTACCCGAAGTCACCGATTTATCATGACCAGCCGGACAGCATCGGTATCGCCACCGGCGTCACTACCGTGATTGATGCCGGCAGCACCGGTGCGGACGACATCGATGATTTTTATCAGCTAACCCGCGCAGCGGCCACCGACGTTTATGCGCTGCTCAATATCTCCCGCGTCGGGCTGATCGCCCAGAACGAACTGGCCAACATGGCCAACATTGACGCGGATGCGGTGAAGCAGGCGGTCACACGCCACCCGGATTTTATCGTCGGCCTGAAGGCGCGCATGAGCAGCAGCGTGGTTGGCGAGAACGGGATTACGCCGCTGGAGCGGGCGAAGACCATTCAGCAGGAAAACGGCGATCTGCCGCTGATGGTGCATATCGGCAATAATCCGCCGAACCTCGATGAAATCGCCGAACGGCTCAGCGCAGGCGACATCATTACCCACTGCTATAACGGCAAACCGAATCGCATTCTGACGCCGGAAGGCGAGCTGCGCGCCTCGATTACCCGCGCGCTACAGCGTGGCGTGCGCCTTGATGTTGGCCACGGTACCGCCAGCTTCAGCTTCGAAGTGGCGCGACGGGCCATCGCGCTGGGCATTCTGCCGCACAGCATCAGTTCCGATATTTACTGCCGCAACCGCATCGACGGGCCGGTTCGCTCGCTGGCGCTGGTGATGTCGAAGTTCCTCGCCATCGGCATGACGCTGCCGCAGGTCATTGACTGTGTCACCGTGAATGCCGCCCTGGGGCTGCGCCTGAAGAGCAAAGGGCAACTGACCGTGGGCTATGATGCCGATTTAACGCTGTTTACCGTGCAGCATGCGCCGACGTTACTGGTCGACGCGGAAAAAGAGAGCCTGCAGGCTGACAATATTCTGGTGCCGCTTGCCGCGATTCGCGCGGGCAAGGGCTATCTGACCGAACAAGGGAGCGCGGAAAATGCCTTCGATTTTTGAAAAATACCACCTCAAGCAAGTCATCAATACCTCCGGCCGCATGACGGCGTTGGGGGTCTCCACTCCACGTCCGGAAGTGGTGGAGGCGGTGATGAGCGGCATGAATCACTACTTCGAAATCAAAGACCTGGTGAATAAAACCGGCGAATACATTGCGCAGCTGCTGGACGTGGAAGGGGCGACCGTCGTCTCCTGCGCCTCGGCGGGGATCGCCCAGTCGGTGGCGGCGGTGCTGGTAAAAGACAGCAGCTGGCTGCTGGAAAACCTGCACGTTACGCCGATTGAAAACAATGAGATCGTGCTGCCGAAAGGCCACAACGTTAACTTTGGCGCGCCGGTGGGCTCGATGGTCGCGCTGGGCGGTGGCAAGCTGGTGGAAGCGGGCTATGCCAACGAATGTTCCGCTGACCAGCTGGCAGCGGCGATCACTCCGCGTACGGCGGCGATTCTGTATATCAAATCCCACCACTGCGTGCAGAAAAGCATGCTCAGCGTCGAGCAGGCGGTGGTGGTGGCGCGTAAACATAACCTGCCGCTGATCGTCGATGCGGCGGCGGAAGAAGACCTGCAATGCTACTACCGTGCCGGTGCTGACCTGGTGATTTACAGCGGTGCGAAAGCGATTGAAGGGCCAACCAGCGGTCTGGTGGTGGGGAAAACTCAGTACGTTGAGTGGGTGAAACGCCAGTCGGCGGGGATTGGCCGGGCGATGAAGGTGGGTAAAGAGGGGATCCTCGGTCTGACCTGCGCGATTGAACACTATCTGCTGGCGCGTAAAGAGAGCGGCGATGAGATGGTCGCTAAAATGACGCCGTTCATTAACCAGCTCAATACCCTCAACGGCGTTACCGCCCGGGTGGTCTGGGACAGCGCCGGCCGCGACATCGCCCGTGCGGAAATCAAATTCGATGAAACCGTCACCGGTATCGCCACCGGCGAACTGGTCGACGCGCTGAAACAGGGCGAATACGCCATCTACTTCCGCGGCTACAAGGCCAACGAAGGCATTATTGAAGCCGATGTTCGCAGCGTGAACGCGCAACAGCTGGAGATTGTCTCTCGTCGCATCGCCGAGGTTCTGAACAAGGAGAAAAACGCATGAAACTGACCCCTAATTTTTACCGTGACCGCGTCTGCCTGAACGTCCTGGCGGGCAGCAAAGACAACGCCCGCGAAATCTATGAGGCGGCGGAAGGTCACGTCCTGGTTGGCGTGCTCTCCAAAAACTATCCGGACGTGGCGAGCGCGGTGGCGGATATGCGTGAATATGCTCAGCTCATCGATAACGCGCTCTCGGTAGGGCTGGGCGCGGGCGATCCGAATCAGTCGGCGATGGTCAGCGAAATCTCGCGTCAGGTACAGCCGCAGCACGTTAATCAGGTGTTTACCGGCGTCGGCGCCAGCCGTGCGCTGCTTGGGCAGAACCAGACCGTGGTCAACGGTCTGGTGTCGCCGACCGGCACGCCGGGGATGGTTAAGATCTCGACCGGCCCGCTGAGCAGCGGCGCAGCGGACGGAATTGTGCCGCTGGAAACCGCCATTGCCCTGCTGAAGGATATGGGCGGCAGTTCAATCAAATACTTCCCGATGGGCGGCCTGAAACACCGCGATGAGTTCGTTGCGGTGGCGCAGGCCTGCGCCCGCCATGATTTCTGGCTGGAGCCGACCGGCGGCATCGATCTGGACAACTACAGCGAAATCCTGCAGATCGCGCTGGACGCGGGGGTCAGCAAAATTATTCCGCACATTTATAGCTCGATTATTGATAAAGCCAGCGGCAATACCCGCCCGGCGGACGTTCGCCAGCTGCTGGAGATGACCAAAGCGCTCGTCAAATAGGTTTGCTGTCCCCGCCGCACGCGTTGCTCTGCGAGAGACGCGTGCGGAACCCCCCATCGAACCATCAAGGAGTCACTATGCCCACCGCTCGTCACCTGCTTGCTGCTTCACTTTCTCTGCTGGCCGCTACCGCCTGCGCGCAAACGCATTATGCCTGGGTCGGAACCTACAACCCGAATGGCGAAGGTCTCTACCGGTTTACCGTCGACGCTAAAACCGGCGCGCTGCGCGATAAGGCCCTGGTCAGCTCGTTGCCGAACGTGGCCCAACTCACCGTGTCGCGGGACGGTAAAACTCTGTATGCCGCCAGCGAAGTCGAAAAGGGGGTGGTGCAGGCGTGGCGGATTGAAGCCAACGGTGAGCTGACCGATCTCAATCAGGTCTCTTCTCTGGGGGCCGGGCCGGTCTATCTGTCGCTGACGCCGGACGGTCGTCATCTGCTAGTGGCGAACTATGTCAGCGGAACGGTGGCAGTGCTGCCGATCAAAGACGATGGCAGCCTCGGCGAGGCGGTCGATAGCCATCAGGATCAGGGCCCTGCCGGCGCAGAGCGGCCGGCCGCGGCGGTCGAGGGGAGTTTTGCCATCAGCGATCATAACGGTCCTCATGCCCATATGATCGCCGCCGATCCGAGCGGGAAATATGTTTATTCTACCGATCTGGGGCTGGATCGGATCTATCAGTACCGGATCGACAATAGCAGCGGCAAGCTCACGCCGAACGATCCGCCGTTTATCGCCGCCTCTTCTGCCGGCGCCGGGCCGCGTCATTTTGTCTTTACGCCGAAAGGGGATGGCCTGTGGCTGATTAATGAAGAATCCTCGACGCTGACGTTCTATCATATTGATAAGAAAAGCGGGCTGCTGCGCGAAGGCAAAACGGTTTCCGCACTGCCGAAGGGCTACAAAGGCACCAGCTTTGCCGCCGGGCTGGTCCTCAGCGCCGATGGTAAACAGCTGTATGTCGCCAATCGCCTGCATAACAGCATCGCGCATTTTAGCGTGCTGGCCGACGGCAGCCTGAGCCATCAGGAGGATATCTGGACCCGCGGCGACTACCCGCGGACGTTGACGCTGGATAATCAGGGGCAGTGGCTGTACGTCATGAACCAGCGTAGCGATAATATCACCCGTTTTAGCGTGGCGCCGCAGAGCGGCAAGCTGACTTTTGCCCCGGACTACACTCCGGTAGGCAGTCCATCACAGATGGTGATATCCGCTCAACCTTGAGCCGTAAGATGAAGGAACTGACATGCGATTTCCCAACCACCGTTTAGCGCAACTGTTTACTTTGCTGCAAAACGAAACGCTGCCGCAGGATGAGCTGGCGCAGCGGCTGTCGGTTTCTACTCGTACCGTGCGCGCCGACATTACCGCGCTTAACGCGTTGTTAGTGGAGTATGGCGCGCAATTCATGCTCACTCGCGGCAGCGGCTATCAGCTGAAAATCGACGACCCGGCGCGCTACCAGACCCTGCAAGAGCATGCGCCGAAGCCGCAGCAGATCCCGCGTACGGCGGCGGATCGCATCAACTTTCTGCTGGTGCGCTTTTTGACCTCCGCGTTCTCCATCAAGCTCGAAGATCTGGCGGACGAGTGGTTTGTCAGCCGGGCGACGTTACAAAGCGATATGGCCGAGGTCCGCGAGCGCTTTCAGCGCTATCAACTGACTCTCGAGACTCGCCCACGGCACGGTATGAGGCTGTTTGGCAGCGAAGTATCGATTCGCGCCTGCCTGACCGATCTGTTATGGCAACAGGCGCAGCAGGGGGGAATAAACCCGCTGATCGATGAGCAAGCGCTGAATACGGATGTGCAGGAACAGCTTGCGGACGTGCTGCAGGAGATCCTGACCCGGCACCACGTGCGCCTCACCGATGAAGGCGAGCGCTTTATCCGACTGTACAGCGCAGTGACGGTGCGTCGCGTCAGCCAGGGCTATCCGCTGGCGGAATTCAGCGCGGAGGATGTCGCGCAAAACGTGCGTGATGCCGCGCGGGATCTGGCAGCCGTACTGCAGCAGCTGGCGGCAAAGGCCCTCTCTCCGGCAGAAGAAGCGTGGCTGTGCGTCCATCTTGCCGCCCGTCAGGTTCAGGACGTCGATCCGGGCACCATCAGCGCCGACGATGGCGAAGCGCTGGTAAACTACATCCTGCGCTACATCAACAGCCAGTATAATTACAACCTGCTGGACGACGCTCAGCTACATGCCGATCTGCTGACCCACGTTAAGACCATGATCACCCGGGTTCGCTACCAGATCATGATCCCCAATCCTCTGCTCGATAATATTAAGCAGCACTACCCGATGGCGTGGGACATGACTCTCGCGGCGGTGACCAGCTGGGGGAAATACACGCCCTATGCCATCAGTGAA
Source organism: Klebsiella sp. YJ (assembly GCF_002108615.1). Taxonomy (NCBI): domain Bacteria; kingdom Pseudomonadati; phylum Pseudomonadota; class Gammaproteobacteria; order Enterobacterales; family Enterobacteriaceae; genus Klebsiella; species Klebsiella sp. YJ. The sequence continues at coordinate 21,490 of NZ_MTEG01000010.1, forward strand.
AACGAGATTGGTTTCCTGGTATTGCATATTGGCGTCGGACTGGAACGTCATTACAACATTGGCTATCAGCGGCAGCCGCGGGTGTTATTGGTATGCGATACCAGTAATGCGATGGTGCGGATGATCGAAGCCATTTTGCAGCGTAAATATCCGCAGTTAGAAATCGCCGCCACCCTGTCGCAGCGGGAGTATGAGCAGCTGGCGGCGGTCGCGGAAGATTTTGTTATCTCGACCGTGCGGATTGGTGAAAAAGATAAGCCGGTGGTGACCATTGCGCCATTCCCGACCGATTATCAGCTGGATCAAATCGGCAAGCTGGTGCTGGTGGACAGGACCCGTCCGTGGGTGCTGAATAAATATTTCGATGCGGCCCATTTCCAGGTGATCGATACGCCTGTCGATCGGCAGACGCTGTTTGCCGGGCTGTGCCAGCAGCTGCAGCAGGAAGGGTTTGTCGATGCCGGGTTCCATGACTCGGTTGTCGAACGCGAGGCCATCGTCAGCACGATGCTGGGCGACGGGATTGCGCTGCCTCACGCCCTTGGTCTGCTGGCGCAAAAAACCGTGGTCTATACCGTCATTGCGCCGAACGGTATCGCCTGGGGCGATGAAACTGCCCATATCATCTTCCTGCTGGCGATCAGCAAAAGCGAGTATGAAGAGGCGATGGCGATCTACGATATTTTTGTCACTTTCCTGCGCGAGCGAGCGATGACCCGGCTTGCCGAGACGCGCAGTTTCGATGAGTTCAAAGCGGTGGCGGTGGAGTGCGTCAGCCGTTTTTGAGCGTCACTATCTTAAGCGGTGGACGACCTGATTGCTGCTGCCGCGCCAGATCAGCGCCGGATCTTTTAAATCCTCGACAAACTTGCCGTCGACCAGCACGTTAATCAGATCAACCACTTCCCGCTGTGCGTCGTTCAGCTCGTCGAGCTTATAACCGGTCCAGACCCAGATATCCTTGCCGGGACATTCGGCGAGGATGCGGCGCACCAGGGCGAGGATCTCCGGCACGTTCTGCGGATGCAGGGGATCGCCGCCGGAAAGGGAGATCCCCTGGCGTATGATCCGCGTATCGTTGAGGTCGGCGATGATACGATCGGCCATCCCGGTGGTGAATGGCAACCCGGAGTTGAGCCGCCAGGTGCTCTTGTTATAACAGCCGGGGCATTCGTGGACGCAGCCTGAGACGAACAGGGTGCAGCGGGTGCCGGGGCCGTTGACGATGTCTACCGGATAGTATTGATGGTAATTCATTTTCGCTTCTCAATTGACGCCATTACTGCATTGGCTGCGCTCGCTTACCCGGGTCACTTACTGATGTAAGCTCCCCGGGATTCGCTTGCTTGCCGCCTTGTCCTGGCGCCAATTGCTGTGCGAAAAGCGTCGCATTGCCGGGCAATAATACTGTCGAAATTAACCGATTTGCCCGTTACCCAAATGCTTAACGCGGCGTTTAACCTCTTCCTGCTTGCCGGCGTTGAACGGACGAGCGTCCGGGCTGCCGAGATAGCCGCAGACCCGTCGGGTGACCGACACCCGGGCGGCATCGTGGTTGCCACATTTCGGGCAGGTAAAGCCTTTACTGGTACATTCGAACTCGCCGGTAAAGCCGCACTCATAGCACTCATCGATCGGCGTGTTGGTACCGTAATAGGGGACATGCTGGTAGCTGTAATCCCAGACATCTTCCAGCGCTTTCAGGTTGTGCTGGATATTCGGGTATTCGCCGTAGCAAATGAAGCCCCCGTTAGCCAGCGGCGGGTACGGCGCTTCGAAGTCGATTTTGTCGTACGGGTTAACCTTTTTCTCGACATCGAGGTGGAAGCTGTTGGTGTAGTAGCCCTTATCGGTCACGCCCTCAATGACGCCAAATTCGGCGGTATCAAGACGGCAGAAGCGATCGCAGAGGTTTTCGCTCGGCGTGCTGTACAGGCTGAAGCCGTAGCCGGTCTCTTCTTTCCAGCGGTCGACGGCGTCACGCAGACGTCGGACGATGGCGACGCCTTTTTCACGCAGCGCGTCGCTATCGTACATATGCTGATTACCCGACAGCGCGTTGATGGTTTCGTGGATGCCGATATAGCCCAGCGAAATGGAGGCGCGACCGTTTTTAAAGATCTCTGATACATCGTCGTCGGCCTTCAGGCGTACGCCGCAGGCGCCTTCCATGTACAGGATCGGTGCCACGCGCGCTTTCACCCCTTCGAGGCGAGCAATACGCGTCATCAGCGCTTTGTAAGCCAGCTCCAGACGGTTATCCAGCAGCTTCCAGAACGTCGCTTCATCCCCTTTCGCTTCCAGCGCAATGCGCGGCAGGTTCAGGCTGATCACGCCGATATTGTTGCGGCCGTCGTGGATCTGCTCGCCATTTTCTTCATAGACGCCGAGGAAGCTGCGGCAGCCCATTGGCGTTTTAAACGAACCGGTGACTTTCACCACCTGATCGTAGTTGAGAATGTCCGGGTACATACGCTTGCTCGCGCACTCCAGCGCCAGCTGCTTGATGTCGTAGTTCGCGTCGCCGAACCTGTGGTTCAGGCCGTCGCGAATGGCGAACACCAGTTTCGGGAATACCGCAGTTTTGCGGTTTTTGCCCAGCCCGGCGATGCGGTTACGCAGGATAGACTGCTGAATCAGACGGGATTCCCAGCTGGTGCCGAGACCAAAGCCAAAGGTGACGAACGGCGTCTGCCCGTTGGCGGTATGTAGCGTATTGACTTCGTATTCCAGCGACTGGAAGGCGTCGTAGCACTCTTTCTCGGTGCGCGAGCGGGCATAGCCTTCCGCATCAGGGATCTGCCACTCTTCGGCGATTTTACGGTGCTTTTTGAAGCTTTCGGTGACGAACGGCGCCAGCACTTCATCGATGCGGTTAATGGTGGTGCCGCCATAAATGTGGCTGGCGACCTGGGCGATAATCTGCGCCGTTACCGCCGTGGCGGTGGAGATCGATTTTGGTGGTTCAATCTCCGCGTTGCCCATTTTAAACCCGTGCGTCAGCATACCTTTCAGATCGATCAGCATGCAGTTGAACATCGGGAAGAACGGCGAATAGTCGAGATCGTGGTAGTGAATCTCACCGCGCTCGTGGGCAAGCACCACATCGCGCGGCAGCAGGTGCTGACGGGCGTAATGTTTGGCGACGATACCGGCCAGCAGGTCGCGCTGGGTCGGGATGACTTTACTGTCTTTGTTGGCATTTTCGTTAAGCAGGGACGAGTTGGTTTGTTCAACCAGACCGCGAATTTCCTGGTTCAGGCGGCCGCGTTTTTCACGCTCGATATCGCGGTCGTGGCGATATTCGATATAGGCCCGGGCCAGCTGTTTCCACGGCCCTGACATCAGCTGGTTCTCAACGGCAGTCTGAATCTCGTTGATATCAACCTGGCTACGGCCCTGCATTTGCTGGCTAACGACTTCTGCGACGGTGGCGCAATAGTCTGCGTCATCGACTCCCGCTGCTTTAGCTGCACGCAGAATTGCTTCTTTAATGCGCTCAGATTTGAACGGCACTTTACAGCCATCACGTTTCATCACATGCGGTGTCATGATCACTCCATACTTTATAAAACAGGTTATCCACAGAGGCGGAAGTATCGCCGGCGTCGCGGGGGCTTTACCTGCCGCCGTTTTGCGTCGGTTCCGGCCCTTTTTATCCACATCCCACCACCGCCACAGAACGATGGGATGTGCTGACATAATAGACGATTAATACAAGATGTAGGGCCGGGATGCATTCTAAGTTCTATATGTAGTGATTTGCATCAAAGATGTTTGCGATTTTATTGACGCAGAACAAAGTAAAAAGACGAGAGTACGGATGGTGGGCGCTGGCAGTTATGTAAATTTATCTGACTATAAAATAAGCAAAAATTGGCCTGAAGGGGGAAGTATTCAGGCCGGAAATGCCATGCGTCAGGCCATCAGGGTGTCATGGCGCAGATCGACGCGCAGCAGCAGGGCATAGCGTGCCAGCTACGGGCTATGGGCTCGCCTAATTTTGCGAACCCGTAGCCCGGTTCTAGGCAGCGTTCCAGGGGTTACGCCTGCAGCCACCAGACTGCTTCAAACGGCCGCAGGGTCATGGCGGCAGGGCGATTTGCCGCTTCCGCGTAATTGCTCATCAATACCTGCCAGTCGCCGTCCACCTCCTCCGGCTGCCAGCTCTGGAACTCGCGGCTCAGGTTCGCCGCGACGACCAGCGTTTTCCCCTGCCACTGACGGCGATAACACCACAGCGACGGATGCTCAGGCAGCAGGTCCAGGTAATCACCCCAGGTCAGAACCGGCGTGGTTTTACGCAGCGCAATCAGCCGCTGGTAGGTGTAAAAGACCGAATCCGCATCCGCCAGCGCCGCCTCGACGTTAATCGTCCGATAGTTATCGCACAGCGCAATCCACGGTTCACCGGCGGTAAATCCGCCCTGGTCGCGAGCGTCCCACTGCATCGGCGTGCGGCTGTTGTCGCGCGATTTACTCGCCAGAATCGCCAGCAGCTCATCGGGCGCCTCCCCCTGCACCGAGCGCTCAATAAACATGTTGTGACTCTCGACGTCGCGATAATCGCCGATCTGCGAGAAGTGCGGATTGGTCATGCCAATCTCTTCGCCCTGATAAATGTAGGGAGTGCCCTGCATGCCGTGCAGGACCATCGCCAGCATTTTCGCCGCCGGTACCCGGTATTCCCCTTCATCGCCAAAACGCGACACGATGCGCGGCTGATCGTGGTTACACCAGAACAGCGCATTCCACGCCCGGTTGTGCATGCCCTGCTGCCAGTGGCTGAACAGTGCTTTCAGCGCCACGTAGTCCGGGCGCGCAAGGGTCCATTTTTCGCCGCCGGGATAGTCCACCTTCAGATGGTGGAAGTTAAAGGTCATCGACAGCTCGCGGCCGTCCTGGGCGGCATATTGCTGGCAATGTTCCAGCGAGGTGGAGGACATCTCGCCGACCGTCATCAGGTTGCGCGGCGTAAAGATATCGCGGCTCATCTCCTGCAGGAACTCGTGGACCCGCGGACCGTCGGTATAAAAACGGCGGCCATCGCCCTGGGTATCCGACGGGAAGGTTTGATCTTTCGAAATCAGGTTGACCACATCGAGGCGCAGGCCGTCGACGCCGCGGTCGGCCCAGAACTCGCACACCTTTTTGAGTTCCGCACGGACCGCCGGGTTTTCCCAGTTGAGATCCGCCTGCTCTGCGGCGAACAGATGCAGGTAGTACTGTCCGCTCTCCGCGTGCCACTGCCAGGCGTTGCCGCCAAACTTCGAACGCCAGTTATTGGGCGGCGTTGTCGGTTCGCCATCGCGCCAGATATAAAACTGGCGGTACGGGCTCGCTTTATTCAACGACTCGCGGAACCAGGCGTGGGCGGTAGAGGTATGGTTGAAAACCATATCCAGCACGATACGGATCCCGCGGGCTTTCGCCTGAGCGACCAGTTCGTCGAAATCATCCAGCGTGCCGTAAGTGGGGTCGATGGCGGTATAGTTCGCGACATCGTAGCCGTTATCGACCTGCGGAGAGACGTAGAAAGGCGTCAGCCAGATGGCGTCCACGCCAAGTTTTTGCAGATAGTCGAGGCGCGAGGTGACCCCACGCAGATCGCCGGTACCGCTGCCGGTCGTGTCCTGGAAACTCTTCGGATAAATTTGATAAATAACGCCGTTTTGCCACCAGTGGGGGAGGGTATTCATATCGCTTTCCTGCTACAACGAAGGGGCGCCAGCGCGCCCCGGAAGAAAAAATCAGACAATCTGTAATGTGCCCTGACGGAACTTACGCTGATAAACGACGGTGGTGAGCACAATCGGCACCACTACCGCGATGACCATTGCTAAACCGTACACCTGCCAGTAAGTCGGTTGAATGGAGAGGATGCCCGGCAGCCCACCGACGCCGATCCCGTTCGCCATGACGCCATTCAGGCCGCACAGCAAGCCGGCAAGACCCGAGCCGATCATCGCGCAGAGCATCGGGAAGCGGTATTTCAGGTTGATCCCGTACATCGCCGGTTCGGTTACCCCGAGGTAGGCCGAGATAGCGGCCGGCACCGAGATCTCACGTTCGTTCTGTTTGCGGCTGGCGATAATAATCCCGACCACTGCCGAAGCCTGAGCGATGTTGGACAGCGCAATCAGCGGCCATACCGGCGTACCGCCCATGCTTTGAATCATCTGCATATCGATAGCCAGCGTGGTCTGATGGACCCCGGTAATGACCAATGGAGCGTAGAGGAAGCCGAACAGCGCGGCGCCAATCGGCGCGAAGCTACCGGTCATCAGGTGGCGCACGGCAAAGGCGACGCCATCGCCGATCATGCGGCCAAACGGACCGATAAAGGCGTGGGCGAGGAACACCGCCAGAATCAGGGAGCAGACCGGCACCACCACCAGATAGAGGTAGTCAGGCACGATGCGTTTCAGGCGTGTTTCGATAAAGCCGAGCGCCAGACCCGCCAGCAGCGCCGGGATGACCTGCGCCTGGTAGCCGACCTTCGCAATCGTAAACAGGCCGAAGTTCCATACTTCCGGCACCTGCTGGCCCAGCATATAAGCGTTCATCAGCTGTGGAGAGACCAGCGTGACGCCGAGCACGATGCCGAGGATCGGCGTGCCGCCCATTTTCTTCACCGCTGACCAGCAGATACCCACCGGCAGGTAGAAGAAGATGGCTTCGCCAATCAGCCACAGGAAGTCATAAATGGTTTTCAGCGACGGGTGCATTTGCGCCAGCGTTTGCCCGTTGCTCATCGGCAGATCGCCGATCACGTTACGGAAACCGAGGATCAGACCGCCGCTGATCAGCGCCGGCAGCAGCGGGAAGAAGATCTCGGCAAAATGCGAGATCAGCTGCTCGTGCCACTTCATATTTTGCCGCGCCGCCTGCTTGGCCTGTTCCTTATCGGCAGACGCTTTGCCGGTGGTCGCCAGCAGGGCTTTGTAGTAATCGCCGACTTCTGTGCCGATCACCACCTGGAACTGCCCGGCGTTGGTAAAGCAGCCTTTCACCATGCGAAGCTGCTCAATTTCTTTTGGTTTGGCGATGGCCGGATTGTTCAGCACAAAGCGTAGACGGGTAATACAGTGACTGACGGTCGCAATGTTATCGCGCCCGCCGACCAGTTCGATTAATTTATCGATGTCCTGCTGATTTACTTTGCTCATTATGAGGCCTCAAAACAGAGGGAAGAGATTGCGTAATGACCTGAGACGAATCCTAACCGCTCCGTTCAACTTTCAAAATGGGAACGTTCCCGAAACGCAGCAACGATCACATAAATCCAACAAACGAGCTTAAATCAGCGCGGCGGGAATGACGATTTGACGTGGTTCTGCCTGGCCGCCGATCTGGGCGATCAGCTGTTGGGCCGCCTGGCGACCGGCCTCGGCGTAACCGGGATTCACGGTCAGGATTTCCGGATGGAGGAACTTCATCAGCGGCGTACTGCCGACGCTGGCGACCTGCAGATGTCCAATACGTTGCTCTTGCAAATACTTGCTGGCGCCGAGGGCGAGGGTATCGGTCGCGCACAGCAGCGCGCTGGTATCGGGGGTCAGCACGCTGGCGACATTTTCATAGCCCTGTTTCATGGCCAGTCCCGGCAGGGCGGCAGACGGGGTCAACTGGTGCTGCTCGCAAAAATTGAGGTAGGCCTGATGGCGGCGTTGCCCGGTGGTGACGTCGCTATGCGGTACCCCGAGGAAGCTGATATGCCGATGGCCGCCATCGTACAGACGCTGCATCAGCATGTTCACCGCGCCGTTGTCGTCGTAGCAGACGGAGGCGAATCCCGGCGCGTCGCGGGCCAGCAGCACCATCGATTCCCGCCACGGCGTCAACATCTCTTCGGTAATGCCGGTAAAGCCGAACAGCACCACGCCGTCGATATTGCGGCGGGCGAGGATCCCAAGGTGCTCGCCGACCAGCGCGGGAGAGAACTGACTTTCCATCATAATCGGATCGTAACCCTGCTCGTAAAAGGCGGGCAGCATCGTCTGTACGGCAAGGTTTTCCGACAGCGAGTCAAGACGGGTGACGATAATCGCGACCACTTTATCGCTTTGACCACGCATCGCCCGCGCTGAGCGGGAGGGCGAGAAGCCGTGCTGCTGCATCACCGCCTCGACCCGTTCACGGGTGCGCTCATTGACGCCGCTTTCATTATTAAGCACGCGGGATACCGTCGATTTCCCGACGCCGCTTAAGCGCGCGATATCTTTGATGGTCAGCCGGTTTTGCATGCAGAGGTCTCGTCGTGGTCCGATAAAAGTGAGCCTAATGCTACTCAACCAAACCGCAATGAGCAAAGTCTGGTTTACGTCTTGTTTAGTTACGCGGGGTTATCATTAAGACAGTGGCTATAAATTGCCTGTTGTTCGCGGTACTCTCGCGCCGCTTTTACTCACTTACCGGAGATTATATGGACCCCGATCCCACTCCTCATCCTCGATGGAGTTATATCCTTTTCCGGTAAGCCTGCTTAGCACTGCTTTACCGGAAGCGTAAAGCAGTGACGTCCTTGATGTCCCTGCCATAAAAAAATAATACCGGACAGGTAAGGTTGTATCGTGCCTGTCTGTTTTGCCGCGTTCTTTTGTAAGAGCGTGGAGGGACTGTTTATGCTGAAAAATATCACCCGGCAGCTGTTTGCACAGCTCAGCCGCCATTTGCCGCGCCGACTGGTTCAGCGCGATCCGTTACCTGATGCCCGCAATCTGGCCACCGCGCCGATTCCGGATTCGCTGGGTAAGCACTGCCTGAACGTGGCGGCGATGGACGAAAATGAAATCTGGCGCGCCTTCGAAAGCCACCCGGAAGGGCTTAACGATGCCGAGGTTGCGCAGAAAATTGCCCGCCACGGCGATAACCAAATTCCGGCGCAAAAACCGGCGCCGTGGTGGGTGCACCTCTGGACCTGCTACCGCAACCCGTTCAACCTGCTGCTGACCGTGCTGGGTATCGTCTCGTATGCGACGGAAGACCTGTTTGCTGCCGGCGTGATTGCGCTGATGGTGGGGATCTCCACGCTGCTCAATTTCATTCAGGAAGCCCGCTCGACCAAAGCGGCGGATGCGCTGAAGGCGATGGTCAGCAACACCGCGACGGTGCTGCGGGTGGTCAACGAACAGGGCGAAAGCCGCTGGTGCGAACTGCCGATTGACCGCCTGGTGCCGGGCGATATCGTGAAGCTGTCGGCCGGGGATATGATCCCGGCGGACCTGCGTATTCTTCAGGCGCGGGATCTGTTCGTGGCCCAGGCATCGCTGACCGGTGAATCGCTGCCGGTGGAAAAAGTGGCCCGCAGCCGCGACCCGCAGCAGAGCAACCCGCTTGAGTGCGATACCCTGTGCTTTATGGGCACCAACGTGGTGAGCGGGTCGGCGCAGGCGATGGTCTTCGCCACCGGCGGCAACACCTGGTTTGGTCAGTTGGCCGGGCGGGTTAGCGAGCAGGAGAGCGAACCCAATGCTTTCCAGAAAGGTATCAGCCGCGTCAGCATGCTGTTGATCCGCTTTATGCTGGTGATGGCGCCGGTGGTGCTGCTGATTAACGGCTACACCAAAGGCGACTGGTGGGAAGCGGCGCTGTTTGCCCTTTCGGTGGCGGTAGGCCTGACGCCGGAGATGTTGCCGATGATTGTCACCTCGACCCTGGCGCGCGGGGCGGTGAAGCTGTCGAAACAGAAAGTCATTGTGAAGCACCTCGACGCGATTCAGAACTTTGGCGCGATGGACATCCTGTGCACGGATAAAACCGGCACCCTGACTCAGGATAAAATCGTGCTGGAAAACCATACTGATATTTCCGGTAAGGTCAGCGAGCGGGTTCTGCATTGCGCATGGCTGAACAGCCACTATCAGACCGGGTTGAAAAACCTGCTCGATAAGGCGGTGCTGGAAGGCGTAGATCTGGATGCGGCGCGCCAGCTTTCTGAACGCTGGCAGAAAGTCGATGAAATTCCGTTCGACTTCGAACGTCGCCGTATGTCGGTGGTGGTGAGTGAACAGGATGGCGTGCATCAGCTGATCTGCAAAGGCGCGCTACAGGAGATCCTGAACGTCTCGACTCAGGTGCGGCATAACGGTGAAATCGTGCCGCTGGACGATACCATGCTGCGCCGTATCAAACGCGTCACCGATACCCTGAATCGCCAGGGGCTGCGCGTGGTGGCGGTGGCGACCAAATATCTGCCCGCCCGCGAAGGCGACTATCAGCGCATTGACGAGTCCGATCTGATCCTTGAAGGCTACATCGCCTTCCTCGACCCGCCGAAAGAGACCACCGCCCCGGCGCTGAAAGCGCTGAAGGCCAGCGGGATTACCGTCAAAATTCTCACCGGCGATAGCGAGCTGGTGGCGGCGAAAGTGTGCCATGAAGTGGGTCTGGACGCCGGCGAGGTCGTCACCGGTAGCCAGATTGAAGGCATGAGCGATGACGAGCTGGCGGCGCTGGCCAAACGCACGACCCTGTTTGCCCGTCTTGCGCCGTTACATAAAGAGCGAATCGTCACGCTGCTTAAACGCGAAGGTCATGTGGTCGGCTTTATGGGCGACGGCATCAACGATGCGCCGGCGCTGCGCGCGGCGGATATCGGTATCTCCGTGGATGGCGCGGTGGATATTGCGCGTGAAGCGGCGGATATTATTCTGCTGGAAAAAAGCCTGATGGTGCTGGAAGAGGGGGTGATCGAAGGACGCCGCACTTTCGCCAACATGCTGAAGTACATCAAAATGACCGCCAGTTCGAACTTTGGTAACGTCTTCAGCGTGCTGGTGGCGAGCGCCTTTCTGCCGTTCCTGCCGATGCTGCCGCTGCACTTGCTGATCCAGAACCTGCTGTACGATGTATCCCAGGTGGCGATCCCGTTTGATAACGTCGACGACGAGCAGATTCAAAAACCGCAGCGCTGGAACCCCTCGGAACTGGGGCGCTTTATGGTCTTCTTTGGCCCGATAAGCTCGATTTTCGATATCCTGACCTTCTGCCTGATGTGGTGGGTGTTCCAGGCCAATGTGCCGGAAGCCCAGACGCTGTTCCAGTCGGGCTGGTTTATTGAAGGGCTGCTGTCGCAAACGCTGATTGTGCATATGATCCGTACGCGACGCATTCCGTTTGTTCAGAGCCGCGCCGCGTGGCCGCTGTTTGCCATGACGCTGGTGGTGATGCTGGTTGGTATCGCGCTGCCGTTCTCGCCGCTGGCGGGCTATCTGCAGCTGCAGGCCCTGCCGCTGAGCTACTTCCCGTGGCTGATTGCTATTCTGGCAGGCTACATGACGCTGACGCAGATGGTAAAAGGCTTCTACAGCCGTCGCTACGGCTGGCAATAACCCCTCTTTGTGCCGACCGTTCTCCCTCAAGGGAGGACGGTCTTTTTGGCATTTCTCTTAAATCTCAGAAAGTTGTGAACCCCGTCATCCCCTTTGCTTGACGCTCTTTTGCGCGCATGTTAACCCAATGTTTTGCTTTTTTTGGCCCGTCATCACAAGGAAAACTCATGCTTAACTCTGTGCGTTATGGCCTGCTGACCAGCGGATTATTATTTGGCGCGATGGCACATGCCGCTCCGGCCGGCGATCTGCCGCTGATGCCGTGGCCGGCTCACGTCGAACGCCCGCAGTCGCCGGGCGCGTTGGTGTTGAATCATCAGCTGACGCTGAACGTGACCGGCGACGTGCCCGGCGACGCCGTAGGCCGCTGGCGCGAGCGCATTGCCCGCCAGACCGGCTGGACGCTACAACCGCAAATGGCGCCGGTTAACACGCCGACAATTCACGTGGTGGTGGCCAAAAAAGTGCCGGCGATTCCTCGCCCTGACAGTGATGAAAGCTACCAGCTGAAGGTGACCGCCGAGGGCGTTACCCTCAAGGCGAATACCCGGTTTGGCGCGCTGCGCGGGATGGAAACGCTGCTCCAGCTGATGCACAACGGCGCTGAAAATACGGCGATTCCTTACGTCACGATTGATGATGCGCCGCGCTTCCCGTGGCGCGGGCTGCTGCTGGATTCCGCTCGCCACTTCATACCGCTGGAGGCTATTAAACGCCAGATTGACGGCATGGCGGCGGCTAAACTGAACGTTTTCCACTGGCATCTGACCGACGATCAGGGCTGGCGCTTCGCTTCCACGCGGTATCCGAAACTGCAACAGAAGGCCAGCGACGGGCTGTTTTATACTCAGGCGCAGATGAAAGAGGTGGTGCGCTACGCGGCGGACCGTGGCATTCGCGTGGTGCCGGAAATCGATATGCCCGGCCACGCGTCCGCGATTGCGGTGGCCTACCCGGAGCTGATGAGCGCTCCGGGGCCCTACGACATGGAGCGTCATTGGGGCGTACTGAAACCCGTGCTCGATCCCAGCAAAGAGACCACCTACGCCTTTGCCGAGGCGATGATCGGCGAGCTGGCGGCTATTTTCCCGGACCCGTATCTGCATATCGGCGGCGATGAGGTTGACGACAGTCAGTGGAAAGCGAATCCGACTATCCAGGCGTTTATGCGCGAGAAGGGGCTGGCCGATAGCCACGCGCTGCAGGCGTACTTCAACCGCAGGCTGGAGGCGATCCTCGAAAAATACCATCGGCAGATGGTGGGCTGGGATGAAATTTATCACCCGGACCTGCCGAAAAGCATTCTGATTCAGTCCTGGCAGGGGCAGGATGCGCTGGGCGAGGTGGCAAAACAGGGCTATCGCGGGATCCTCTCCACCGGTTTCTATCTCGACCAGCCGCAGTACACCGCCTATCACTATCGCAATGAAATTGTGCCTCAGGGGCTGAACGGCGTGGATACGATAAGTGATAACGACAGCGCGCAGAGCTGGAGCTTCTCGATGCCGCGGCTGAAGGGCAGCGCGGTTGAGGGGAGCTTTACACTGGTTAAAGGCGAGGGCGGCTGGCGCGGTTTTATTGATTTCAAAGGCAAATCTCGTCGTGCGGTGCAGGATATTGAATGGGGCGACGACGATCGGCTGACCTTTCGGGTCGACACCTGGATGGGGGAAACCCGACCGGTGCTGCGCGTGAACGACGATAAGCTGGGCGGCTATTTCCTGCTGGGCAACACCCGCTATCCGGTCAGCGGGAAAAAGCTGGAAGCGGTGCCCCAGGGCACGCCGCCGGTGGTCCCGGATACGGACCAGCAGAAAAACCTGCTCGGCGGTGAGGCGGCGCTGTGGGCGGAAAACGTGGCGGCGCCGGTGCTGGATATTAAACTCTGGCCGCGGGCCTTTGCGGTGGCGGAGCGGTTGTGGTCGGCGCAGGATGTCAACGACAGCGATAACATGTATCAGCGGCTCCAGGCGATGGACAGCTGGTCTACGGTGTCGGTTGGCCTGCAGCAACATACCCAGCAGCTGGTGCAGTTCACGCGCTTAGCCAACGGCAGCAGCACCCTGCCGCTGCAAATTCTCGCTCAGGCGCTGGAGCCGGCGCACTACTACACCCGCCAGCATCTGAAATTTCAGGCTAATCATTATCATCTGTTTGAGCCGCTGAACCGCCTCGCCGATGCGCTACCGGCGGAAAGCGCCACCGTGCGCAGCCTCGATCGTTGGGCGGCGCGCTTGATCAGCGATGCTGAAGACAGCGAAAGCGCGGATGCGCTGCGCCATATTTTTACCCTCTGGCAAAATAATATCGCCGATGCGCAGGCGCTGACGGAAAACAGCTATCAGCTGGCGGCGATAAAGCCGGTGGTGGCGCAGGTGGATAAGCTGGCGACGCTGGGGATACGGTTGACCGATCTGGTGGCGCGTCAGGGAACGCTGGATGATAAAGAGTATGCGTCGGTTCAGGCGCAGCTCGACGAGGCGGCGAAAACCCAGGATGAGCTGGTGATTGCGGCGGTCTATCCGCTGGAAAAACTGCTGCGGGCGACGAAGGTCGAGTAGTGAAACTCCCTCACCCGGCGCAGCGATAAAGGCGCATGGGTGAGGGGATGCGAGGCTTAGCGACGAATCGCGATCGCTTCGATCTCGATTTTCACATCTTTCGGCAGGCGAGCCACTTCCACACAGGAACGTGCCGGGAAGGTCGCATTATGCTCGCTGAAAAACGCTTCATAAGCGGCATTCACGGTGGCGAAGTCGTTGAGATCTTTAACGAATACGGTGGTTTTAACAATGTCGCCGACTTTCAGGCCTGCGGCTTCAACGATAGCTTTGACGTTGTCCAGAGACTGACGCGCCTGCGCGGCGACATCTTCCGGCACGCTACCGGTTTTCGGATCGACGGGGATCTGGCCGGAAGTGATGATCATGCTGCCCAGATCAACACCCTGAACATACGGGCCGATTGCTGCTGGTGCATTTTCCGTCGCGATAGTTTTAGACATGAGTTCTCCTGAATAACAGCATTATTAAGTAGTGACGCAAAATCCTTCGAGTTGCATCGACGCGGCACGGGGCGAACCGCCCGCACGGCCGACAAAGAAGCAGCTTGAAGGATAGCGCGTAGGGAACCCGGCCATTATAGGGAGCCGGGTTGCCAATACCAACCTCAATTAGTTGGCCAGAACCACATAATGCGAAAACTCTTTTTCACAATATTTGCACTTCAGCGCGATATCGTTTTCCCGCTTTTTCACTGCAAAGCTGGAGGAAACCGGCTCAGCGTGGCTGATACAGTTGCTGTTCGGGCAGACCAGCACGCTGTTAATCCGATCCGGCAGATTCGGGCGTGACTTACCGACCACTTCATAATCATCGATGCGGTTGACCGTGGCATGCGGGGCATACAGCGCCAGCTGGTTCACCTGCTCGTCGGTGAGGAAGGTATTCTCAATTTTTACCAGGTCCTTGCGGCCCATTTCACCTGACGGCAGGTTCAGGCCGATGGTGATACGCTGATCCGTTTCGGTCAGTTTGAACAACGTCAGCAGTTTAAAGCCCACCTGCGCAGGGATGTGGTCGATAACGGTGCCACGTTTAATGGCTTCTACCTGCAGTTTATTATCGTGTGTCATGGTCGTTTCCCCTTACAGAGCCAGCTCGCTATTCAGTACCAGTGCCAGTAACGCCTGGCGTGCGAAGATGCCGTTGCCGGCCTGCTGGAAGTACCAGGCGTGCGGCGTTTTATCGACATCGGTGGTGATTTCATCAATGCGCGGCAGCGGGTGCAGCACTTTCATATTGTGACGGGCGCCTTCGAGGTCGGCGGCGCGCAGGACAAACTGCGCTTTGACGTTGGCGTATTCCGACGGGTCAAGGCGCTCTTTCTGGACGCGGGTCATGTACAGAATATCCAGCTCTCCCATCACTTCATCAATGGCGCTGTGCACGCTCCAGGCAATCCCTTTCTCATCCAGCATATCGAGGATGTACTGCGGCATCGCCAGCGCATCCGGGGCGATAAAGTAGAAGCGGTTGCCGTTAAATTTCGCCAGCGCCTGGGTCAGCGAATGGACGGTGCGGCCATATTTGAGGTCACCGACCATCGCGACGTTGAGGTTTTCCAGACGGCGCTGAGTTTCCTGGATGGTGAAGAGATCCAGCAGGGTCTGCGTCGGGTGCTGGTTAGCGCCATCGCCGGCGTTAAGGACCGGGATACCGCCGGAAAACTCGGTCGCCAGACGCGAAGCCCCTTCCTGCGGGTGACGCATCACGATGGCGTCGACGTAGGTGCTGATGACCGAAATGGTGTCGGCCAGGGTTTCGCCTTTTTTGCCCAGCGAGGTGTTGCTGCTGTCGGAGAAGCCCACTACGCTGGCGCCGAGGCGGTGCATCGAGGTTTCAAACGACAGACGGGTACGGGTGGAGGCTTCAAAGAAACAGCTGGCGATAACCTTATGCTTCAGCAGTTCCGGCTGTGGGTTCGCTTTCAGTTTTGCAGCGGTCGCCAGGACCAGTTCGAGGTCTTCTCGGCTGAGATCGTTTATGGAAATGATATGTTTTTGATATAGCGGGTTAGCCATGTTTATCTCCTGACGCCTGGGCAAAAAAAAAGCCCCTTAAATAAGGGGCTTCGAGAATTCATTGAGCAACGGAAAGAAAAACGCTACGCCAGCGCCTGTGTTCAGACGCGGTAAGACAGAATGTCGTACGCAGTAGACCATGCTTCCTCCCGGCAAATCGACCGGCATTATACGCAGCTCAAATTTCGGATCAAGCGATTAGTACACAAACAAGAAAACGATTGCTTCGATAAGGCTGCGCCAGCGCAAAAAACCGTAAAAAAGAGGTGGTATGGCAGTGTGAAGGGGCGTATAAAAACAAAAATGAAAAGCTGTTTTATCTTTGAGGGGTTCTATGATCGTTGGTCACATTCACCATCTGCAGGCCTGGCTGCCGGACGCGTTGCGTCAGGCGATTGAGCACGTTAAAGCCCACGTGAGCGAAGAGACGCCGCCCGGCAAATACGATATTGACGGTAGCAACGTGTTTTATATGATTTCGGAAGATACGACCGAACCTCTTGCCGCCCGCCGCGCGGAATACCATGCGCGCTATCTGGATATCCAGATTGTGCTGCGCGGCCAGGAGGCCATGACCTTCAGCACCCGCCCTGCCGCTGGCACCCCGGACATCGACTGGCTGGCGGAGAGAGATATTGCGTTTCTGTCGGCCGGCGAACAGGAGCAAACCGTCATTCTGAACGAGGGCGATTTTGTGGTCTTTTACCCGGGAGAAGTGCATAAGCCGCTGTGTACCGTGGGCGAACCGGCCAAAGTGCGTAAGGCGGTAGTGAAGATCCTGATGGCGTAAAAAATCCCCGGGTGGCGCGACGCTTACCGGGGCTACGGGGAGGTAGCCCGGATAAGTCTGGTTGCCCGGATAAGCGTCGCGCAATCCGGGAACATCCCGCGAGAGAACGACTATTTACTCAGCGTCGCCACCATCACCGCTTTGATGGTGTGCATCCGGTTTTCCGCCTGATCGAAGACGATGCTTGCCGGCGACTCAAAGACCTCGTCAGTCACTTCCATGCCGCCATGCAGGCCGTATTCCGCCGCCATCTGTTGACCAAGGGTCGTTTGATCGTCATGGAACGCGGGCAGACAGTGCAGAAATTTCACCTGCGGATTACCGGTCAGCGCCATCATGTCGCTATTCACCTGATAAGCGCGCAGTAACGCAATGCGCTCCGCCCATTTCTCTTTGGCTTCGCCCATCGAGACCCACACGTCGGTGTAGATAAAGTCGGCCCCTTTCACGCCCGCCGCGATATCTTCGGTCAGCGTGATGTTGCCGCCGTGTTTCTGCGCCAGCGCCCGGCATTCCGCCACCAGATTCTCTTCGGGCCAGCAGGCCTTCGGAGCCACCAGGCGCAGATCCAGGCCGGTCAAGGCCGCGGCTTCGAGCATGGAGTTGCCCATGTTGTTGCGGGCGTCGCCTGCATACACCAGGGTCATTTCGTTAAAGGCTTTCCCCGGCAGATGCTCCTGCATGGTCAAGAGATCCGCCAGCAGCTGGGTAGGATGAAACTCGTTGGTCAGGCCGTTCCATACCGGAACACCGGCATATTCGGCAAGGGTTTCGACCACTTCCTGACCATGGCCGCGGTACTGAATACCATCATACATCCGGCCCAGCACGCGGGCGGTATCCTTAATGGATTCTTTATGGCCGATCTGGCTGCCGCTTGGCCCGAGATAAGTGACGCGGGCACCCTGATCAAATGCGGCAACTTCGAAAGAGCATCGTGTCCGGGTAGAGTCTTTTTCGAAGATGAGCGCGATGTTTTTTCCAGCCAGATGCTGGATTTCAATACCGTTTTTTTTATCGGTTTTCAGTCTGGCCGCCAGCTTCAGCAGGGCGGTGATTTCCGCAGGGGTAAAATCGAGTAACTTTAAAAAATGCTTCTGGTAAAACGCGGACATGATTCCCTCACATGGCTTAAGCCCCTTATTGAATTAAAATTCAATTTATATGTATGAATATTCATTTGCAACCCCGTGACACAAATCTTTCGCACAAAGGTGGAGGCAATCACGGCGGTATGTGACAATAGAAGTATCTGCCGCACATTATGAGGAACGAGCCATGGCAAACCCGGAACTACTGGAAGAACAGCGTGAAGAAACGCGTCTGATTATCGAAGAGCTGCTCGAAGACGGCAGCGATCCGGACGCGCTGTACACCATTGAACACCATCTCTCTGCCGACGACTTTGAAACGCTGGAGAAAGTGGCTGTCGAGGCCTTCAAGCTGGGTTACGAAGTGACCGAGCCGGAAGAGCTGGAAGTGGAAGAAGGCGAAGTGGTTATCTGCTGTGACATCCTGAGCGAAAGCGCCCTGAAGGTGGAGCTGATTGATGCCCAGGTTGAGCAACTGATGACGCTGGCGGAAAAATTCGGCGTCGAATATGACGGTTGGGGCACTTACTATGAAGACCCGAACGGTGAAGAGGGCGATGAAGAAGATGACGACGATCTCGTCGATGAAGACGATGACGGCGTTCGCCACTAAGTAAATCTGCACGTCATCCTTCAGGCCGCGTCTTTGCTGGCTACGCACAGGAACCCCGGCGACATCGTTCTCTATGTTGTCGGGGTTTTCGTCTCGTTATACCCTGAACAATAATTGTGTCTGTTTGGATGCGATAACGGCCGGCAGCCGTTACCGTATAGCAAGGAACCTCAATGGACTACCCGCAAATACTCGCCCCCGTACGTCACTTCCTGCACTGCCCAACGCCACAGGCGTGGATCGATGAAGCCCGTAAGCCGGAAAATCTCCCGCTGCTGCTGACTGATCATATGGTCTGCGAGCTAAAAGCGGCGCAAAACGCGCTGCTGCTGGTGCGTAAATATGTTGCTGATAAACAAGGGGCCGACGAGCTGCTGGCCTGCCTGAAGCCGTATGAGGACTTTACCTATCGCTGGGGGCCCGAGCCGGATTTCATCGCGCTGCATAAACGAATTAATAAAAGCGCCATGCCGCAAACCGACGATCCCTGGAGCCGTCAGCTGGTGGACAGCATGGTACTGCTGATTAAAGAAGAGCTGCACCATTTCTGGCAGGTGCGGGAAATGATGCAGGCCCACGACATCCCGTACGTCAAAATCACCGCCAGTAATTATGCCCGCGGGTTGCGCAGAGAGGTGCGCTCCCACGAACCGGTGATGCTGATCGATAAGCTGATTTGCGGCGCCTACATTGAAGCGCGCTCCTGCGAGCGCTTTGCCGCGCTGGCGCCGTGGCTGAATGACGATCTGCAAAAGTTCTATCTGTCGCTGCTGCGCTCCGAAGCGCGGCACTATCAGGACTATCTGGATTTGGCGCAGCAGATTGCCGAAGAGGATATCAGCGAACGTATTCACCAGCTTGGCGAGGCGGAGGCGGCGCTGATTAACGCCCCGGAGGCCGAATTCCGTTTCCACAGCGGCGTGCCGATGGTCGCGGCGTAAAGAGCCTTTCCCCGGAGGCGGTGCGTTCCGCGCCTGTCCGGGCTACCAAACCGCCGGGTAACCTGAGGGGGGAGAGCCGTCGCCCCGGTAACTATCGCGTGACCGGGGAACCGCGGCTGACGGCGACGAGCCGTTACAGCGTTTTCAGCATCCGCACTTCGCAATCGACATGACCGGTGCAGCCAAGCGGCCCGTCGATATGTTCGAAGCCCAGGCGCTCATACAGCCCGACGGCTTCTTTCAGGAAAGCGGTGGTTTCCAGATAGCAGCGTTTGAAACCCTGCTCGCGGGCATAATCTAACGCCAGCAGCGCCAGCTTTTTCGCCAGCCCCTGGCCACGGGCAGAGGTCATAAAATACATTTTCTGTAGTTCGCAGATATCCGGTTCGCTATGCGCCAGCGGGGCAATGCCGCCGCCGCCGACCACCTGACCCTCCTGTTCAACCACCCAATAGGCGGAGCCCGGCTGGCTGTAGAGCTCAAAAAGCTCATCGAGGTTAGGGTCGGCGACCGTATAGCCTTTATCGGCCGTCAGGCCGTATTCCGCAGAAACCTGGCGGATAACGTTGGCGATAGCTGCATTATCTTCAGCGGTGATGCGGCGCAGCGACGCCGTAATGGTCGCGCTCGTATTCATACGATGACTCATAGCAAAAAATGACGGATGGTGTTGTTAATAACATCGCGAGCGGGGGAAGCGCAAGCGGGTATCGCGGATAAAAACGCCCCTTGCCTGAGCCGGCAAGGGGCGGGAGGGTTACAGCGCGGCGATGACCGCCTGCTGTTTGATCAGTTTGCTTTTCGCTTCGGCATAACCGTCCAGCTTCTCACGCTCTTTGGCGATCACCGCTTCCGGTGCGCGAGCGACAAAGCCTTCGTTGGCCAGTTTGCTTTCGATGCGGCTGATTTCACCGTCGATCTTCGCCACTTCTTTCGCCAGACGCGCCAGCTCATCTTCTTTGTTGATGAGACCCGCCATTGGGATCAGCAGCTCGGCGCCGTCGATGATTTTGGTGACGGAAACCGGACCTTTGTCATCGGCTGGCAGTACGGTAATGCTTTCCAGACGCGCCATGGACTGCAGGAAGCTCTGGTTGTCGGTCACGCGACGCTGAGCGTCAGCGCTGCAACCGCGCAGCAGCAGTTCGAGCGGTTTGCCCGGGGCGATGTTCATTTCCGCACGGATATTACGCACCGCGACGATCGCCTGCTTCAGCCATTCGGTATCGGCCAGCGCCGCTTCATCAACCTGCGCCGCATCGTAAGCCGGGAACGGCTGCAGCATGATGGTGTCCGCATCGATACCGACGATGGTTTTCACCCGCTGCCAGATGGTTTCAGTGATGAACGGAATGATCGGGTGCGCCAGACGCAGCAGACCTTCCAGCACGGTCACCAGGGTATGGCGCGTACCGCGCAGCTCAGCTTCAGAGCCGCCGGTCATCACCGGTTTGGTCAGCTCCAGATACCAGTCGCAGAACTGGTTCCAGGTGAACTCATACAGGATGCCCGCGGCGATGTCGAAGCGGAAGTTATCCAGCGCTTCACGGTACGCTTTCACGGTCTGGTTGAATTCGGCAAGGATCCAACGGTCCGCCAGCGACAGCACTTTCTCGCCGCCGTTGAAGCCGCAGTCCTGAGCTTCGGTATTCATCAGCACGAAGCGGCTGGCGTTCCACAGCTTGTTACAGAAGTTACGGTAACCTTCCAGACGCTTCATATCCCAGTTGATGTCGCGGCCGGTAGAGGCCAGCGCCGCCAGGGTGAAGCGCAGGGCGTCGGTGCCGTGCGGCTCAATACCGTTCGGGAACTGTTTCTCGGTGCGTTTGGCGATTTTCTCCGCCAGCTGCGGCTGCATCATGTTGCCGGTACGTTTCTCCAGCAGCTCTGGCAGGGAGATGCCGTCAACCATATCCAGCGGGTCAATGACGTTGCCCTTGGATTTGGACATCTTCTGCCCTTCGTCGTCACGAATCAGACCGGTCATGTAGACGGTATGGAACGGTACCTGCGGCTTGCCGTTTTCATCTTTGATGAAGTGCATGGTCATCATGATCATGCGGGCAATCCAGAAGAAAATGATATCGAAACCGGAGACCATCACGCTGGTAGGGTGGAACTGACGCAGCGCGTCGGTGTTTTCCGGCCAGCCGAGGGTGGAGAAGGTCCACAGCGCGGAGGAGAACCAGGTATCCAGAACGTCTTCGTCCTGACGCAGCGCAACGTCGGCGGAGAGGTGATTCTCCTGACGCACTTCGTCTTCGGTACGGCCAACGTAAACGTTGCCTTCGTTGTCATACCACGCCGGGATACGGTGACCCCACCACAGCTGACGGGAGATACACCAGTCCTGAATATCGCGCATCCAGGAGAAGTACATGTTTTCGTACTGCTTCGGCACGAACTGAATGTCGCCGTTTTCAACCGCTTCTACGGCAGGCTTCGCCAGCACGTCGGCACGCACGTACCACTGGTCGGTCAGCATCGGCTCGATCACCACGCCGCCACGGTCGCCGTACGGCACGGTCAGATCGTGAGGTTTGATCTCTTCGAGCAGGCCGAGCGCATCGATAGCCGCCACAACGGCTTTACGTGCAGCGAAACGCTCCAGATTCTGGAATTCAGCCGGGATCTCTGCGGAGTAAACCTCGGACTCTTCGCCTTTGGTGTCGTACACCTGCGCGCTTTCGCGGATGTCGCCGTCAAAGGTCAGGATATTGATCATCGGCAGGGCGTGACGTTTCCCGACTTCATAGTCGTTAAAGTCGTGCGCCGGGGTGATTTTCACGCAGCCGGTGCCTTTTTCCATGTCGGCGTGTTCGTCGCCGACGATCGGAATGCGGCGGTCAACCAGCGGCAGAATCACGAATTTGCCGATCAGGTCTTTGTAACGCGGGTCTTCCGGGTTAACGGCCACGCCGGTGTCGCCCAGCAGGGTTTCCGGACGGGTGGTCGCGACAACCAGGTAATCTTTCCCGTCGGCGGTTTTCGCGCCGTCGGCCAGCGGGTAGCGGATGTGCCACATGGAGCCTTTAGACTCGCGGTTTTCCACCTCCAGATCGGAGATAGCGGTACGCAGTTTCGGGTCCCAGTTAACCAGGCGCTTGCCGCGGTAAATCAGGTCTTCTTTGTACAGACGAACAAAGACTTCTTTTACGGCATTGGAGAGGCCTTCATCCATGGTGAAGCGCTCGCGCTCCCAGTCCACGGAGTTGCCCAGGCGACGCATCTGACGGGTAATGGTACCGCCGGATTCCGCTTTCCACTGCCAGATTTTATCGATAAAGGCATCGCGACCGTAGTCGTGGCGAGTTTTCCCTTCTTCTGCGGCAATCTTACGCTCAACCACCATCTGGGTCGCGATACCCGCGTGGTCGGTACCGGCCTGCCACAGAGTATTTTTACCCTGCATGCGCTGGTAGCGAATCATGGTATCCATGATGGTTTGCTGGAAGGCATGACCCATATGCAAACTGCCGGTGACGTTCGGCGGCGGGATCATGATGCAGAAGCTCTCCTGGCTTTCATCACCATTCGGTTTGAAATAGCCCTGCTTTTCCCAATGCTCGTAGAGCGGCTGTTCGATATCTTGTGGGTTGTATGTCTTTTCCATTATTTCCAGGTTGCCGTATTCAGGTTGAAACCAGCCATGCGGTACGCTTTGTAGCGTTCGCGCGCCAGTTGTTTCAGAGAATCTTCGTAAGGGACAAAGTCTATCACTTCTGTGAAAGCGGTGGCAAAATCTGCAAAGTTTAGCCGCAGACTGATCAGAATATCCCGCGGGCTGCTGTTGCGCTTTTGCGGCCAGGCGATCTCCACCGGCGCTCCGCCTCTGGGACCTTCTCCCGCCAGATTATGCGGGACAAAGCTTTCCGGAGGGCGGGCCCACAGCGCTTCATCCAGACGGATGGCCTGCTGTTCGTCTTCACAGGCGATAAGCACGCGTTTGCCGCTACGCCAACGTTCTGCGGCAATGTCACACACCAGTTGTTCAACGGCGCTTAAACCGTCTTGTTGTGTGTCGTTGTCCAGAAGGTAGAACGTTGCGTTTTTCATATATGGGGCTTCTTGTGGTGACTTTAAATGCTTAAGCCGGGCGGCGCTGCGCTGACCCGGCCTACAAACGGCATCTTTGCGTAGGCCCGGCAAGCGTAGCGCCGCCGGGCATCAGACGGCAATTACTCTTCGCCGGTAAACCCGGCGCGATTGAGCAGGAACTGCGACAGCAGGGCGACCGGACGGCCGGTGGCGCCTTTCGCTTTCCCGGAACGCCAGGCGGTGCCGGCGATATCCAGGTGTGCCCAGTTGTACTTACGGGCAAAGCGCGACAGGAAGCAGCCGGCGGTGATCGCGCCGCCAGGACGCCCGCCGATGTTGGCCATATCCGCGAAGTTTGACTCCAGCTGATCCTGGAATTCGTCGCCCAGCGGTAAGCGCCATGCGCGGTCGCCCGCCAGTTCGGATGCGCCGATCAGCTCGTGCGCCAGCGGATTGTGGTTAGACATTAGGCCGGTGATGTGATGGCCCAGGGCAATCACGCAGGCGCCGGTCAGCGTGGCGACGTCAATCACCGCTTCCGGTTCGAAACGCTCAACATAGGTCAGTACATCGCACAGCACCAGACGGCCTTCGGCGTCGGTATTCAGCACTTCAACGGTTTGACCGGACATGGTGGTCAGGACGTCGCCCGGACGATAGGCGCGGCCGCCAGGCATGTTTTCACAGCCGGCGAGGACGCCGATCACGTTCAGCGGCAGCTGCAGTTCAGCAACCATGCGCATCACGCCGTAGACCGCCGCCGCGCCGCACATGTCGTACTTCATCTCGTCCATGCCTTCGGCAGGCTTGATGGAGATACCGCCGGAGTCAAAGGTCAGCCCTTTGCCGACCAGAACGATCGGGCGCGCGTCTTCCGCCGGGTTGCCTTTGTATTCAATCACCGACATCAGCGACTCATTCTGCGAACCGTTGCCAACCGCCAGGTAAGAGTTCATACCCAGCTCTTTCATCTGCTGTTCGCCGATGACGCGGGTGATCACATTCTTACTGTAAGTATCGGCCAACTGACGGGCCTGAGAGGCCAGATAGGCGGCGTTACAGATGTTGGGCGGCATATTGCCGAGATCTTTCGCCGCTTTGATACCGGCGGCAATGGCCAGTCCGTGCTGGATGGCGCGTTCGCCGCTGGTCAGCTCGCGACGGGTCGGGACGTTGAAGACCATTTTACGCAGCGGGCGACGCGGCTCGCTTTTGTTGGTTTTCAACTGATCGAAGCTGTACAGCGTCTCTTTGGCGGTCTCAACGGCCTGGCGAACTTTCCAGTAGTTGTTACGGCCTTTCACGTGCAGTTCGGTCAGGAAGCAGACGGCTTCCATTGAACCGGTATCATTCAAAGTATTAATGGTTTTCTGAATGACCTGCTTGTACTGACGCTCGTCCAGCTCACGCTCTTTGCCACAGCCAATCAGCAGAATACGTTCTGACAGAATGTTGGGCACATGGTGCAGCAGCAGCGTCTGGCCAGGCTTACCTTCCAGTTCACCGCGACGCAGCAGCGCGCTGATATAGCCGTCACTGATTTTATCGAGTTGTTCGGCAATCGGGGAGAGGCGACGCGGTTCAAAGACGCCGACTACGATACAGGCACTCCGCTGTTTCTCCGGGCTACCGCTTTTTACACTGAACTCCATGCACTACGCTCCTGAATCTTAAAGACAACGACGGTGGCTACGGATAGAATTGCAAGCTTTCGTAACTCATGTCCGCTGTTGCGGTGACTTCGTGTTAATCTTAACGTTATTACGGCTTTGGTTCGTCAGAAAAAAACCTGATACGCGGAACCAGTGAGTCATTTAATCTTAGCGATGATTTCGAAGACCAAAGAGAATAAATGACGTTTAAGCCATGAAACAAGCAATTTTCCTGCAATAAGACGGGTTTTTACGGGCGTATTTATAGTGATAATCATAAGATATCTGGTTCGTGAGACGCTGAAAAGCCAGTTGGCGATCCTGTTCATCCTGTTACTGATTTTCTTTTGCCAGAAACTGGTCAGGATCCTTGGCGCCGCGGTGGATGGCGATATCCCGACAAATCTGGTGCTCTCGCTGTTAGGGCTGGGCGTACCGGAAATGGCGCAGCTCATTCTGCCCCTGAGTTTATTCCTCGGGCTGCTGATGACGCTGGGCAAACTGTATACCGAAAGTGAAATCACGGTGATGCATGCCTGCGGCCTGAGTAAGGCCGTACTGGTGAAAGCGGCGATGATCCTCGCGCTGTTTACCGGCGCGGTGGCGGCGGTCAACGTGATGTGGGCCGGCCCCTGGTCGTCCCGCCATCAGGACGAAGTGCTGGCGGAAGCGAAAGCCAACCCCGGGATGGCGGCGCTGGCCCAGGGACAGTTTCAGCAGGCCAGCGACGGCAGCGCCGTGCTGTTTATTGAAAACGTCAACGGCAAGCGCTTCCATGATGTCTTCCTGGCGCAGCTGAAGCCGAAAGGTAACGCGCGACCTTCCGTCGTGGTGGCCGATTCCGGCGAACTGACGCAGAAGAAAGACGGTTCGCAGGTGGTGACCATGAATCAGGGTACCCGCTTTGAAGGTACGGCGATGCTACGCGATTTCCGCATCACCGATTTTAAAAATTACCAGGCCATTATTGGCCATCAGGCGGTGGCCTCGGACCCTGACGACACCGAACAGATGGGCATGCGCACGCTGTGGCGCACCGATACTGACCGCGCGCGCGCCGAGCTGCACTGGCGCTTCACGCTGGTGGCGACGGTGTTCATTATGGCGTTGATGGTGGTTCCGCTGAGCGTGGTGAACCCGCGTCAGGGCCGCGTGCTGTCGATGCTGCCGGCGATGCTGCTGTATCTGGTCTTCTTCCTGCTGCAAACCTCGATTAAGTCAAACGGCGGTAAAGGTAAAATCGACCCGATGATCTGGATGTGGGGGATTAACCTGCTCTATTTCGCGCTGGCCGTGCTGCTGAACCTGTGGGATACGGTGCCGATGCGCCGCTTCCGTGCCCGTTTTAACAAAGGAGCGGTGTGATGCAGGCGTTTGGCGTACTCGACCGTTATATCGGCAGGACGATTTTCAACACCATCATGATGACGCTGTTCATGCTGGTTTCGCTCTCGGGCATTATCAAGTTTGTCGACCAGTTGAAAAAAGCCGGCCAGGGCAGCTACGACGCGCTCGGTGCCGGGCTGTATACCCTCCTCAGCGTGCCAAAAGATGTGCAGATTTTCTTCCCGATGGCGGCGCTGCTTGGCGCCCTGCTTGGCCTGGGGATGCTGGCGCAGCGCAGCGAACTGGTGGTGATGCAGGCCTCCGGCTTCACCCGATTACAGGTGGCGCTGGCGGTGATGAAAACCGCGATTCCGCTGGTGCTGCTGACCATGGCGATCGGTGAATGGGTGGCGCCGCAGGGCGAGCAGATGGCGCGTAATTATCGCGCCCAGCAGATGTACGGCGGTTCGCTGCTGTCGACCCAGCAGGGGCTGTGGGCGAAAGACGGCCATAACTTCGTTTATATCGAACGGGTGAAAGGCAACGATGAGCTGGGCGGCGTGAGTATTTACGCGTTTAACGACCAGCGCCGTTTGCAGACCGTGCGCTACGCCGCTTCGGCGAAATTTGATAACGAGACGAAAGTCTGGCGCCTGTCGCAGGTCGATGAGTCTGACCTGACCGATCCGAAACAGATCACCGGCTCGCAGATGGTCAGCGGCACCTGGAAAACCAGGCTGACGCCCGACAAGCTGGGCGTGGTGGCGCTGGACCCGGATGCGTTGTCGATCAGCGGCCTGCATAACTACGTGACCTATCTGAAATCCAGCGGACAGGACCCGGGACGCTACCAGCTCAACATGTGGAGCAAAATCTTCCAGCCGCTGTCGGTGGCGGTGATGATGCTGATGGCGCTGTCGTTTATCTTCGGCCCGCTGCGCAGCGTGGCGATGGGGGTAAGGGTGGTCACCGGGATCAGCTTTGGCTTTATCTTCTACGTGCTGGACCAGATTTTTGGCCCACTGACGCTGGTCTACGGCATCCCGCCGATTATCGGCGCGCTGCTGCCAAGCGCCAGCTTCTTCCTGATAAGCCTCTGGCTGATGATGAAAAGAAACTAGCCGCCGGTCCCCCTCCCGCCTGCCGGGAGGGGGATGAGACTACCGTTTTCGCCCGCCGAGTAAACTCCCCAGCATGCCCCTGACTATCTGATTGGTCACCTGCCGAACCGCGCTTTTAGCGGCCGTTTGTACCAGACCATCATGTTTGCCGCCGCGTGGACCGGTGGTGCCGAACAAAATATCTTTCAGCCCGCCCAGCAGACCGTCGTCAGCGCTGCCCGTCTGGCCTTTTGCCGGCGGAGCCGCCTGTTGTTCTGGGGTTGCCTGTACCCCTTTTTGCAACATTTCAAATGCGGACTCGCGATCGACCTCTTCTTCATACTTGCCGTACAGCGCGGAGTGGTTAATCAGGCCATTACGCTCGTCGTCCGTCACCGGTCCCATGCGTGAGCAGGGGGCGATCACCATCGCGCGCTCGACCACCGACGGGCTGCCTTTTTCATCGAGGAAGGAGATCAGCGCTTCGCCGGTACCCAGCTCCTGGATAGCCTGTTCGGTGCTGAAAGCCGGGTTGGCGCGCATGGTCTGGGCCGCGGTTTTCACCGCTTTTTGATCTTTCGGCGTAAAGGCGCGCAGGGCGTGCTGAACCCGGTTGCCCAGCTGGCCGAGAACCGCATCGGGAATATCCGACGGGTTCTGTGAGACGAAGTAAACCCCCACGGCTTTGGAGCGAATCAGGCGGATAACCTGCTCGATTTTATCCAGCAGCACCTGAGGCGCATCGTTAAACAGCAGATGCGCTTCATCGAAGAAAAAGACCAGCTTCGGCTTTTCCCGATCTCCGGCTTCCGGCAGGCGCTCGTAGAGCTCCGAGAGCATCCACAGCAGGCTGGCGGCGTAGAGTTTCGGCATCTGATACAGTTTTTCGGCGCTGAGGATATTAATCACCCCTTTGCCGTTCTCGTCGAGGCGCATCCAGTCCTCGATGTCGAGCATCGGCTCGCCGAAAAAGTGCTCCGCCCCTTGCTGCTCCAGGGTCAACAGGCCGCGCTGGATAGCGCCGACCGAGGCGCTGCTGATGTTGCCATACTGGTTTTGAAAAGCTTTGGCGTTGTCACCGATATACTGAGTGATGGCGCGCAGATCTTTAAAGTCGAGTAGCAGCAGGCCGCGATCGTCGGCGATGCGGAAGATAATATTCAGTACGCCGGACTGGACCTCGTTGAGATTCAATAATCGCGCCAGCAGCAGCGGCCCGAGATCGGACACCGTCGCCCGGACCGGGTGGCCTTTCTCGCCGAAAATATCCCACACCACCACCGGGTTAGCGTGGGGCTGCCAGTCGGTGACGCCGATTTTTTCCAGCCGCGCCTGCAGTTTCTCTGAGCTTTGGCCCGCTGCGGCAATCCCGGTCAGATCGCCTTTTACATCGGCCATAAACACCGGTACGCCGATTTCGGAAAAGGACTCCGCCAGTTTTTGCAGGGTGACGGTTTTACCGGTGCCGGTCGCACCGGTAATCAGGCCGTGGCGGTTGGCCATTCCCGGTAGCAAATGCAGCTGTTTTTCCCGCGTGCGGGCAATCAGCAGGGGTGCGCTCATGATCGATTCCTCCATTTATCCTGCGTCGATTATAGGCAAACTGGCCGCAAACCGACGTGAGAAATCGCTGCATTCGCCTGGCGTGGCGTTGATTTCTCTCAGGCGCAATGGCGTTGAATGAGCGCGATGCTCCGTTCCGTCTCGCGGCGGATATCCTCTTCGCTCCAGGATGCCAGCTCCGGCGCAAACGGTTCGAACGCATACACCCCCTGATAACCCCGGGCTTCGAGGTGTTTGATTTGCTCACAGGTATGCAGCCGATCTTTTTCCGTCAGCATGATACGTTCGTCGTCGGTCAGGTTTTCCCGTGGACGGGCATCTTCCACGCCGGAGAGGTGCACCAGACCAATGTCAGCGATATCCACCTGGCTAAACTCGGCATCCGCCTGCGGATAGAGATGGTGGTGGAAGGTATCAATCAGTAGCTTAAACGGGACTTTCGCATCGCGGATGAGCGTCTGCGCCTGCGCGGCAGAGCGCAGTGAGCTCTGCGGGAAACCTAGCGGTTCAACCAGGCCCCGCACGCCGTAAAACGAGAACAGCGGCGACAGATCGCGCAGCGCGCTCAGCGTTTCGCTGGCCGGTACTTCGCTGCCATCGTTGAGCGGACACAGGACCAGCGATTTAGCGCCAATGGCTCTGGCCTCCTGCAACAACGATTCGGCCAGGCCGCGAACCTGCTCCGTGCGGCGGTTAAACGGGTACACCGCATTGATGGTCAAAATCTCAATATGGTAGCGGTCGGCCAGCTCGCGCACCTGCTGATGGCTGAGATCGTCGGTCACTTTGCCTGCGGGCAAATCATTACGCAACTCGACCTTATTCAGCCCAAGACTGTTCACCAGACGGAAAAAGGCCTCGATGCTCAGCGATGGGGCGATCTTGCGATTAAGACAGAAACGTTGCAGTGCGATAGCCATGTGGCTCTCCTGAATGACGATAGGTTGGGTTTATTCGATCGACTGTAAGTCAAAACATTTATTTCATAATTAGCAATGACTGAAATGGTGGATCTTTGAGCTGCTTCGCAAATAATCGTTCTTTACCGCTCTAAGTTACATCAGGTACAGATGGCGTGGCAGCTGAATCTTATCGCAGGCGCTTTCTTGACGAAACTCGAGCGCCGGGGCCGGGAAATGCGACGGTCATCACCAAAATAGAATTTCATTCTACATCAACATTGAAATATAAGTTTCATTTTACTACGGTTATAGCACAGCAAAATCGGAAAGGGGCCGCAGCGTTGGCCTTCCCACATCATGAGGCGAGAAGATGACGATCACAGGAAACTTTATTGGCGGGAAAACCGTCACCAGCAGCAGCAATGAAACGATGCCGGTGTACGACCCGGCGACGGGCAAGGTGGTGCGCGAAGTCACTTTGTCGACCGCTCAGGAAGTCTCTGATGCCATTCAGGTTGCCCGTGATGCCTTTGAAAGCTGGTCGCGCACCACGCCGCTACGCCGCGCCCGCGTGCTGTTCAACTTTAAAATGCTGCTTGAGCAACATGCTGAGGAGCTGGCGGGAATCATCGTTAGCGAGCACGGTAAGGTCTGGTCAGATGCACTGGGTGAACTGACCCGTGGTCTGGAAGTGGTTGAATTTGCTTGCGGTATTCCGCATCTGATTAAAGGTGAATACTCATCTGACGTCGGCACCGGCGTGGACAGCTATTCGCTGATGCAGCCGCTGGGTGTGGTGGCGGGGATTACGCCGTTTAACTTCCCGGCGATGGTTCCGATGTGGATGTTCCCGCTGGCGCTGGCCTGCGGCAACAGCTTCATCCTCAAGCCGCCGGCGCTGGCCCCGACGGCCGCGGTACGCCTGGCTGAACTGCTGAAGGAAGCAGGCCTGCCGGATGGCGTCTTTAACGTTGTGCACTGCAGCAACGATGATGCCGAGCAGCTGTATACCGATCCGCGTATTGCGGCGGTCAGCTTCGTCGGCTCCTCCGGCGTTGCCGAATATATCTACAAAACCGCCAGCGCCCACGGTAAACGCGTGCAGGCCTTTGGCGCGGCGAAAAACCATGCGATTGTGATGCCGGACGCGGATCTGGATGCGACGGTAAATGCGATTATGGGCGGTGCGTTTGGTTCTGCGGGCGAGCGCTGCATGGCGTTGCCGGTCGTGGTCGCGGTGGGTGATGAAACGGCGGATAAGCTGATTGCGCGTCTGAAGCCGCTGGTGGAAGCGCTGAAAGTCGGGCCGGGATGCATGCGCGGCAAAGAAGAGAACGAAATGGGCCCGGTGGTTTCCGATACCCATCAGAAGAAAGTGCTGGGCTATATCGATAAAGGCGCCAGCGAAGGGGCGAAACTGGTCGTCGACGGGCGTAAGCTGCGCGTGTCAGGCTATGATGACGGGTACTATGTCGGCGGTACGCTGTTCGACCACGTGACGCCGGATATGACCATCTGGCGGGAAGAGATTTTTGGACCGGTACTGGGCATTGTCCGCGTGGCGGACTATCACAGCGCGCTGGAGCTGGTGAACAGCCACGAATTTGGCAACGGCAGCGCCGTCTTCACCAGCAATGGACACACCGCCCGTGAATTCGTGCATGATGTCCAGGCCGGAATGGTCGGGGTGAACGTGCCGGTTCCGGTACCAATGGCCTTCCACAGCTTCGGCGGCTGGAAACGCTCGGTATTTGGCGCCCTCAACGTCCATGGACCTGACGGCGTGCGCTTCTACACCCGGATGAAAACCGCCACCGTGCGTTGGCCGGAAGGGCAGCAAACCGTATCTGAATTCAGCATGCCGACATTAGGTTAATCGGCGAAGGAGAACGCCATGTCGTTACTGGCTAAATCACGAAAAGAGGGGCAGATCCAGCACATCACGCCGCAAAGCGCCGGCTGGCGCTATATCGGTTTTGATGTGTGGATGCTGAAAAAAGGGCAGAGCATTACGCTGGAAAGCGGCGAGCGCGAGCTGTGTCTGGTGCTGGTTGCCGGGCTGGCGTCGGTTAAAACGACGAAGGCCGACTTCCCCGGGCTGGGACAGCGAATGTCGCCGTTTGAACGTACGCCGCCGTGGGCGGTGTATGTCCCGACGCAGGACAAGGTGGAGGTGACGGCGGATTCTGACCTTGAACTGGCGGTGTGTAGCGCGCCAGGTAAGGGTACGCTGCCGGCGCGGGTGATTCGTCCGCAGGATGTGGGCGTTGAACATCGTGGCAAAGGGCGTAATCAGCGTCTGGTGCACAATATCCTGCCGGATAATGCGCAGGCCGACTGTCTGCTGGTGGTGGAGGTGTATACCGATGAAGGCGCCACCAGCTCCTGGCCGTCGCATAAACACGATACCGCGCAGCCGGGTAAAGAGACCCAGCTGGAAGAGACCTACTATCACCGTTTCGATCCGCCGCAGGGCTTCGCACTCCAGCGGGTATATACCGATGATCGCAGCCTGGATGCCTGCATGGCGCCTTACAACCACGATGTGGTGATGGTGCCGCGCGGCTATCACCCGGTCGCGGCGATTGCCGGGTATGACAGCTATTATCTGAACGTGATGGCCGGGCCGGAGCGCAAGTGGTTGTTTACCTGGGAAGAGGACCACGCGTGGATCAACAGTCCTGACTATCCTCGTCACGACTGACGGATCGCAAGCGTTAAAAGGGCCGCTAAGTTTTTGCTTAGCGGCCCTTTTTGTCTGCTCCTGTTCCCCGGTGGCTGCCCGATAGTATTCCCCGGTGGCGCTGCGCTGACCGGGGCTACGGGGGGATGGTCGCCCGGATAAGGCGCTGGCGCGGCAATCCGGGAGGTTTCCTGAAGGTCGGAGATATTCCCCCGGTGGCGCTGCGCTGACCGGGGCTACAGGGGGATGGTCGCCCGGGTAAGGCGCTGGCGCGGAATCCGGGAGGTTTCCTGATGGGCGGAGATATTCCCCCGGTGGCGCTGCGCTGACCGGGGCTACGGGGGATGGTCGCCCGGATAAGGCGCTGGTACGGCAATCCGGGAGGTTTCCTGATGGGCGGAGATATTCCCCGGTGGCGCTGCGCTGACCGGGGCTACGGGGGGATGGCCGCCCGGATAAGGCGCTGGCGCGGCAATCCGGGAGGTTTCCTGATGGGCGGAGATATTCCCCCGGTGGCGCTGCGCTGACCGGGGCTACAGGGGATGGTCGCCCGGATAAGGCGCTGGCGCGGAATCCGGGAGAGGGGGCAGGGTCAGGCGAGGTTCTGCTGGGTTTGCGGTTCTTTGCTACTGTTCAGCGCCAGTGACACGGCCAGCGTCTGAGCCAGGCACAGAGAGGCCACCTGGGAGCGGAAACCGTCAACCTGCGCTTCACGTACCACAAAGCAGACATCGCTGAAGGCCGCGAGCGGGCTGACCTGGCTGTCGGTAATCGCAATCTGTCGCGCCTTGCGCTGGGCGCCAAGTTCAACCAGCTCGACAACTTCACGCGCGTAGGGCGAGAAGCTTACGGCGACCACCACATCTTTCGGTCCCACCAGGCTCAGCTGCTCGGTGAACATTCCGCCGAGGCCATCGATCAGAAACGCTTTACGGTCAAGATGACGCAGCGCATAGGTCAAATAGGAGGCGACGCTAAACGAGCGGCGCAGGCCAATCACATAGATATTCTCCGCCTCCGCCAGCAGGGCGACCGCGCGCTCGAGATCATCGCCAGAGGTCTGCATCGCCAGCTGCTGCAGCGCCTGGGTATTCACCATGGTGAACATATTGAGAATTTCAGTCGGCGTTTCCGGCGGCGACGTTTCATCGTTGGTGGTCTGGCGGAACAGGCGCGCGCGTTCGGTATAGTTGGCGGTCTCTTCCATCAGATGCTGTCTGAACATCTGCTTCATTTCATTAAAGCCGCTAAAGCCGAACGCATTAGCGAAACGGATCAACGTCGATGGCGGGACATCCGCCTGCTGGGCGATGGAGGCGACGGTATCGAAAGCGACGCTATTACTGTTATCCAGAATATAGCGTGCCACCTGTTTTAAGCGTTTGCTTAATGTATCGTAGCGACGCCGGATTTCATCCTGCAGGATGGTCAGTTGGGTCGGATTATTGGCCATAGATTGCGCTCTGAGAAAATGAAAGGAATATAACTTCCAGTGTACCAAATGAAGCGAATTTTTCATTTTTTGCGATGAAATACGCGATTCATTTCACGAAGAAACAGAAAAAAACCCGCACCGGGAGGCGCGGGCGGGTTTTATCGCGGTTAACCGCGGGCTTCACGCCAGTAGTCGATGAGCGTCAGGTAGTTGCGTTTCACCTCGCCAATCAGCGCCTCATCGCTCAGTTCGCCCGCCATCCAGCGCCGTGAAGGCTGGCCAAAGATGGTACGTCCGACGGCGAAGCCTTTGATGATCGGGTGGCCGGCGGCCTCGGCAAACCCGGCGCGCAGCCGATCTGACGGCGCATCGAGGCCAAGGAGCAGGATCCCGCGACACCAGGGATCTTCGCGCGCGATCAGACCCGCGATCTTTTCCCAGCTGGCGCTGGAGAGCGGCGGCAGTTTCCACCAGTCCGGCTGAATGCCGAGCTGGTAAAAATGTTCCAGCATTGTGTGGTAGTGACGCTCGTCTTTATCCGGGCCATTTTCCGGCTGGATCACTTCCAGCAGCAGCTCGTGTCCGGACTTGTTGCAGGCCTGCCAGACTTCCAGCAGCAGCGCATCCTGCTCAGCCCGCAGCGGTGCCGGATCTGCCGGATGATAGAAGACCAGGCATTTCACCACATGCTCCAGCGGCCAGTCGATCAGCTGGGAACCAATGTTGCCGTGTTCCAGACGCAGCGGGCGCGAACCCGGCAGCTCGATAGGGCGACCAATCCACCAGCCTTTACCGGTAATGGCATTCAGCGAGCTCTGACCGTAGGTGCCGTCGGCGAGAATCCCGCTCCGCTGTTCCAGCCCCGCCTCTTTGGCGGCCGCTTCGGCGGCTGCCAGCAGCAGCAGCTTGAGCCGGGGAATAGAGGCCGGATCGCATCCGGTTTCATGGGCCAGATCCGCCAACTGTTTACGATGATCAAAAGCGAAAATGCACAGCTCCGGCCACTGCTGACGGCGGCTGGTGACGCGGTGTAAATGGTTTAATCGCGCGTCGATATCCGGACGTGGCACGGATTGCGCCCGCAGCAGATAATCATCCAGCTCGACTTTGGTCGGCATCGCCGGCGCGCAGCCGTGGCGCGAGACCACCAGCGCGCCGCAGGCGTTGGCGTAGCGACATGCCTGTTCCCAGCCTTCATCATTCAGCCAGCCGCGCAGCAGACCGGACATAAAGGCATCGCCAGCGCCCAGCACGTTGAGTACCTCAACCCGTACGCCCTGCTGGAGCGGAATGCTGTCCCAGCTATCGGGAATGTCGCCTTCCAGCACCACGCAGCCCATCGGGCCCCGTTTGCAGACCAGCGTCGCTTTGGTCGCATGGCGGACATTTTTCAGCGCGGTCAGCGTATCGGTGCTGCCGCCGGCAATATGGAACTCCTCTTCTGTACCGACCACTAAATCGAACAGATGTAGCACTTCCTGAAGCTGACTGGTGACCGGACCGGATTCGATGAAACGCGTTTCACCGTCACCCAGCGAGGTCAATCCCCACAGCACCGGACGGTAATCGATATCCAGCGCGGTGCGCAGGCCGTGACGGCGGGCGTACTCCAGCGCTTTCAGTACCGCCGCGCGGGTGTTGGGATGAGAGAGGTGCGTGCCCGTTACCGCCAGCGCACGGGAAGAGGCGATGTACTCCTCGTTAATATCCTCAGGCACCAGCGCCATATCGGCACAATTATCACGGTAAAAAATGAGCGGGAAGGTCTCCTGATCTTTAATGCCCAGCATCACCAGCGCGGTGAGACGCTGTTTATCCGTGATCAGGTATTCGGTATCGACCCCGACCCGGCCGAGCGTTTCGCGTAGAAAACGGCCATTGTGCTCATCGCCGACGCGCGCCAGCATGGCTGATTTTAATCCCTGAATGGCGGTACCAAAGGCTACGTTGCCGGAAGAGCCGCCCAGATATTTAGAGAAACTGGCAACATCTTCTAGCCTTGCACCAATCTGCTGGGCATAGAGGTCGACAGCCACCCGGCCAATACAGATGACGTCGAGCCGCTTTACTGCTGCATTCATAGCTAGGTTTTCCTTTTACATATCTGCTGTACGGAAGGGTCGGAATGCCGACAAGGACTCCACACACAGCCTGAGGGTGAACGGATATCCCTAGTTTGAGAAATAAATATTTCATTTGCAAATGAGATCGAAATTAAAAAACCAAAAGTGTGAGGGATCTACCACTCTGCCGCGCCAGGCCCCATTCTGCAAAGGATCGAAGGCGCGGATGACGCCTGCTGCGGCATGGTTCGGTAAGAGAGTGCTTTATGCATGATTTTTAAAGGGATATTTAAGCGGCGGCGCGCCTTGAGCGGCCGAAGGCGGTGTGGCCGGCGTGGGTGAAACGGGTGAAACAGAGAGAGAGTTTGATCCCTCTCGCAAAATGAAATATTTTTTCTGTATTTCTATTTAATGAAAAAAATGTTTGCCTATAATCCAAAAGTATTCCAGTGGACGTTAACGATTTCCCGCGGCTGTGACAAGCGTGTAGTACGGGGAAAACGCGCTAACCCACACACAAATACTGAACAATAAGGATTGTGCAAGATGGGCAAACTGAGACTGACAATGGCACAGGCGCTGGTGAAGTTCCTTGATAACCAGTTTCTCGACGTGGATGGCGAAGAGCATAAATTCGTAAAAGGTATTTTCGCCATCTTTGGCCACGGCAACGTGCTGGGGCTGGGCCAGGCGCTGGAACAAGACAGCGGCGAAATGCGGGTCTTCCAGGGGCGTAACGAACAAGGTATGGCGCACGCCGCCACCGGTTTCGCCCGCCAGTCTCTGCGCCGCCAGATCATTGCCTGCACTTCTTCCGTCGGACCGGGGGCGGCCAATATGATTACCGCCGCCGCGACGGCCACCGCCAACCGCATTCCTCTGCTGCTGCTGCCCGGCGATGTGTTTGCTAGCCGTCAGCCGGATCCGGTGCTGCAGCAGGTTGAGCAAAGTTATGACCTCAGCATCAGCACCAACGACGCCTTCCGGGCCGTCAGCAAATACTGGGATCGCATTACGCGCCCGGAACAGCTGATGAGCGCCTGCATTAACGCGATGCGCGTCCTGACCGATCCGGCGGAAACCGGCGCCGTCACTCTCTGTCTGCCGCAGGATGTGCAGGGTGAAGCCTGGGATTACCCGGAGTCGTTCTTTGTTCGCCGCGTGCATCGTCTCGATCGCCGTCCGGCCAGCGCCGCCCAGCTGGCGGATGCGGTGGCGGCCATTAAGGCCAGCCGTAAACCGCTGATTATTTGCGGCGGCGGGGTGAAATATGCCGGTGCCGGGGAAGCCCTGTCCCGCTTCGCGGAACGCTACGGCATTCCGTTCGCAGAAACTCAGGCCGGGAAAGGGACGGTGGTCTCCTCCCATCCGCTGAACGTCGGCGGCGTCGGCGAAACCGGCTGCCTGGCCGCCAACCTGCTGGCGAAAGAAGCCGATTTGGTTATCGGTATCGGCACCCGCTTTAGCGATTTCACCACCTCATCAAAATGGTTGTTCCAGCACCCCGGCGTGCGCTTTCTGAATGTCAACGTCAGCAACTTCGATGCCTGGAAACTTGACGGCATTCCGCTGCTGGCTGATGCCCGCGAAGCCCTGACCTCACTGGATAGCGCGCTGACAGGAGAAGGCTGGCAGGCGAACTGGGGCGCACAGATTGACAGCGTCCAGAGCCGCCAGCTGAAAGAGACCCAGCGCGTCTATCAGGCCGTCTGGCAGGAAGAGGCTTTTGTCCCGGAAGTCGATGATGCTCTCGATCGCGAGTCGGTATATCGGGAATTTCGTCAGATCACCGACTCCACGCTGACCCAGAGCAGCGTGCTGGGGGTACTCAATGAAACGCTTGCGGCGGATGCGGTAATTGTGGCGGCAGCGGGCAGTTTGCCCGGGGATCTGCAGCGCGTCTGGCGCAACCGGGCCCCCAACACCTATCACGTAGAGTATGGCTACTCCTGCATGGGCTATGAAGTGAATGCCGCGCTGGGGGTGAAGCTGGCGCAGCCGCAAACCGAAGTCTATTCCCTGGTCGGAGACGGCTCTTTCATGATGCTGCACTCTGAGCTGGTGACCTCGTTGCAGGAGCGGGCGAAGATCAACGTGGTACTGCTCGACAATATGGCCAACGGCTGCATCAACAACCTGCAGATTGGCCACGGTATGGGCAGCTTCGGCACCGAGTTTCGCTATCGCTCAGCGGAGAACGGGCAGCTGCAGGGCGGCCTGGTGCCGGTCGATTTCGCCACTATTGCGGCGGGCTACGGTTGCAAAACCTGGCGCGTCACCACCCTGAATGAACTGCGTCAGGCGCTGGATGCCGCGCGTCGCGAGACGATCAGCACGCTGATTGATATTAAAGTGCTGCCGAAGACCATGGTGCATTCCTACGGCAGCTGGTGGAACGTCGGCGTCGCCCAAACGGCCTTGTCAGAGCGTATTCGCAAAGTTGCTGAAATGATTAATGAAAAACGCGCCGAAGCGCGGGATTACTAAAACAGAACGCTCACCTTGAACCCTACAGAATCACGGAGAAAACCACTATGTCACTCAAATTAGGTGTCATCGGCGCTGGCGCCATCGGGAAAGAACATATCCGTCGTTGTACCCAGGTCTTACAGGGAGCCACCGTGGTGGCGGTGTCGGATATCAATGCGGAGAGCGCACGTGCGGCGGTAGCGCTGCCGGGCGTGCAGGCGGAAATCTACACCGACGGCCATGATGTTATCCAGTCCAGCGATGTCGACGCTATCCTTGTCACCTCGTGGGATCCGACGCACGAAGAGTATACTCTCGCGGCGATCGCCGCCGGCAAACCGGTGTTCTGCGAGAAGCCGCTGGCGATGAGCGCGGAAGGCTGCCGCCGCATTGTCGATGCGGAAATGAAAGCGGGCCGCCGCCTGGTGCAGGTGGGCTTTATGCGCCCTTACGATGAAGGCTACCTGGCGCTGAAAAAAGTCATTGATGATGGTGATATCGGCGCGCCGCTGATGCTGCGCTGCGCCCACCGTAACCAGTCGGTTGGTGAGAACTACACCACCGACATGGCGATCACCAACACCTTGATCCACGAGCTGGACGTGCTGCGCTGGCTGCTCAACGATGACTACTGTTCGGTACAGGTGCGCTTCCCGCGCTCTACTTCCCATACCCACGCGCGTCTGAAAGACCCACAGATCGTGTCGTTTGAAACCAAAAAAGGTACGTTGATCGACGTGGAAGTCTTCGTCAACTGCCAGTACGGCTACGACATTCAGTGCGAAGTGGTGGGCGAAACCGGTATTGCCCGCCTGCCTGAGCCGTCAGCAGTGCAGATGCGCAAAGCCGCTAACCTGTCGACCGCCATCCTGACCGACTGGAAGGATCGCTTTATCAAAGCCTACGACGTGGAGCTGCAGGCCTTCATCAATGATGTTCAGGCAGGTCAGCTGCAGGGCCCATCGGCATGGGACGGCTATGCGGCATCCGTGGCTGCTGACGCCTGTATTAAAGCCCAGGGAACCAGCGAGCCGGTTGAGGTGACGCTGCCTGAGTGCCCGGCATTCTACAAACGCTAATCCGCCTCTCGCTTACGGAACTTCTTTGAACAGGTAACGACGATGAAAATTGCTTTCGACGTTGATGTGATTCGCGATCTCGGGATTACCCGGATGGTCCACCAGGTTGCGGAATGGGGTTACAAGTACATTGAGCAATCGCCCCATCCGCAGATTAACCCGTTCTACAAACATCCGCGCGCCGGTCGGGAAGTGATTGCCGAGTACAAACAGGCGCTGCGTGAGACCGGCGTGGAGATCTCCTCGTTTATCTGCGTTTACCGCTGGTCCGGCCCGGATGAACTGCGCCGTCAGGCGGCGGTAAAAAACTGGAAACGGCTGATCGAAGTGGCGGTAGAAATGGGTGTGCAGGTGATCAACACCGAGTTTTCCGGCGATCCGAATCAGCCGGAAATCTGCGAAGAGATGTTCTATCGCTCGATGGATGAGCTGCTGCCCATTTTCGAGCGCGAAGGTATTCGCGTGGAGATTCAGGCGCATCCGTGGGACTTCTGCGAAGAGAACAACGAAACCGTCGATATCGTGAAGTCGTTCCGTAGCGAGAATGTGAAGTACGTATACAGCGTTCCGCACACTTTCTTTTATGACAAAGGGAAAGGTGAGGTCGAGAAAATGCTGCGCTATGCGGGAAGCGATCTCTCCCATGTGCTGATCGCCGATACCCGCAACCATACCAAGCACTGCCGCTATATCGTTAATCCGCCGGGCGTGGATGCCGCGGTCCACCAGCATGTGGGCGTTGGCGAGGGGGATGTGGATTTCGACGCGCTGTTCCGCACCCTGCGCGAAATGAAATTTGCCGAGCAGACCTTCAAGGTCGGCGGCGCGCCGATTGTGGCCGCCTCGCTATTTGGCTACCCGGAAAAAATGAAATACCAGGCAGTGGAAACCCGTGAACTCATCGAACGTGAATTGCTGCGTCGCTAAAGCGCGGCAACAGGAGCATTTTTATG
Source organism: Klebsiella sp. YJ (assembly GCF_002108615.1). Lineage (NCBI taxonomy): Bacteria > Pseudomonadati > Pseudomonadota > Gammaproteobacteria > Enterobacterales > Enterobacteriaceae > Klebsiella > Klebsiella sp. YJ. The sequence continues at coordinate 62,103 of NZ_MTEG01000010.1, forward strand.
AACAAAGATAATGTAAAACTGGCGATCGCCCCTATTGGCTGGACCAACGATGATATGCCTGAACTGGGCAGCGAAAATACCTTTCAGCAGATTGTCAGCGAAATGGCGCTGGCGGGGTTTAGCGGCAGCGAAGTGGGCAGCAAATACCCGCGCGATCCGGCGGTGCTGAAGCCGATGCTGGATATTCGCGGCATTCAGATCTGCAATGCCTGGTTCAGCACCTTTTTTGCCAACGGGCAGCGGGAAAAGACCATTGACGAGTTTGTGAATCACATGAATTTCCTGCACGCGATGGGGGCGAGAGTGATTGGCTGCTCCGAGCAAAGCGGCAGCATTCAGGGGCTGGAAAAACCGATTCTCGGCGAGGCAAAACCCTGCTTCAGCGAGGAGGAGTGGCAGCGCGTCGCCGAAGGCTACAACACGCTGGGGCGCCTGGCCGCTGAGAAGGGCATGCAGGTGTGCCTGCACCACCATATGGGGACCGGTATTCAGACCAGCGAAGAGATCGACAAATTTATGTCGCTGGTCGATGACAAAGTCTTTCTGCTGTACGACACCGGACACGCCTGGTATTCCGAAGGGGGCGAAGCGCCGATGCTGGCGATCCTCAAGAAATACCTGCCGCGTATCAACCACGTGCACCTGAAAGATGTCCGTCCGCCGGTGATTGAGCAGGTTCGTCGCGAAGGGCTGTCATTCCTTGATGGCGTGAAGAAAGGCACCTTCACCGTGCCTGGCGATGGCGTGATCGACTTCCGTCCGGTGTTCAAACTGCTGGACGACCATGGCTACAAAGGCTGGATGGTGGTTGAAGCCGAACAGGATCCGGCGCTGGCTAACCCCTTCGAATACGCCCTCAAAGCGCGTAAATATATTCGTGAAACGGCAGGAATCTAATCGTTGATCCACTTTCAGGCCACACAGCGCTGTGGCCTGTTTTTTTGCGCTTTACGTGCCGCACCACAAACCCGTCCATGGCAGGTTAACGCCCCGATAATCCCCCTCGTACAGCGCTGCTCCTCCCGAACGGGCCGCGCAGCGAACAGTTCATCTTCTGTCATCCAGGAACACTCCCGGCTGGCGCGACGCTTACCGGGGCTACGGTTGGTGTCGGTGCGTAGCCCGGGCAAGAGAGGCCGGTTTGTCGCACGCATCGGGCGTTGCAGCATTTTGTGATCCAGTCTGAAAAACGTGCACTTACGTCCGTCACCCCATTTACCTTCTCTTTGCTGGCGGCATAGTATGGTCGTTAAATAAACGAACACTGTTCTATAATGTAGAACAAACTGATTCAGCAAGGAGATCTCATGCCGCAAACCGTGCAGTTCTCGGGGATTATTCCGCCTGTCTCCACCATTTTTACCGCCGATGGCCAGTTCGATAAACCGGGTACCGCCGCGCTGATCGACGACATGATCGCCGCGGGCGTCGACGGCCTGTTCTTCCTCGGCAGCGGCGGGGAGTTTTCGCAGCTTAATGCCGATGAGCGCAAAGCCATTGCCGCCTTCGCCATCGCCCACGTCGACCGCCGGGTGCCGGTGCTGATTGGTACCGGCGGCACCAACGCCCGGGAGACCATCGAACTCGGCCAGCACGCGCAGCAGGCCGGCGCCGACGGTATTGTGGTAATTAACCCCTATTACTGGAAAGTCTCTGAGCCCAACCTGATTCGCTACTTCCAGCAGGTAGCCGATAGCGTCACGCTGCCGGTGCTGCTGTATAACTTCCCGGCCTTGAGCGGTCAGGATCTGACGCCCGCGTTGGTCAAAACTCTCGCCGACTCGCGCAGCAATATTGTCGGCATCAAAGACACCATCGACTCGGTGGCTCATCTGCGCAGCATGATTGAGACGGTGAAATCGGCACACCCGCACTTCTCTGTGCTGTGCGGTTATGATGACCACCTGTTTAACACCCTGCTGCTGGGTGGCGACGGGGCCATCTCGGCCAGCGGTAACTTTGCCCCGCAGATCTCGGTGAAGCTGCTGCAGGCCTTCCGCGACGGCAACCTGGCGGAGGCCGCGCGCTACCATCAGACGCTGCTGAAAATCCCGCAGCTGTACCAGCTGGATACGCCGTTTGTGAATGTGATTAAAGAGGCGATCGTACTGTGCAGGCGGCCGATCTCCACGCATGTGCTGCCCCCGTCCTCTCCGCTGGACGAGGCGAAAAAGCGGCAGCTCAAAACGCTGCTACAACAGCTCAGACTCTGCTGAACCGGAAAATTAAGATGGCAATAGAGACGATTTTCACTCCCCAGAATGATGCGTTTTATGCGGTCATCACCCATGCCGCTGGCCCGCAGGGGGCGCTGCCGCTGACGCCGCAAATGCTGATGGAGTCGCCGAGCGGCAATCTGTTCGGGATGACGCAAAACGCCGGCATGGGCTGGGACGCGAACAAACTCACCGGCAAAGAGGTGCTGATTATCGGCACTCAGGGTGGGATTCGCGCCGGCGACGGCCGCCCGGTGGCGCTGGGTTACCACACCGGCCACTGGGAAATTGGCCTGCAGATGCAGGCGGCGGCCAGGGAGATTACCCGCAACGGCGGGATTCCTTTCGCCGCCTTCGTCAGTGACCCGTGCGACGGGCGCTCTCAGGGTACGTACGGCATGTTCGACTCCCTGCCGTACCGCAACGATGCGGCGATCGTGTTTCGTCGTCTGATCCGCTCGCTGCCGACGCGTCGGGCGGTGATCGGCGTGGCGACCTGTGACAAAGGCCTGCCGGCGACCATGATCGCCCTGGCGGCAATGCATGACCTGCCGACGATTCTGGTGCCCGGCGGGGCGACGCTGCCGCCGACCTTTGGCGAAGATGCCGGTAAAGTCCAGACCATCGGCGCACGCTACGCCAACCACGAGCTGTCGCTGCAGGAGGCCGCTGAACTGGGCTGTCGCGCCTGCGCTTCGCCGGGGGGCGGCTGCCAGTTCCTGGGCACGGCGGGGACCTCGCAGGTCGTTGCGGAAGCGCTCGGCCTGGCGCTGCCGCACTCGGCGCTGGCACCGTCGGGGCAGGACGTATGGCTGGAAATCTCTCGCCAGTCGGCGCGGGCGGTGAGTGAGCTGGATAATCGCGGCATTACCACGCGCGATATTCTGACCGATAAGGCGATCGAAAACGCGATGGTTATCCACGCGGCGTTCGGCGGCTCGACCAACCTTCTGCTGCACATTCCCGCCATCGCCCATGCGGCGGGGTGCACCATTCCTGATGTTGCACACTGGACGCGGATCAACCGCAGCGTCCCGCGTCTGGTCAGCGTGTTGCCGAACGGGCCGGACTACCACCCGACGGTGCGGGCTTTCCTCGCCGGCGGAGTGCCGGAAGTGATGCTGCACTTGCGCGATCTTGGTCTGCTGCATCTGGACGCGATGACGGTCACCGGCCAGACGGTGGGAGAAAACCTCGACTGGTGGCAGACTTCCGAGCGGCGTGAGAAATTCCGTCAGTGTCTGCGCGAACAGGACGGCGTCGATCCGGATGATGTGATTCTCCCGCCGGCTCGGGCGAAAGCCAAAGGACTCACCTCCACGGTGGCCTTCCCGGTAGGAAATATTGCGCCGGAAGGTTCGGTGATCAAAGCCACGGCGATCGATCCGTCGGTGGTGGATGACGACGGCGTGTATCGCCACACCGGACGGGCGCGGGTATTTGTTTCGGAAGCCCGGGCGATCAAGGCGATCAAAAACGGCGAGATCGAGCAGGGCGATATTATGGTGGTGATCGGCGGCGGGCCGTCCGGGACCGGCATGGAAGAGACCTATCAGCTCACCTCGGCGCTGAAACATGTCTCGTGGGGGAAGACGGTGTCGCTGATCACCGATGCCCGTTTCTCCGGCGTGTCGACCGGCGCCTGCTTCGGCCACGTCGCCCCGGAAGCACTGGCGGGCGGGCCCATCGGCAAGCTGCGCGATGACGATGTGATTGAGATCGTCGTCGACAGGCTGGCGCTCACCGGTCACGTCAATTTTCTCGGTACGGCGCACCAGCGGCTGACGCCGGAAGAGGGGGCGGCAGAGTTGGCGGCAAGAACGCCGCATCCCGATTTGCACGCTCATGATTTTTTACCGGACGATACCCGCCTGTGGGCGGCGCTGCAATCGGTCAGCGGAGGGACATGGAAAGGCTGTATATACGATACAGATAAAATTATCGAGGTTATAAACGCCGGTAAAAAAGCGCTCGGTATTTAATTAAATTCTGCTGCAATGTCGTCTGCGGAAATAGTCCGCGGACGGCTTTTTTGTCTGCATTAAATACCATTATGGTTATTTTTTTGTTTTTTATAACCATTTAAAAATTAAGACTAAAAAATATTATGTCCTCCCTTTTTTATAACGATGGCAATCACAAAAACCAAAAAACATAATTCATAAATTAAAAATGACCATTGCCGTAAAAATGCACATCTTCTTACACTCTATTAACACGAAAACGTGAAAATTAAGCACACGTATAATGGGTGATTTCCTGACGTTGCAGCGGGTATGTATTCCCTTTTCAGGTCCCTGACGTTTGCGCCATTCCACTCATTGGGGTTGGGGATAAATATGCAATTAACCATGAAAGATAAAATCGGCTACGGGCTGGGCGATACCGCGTGCGGTTTCGTCTGGCAGGCGACGATGTTTCTGCTGGCCTATTTCTACACCGATGTGTTTGGCCTCTCCGCCGGTATTATGGGCACGCTGTTTTTGGTTTCCCGCGTGCTGGATGCCGTCACCGATCCGCTGATGGGGCTGCTGGTAGACCGCACCCGTACCCGCTACGGCCAGTTCCGCCCGTTCCTGCTGTGGGGCGCCATTCCGTTCGGCATCGTCTGTATGCTGACCTTCTACACGCCGGACTTTTCCGCGCAGGGCAAAATTATCTATGCCTGCGTGACCTATATTCTGCTGACGCTGGTCTACACCTTCGTTAACGTCCCCTATTGCGCGATGCCGGGGGTGATTACGGCGGATCCGAAAGAGCGCCATGCCCTGCAGTCGTGGCGTTTTTTCCTCGCGGCCGCGGGATCGCTGGCGATTAGCGGGATTGCGCTGCCGCTGGTGAGCATCATTGGCAAAGGCAACGAGCAGGTGGGCTACTTTGGCGCCATGTGCGTGCTCGGGCTGACCGGCGTCGTGCTGCTGTATGTGTGCTTCTTCACGACCAGAGAGCGCTATACCTTCGACGTGCAGCCGGGCGCATCGGTGGTGAAAGATCTTAAGCTGCTGTTCGGCAACACCCAGTGGCGAATCATGTGTGCTTTCAAAATGATGGCGACCTGCTCCAACGTGGTTCGCGGAGGGGCAACGCTCTACTTCGTGAAATACGTGATGGACCACCCGGAGCTGGCGATGCAGTTTCTGCTCTACGGCAGCATCGCCACCATGTTCGGTTCGTTGGCCTCTTCGCGCCTGCTGGGGCGCTTCGATCGGGTGAAGGCCTTTAAAGGGATTATCGTGGTCTATTCCCTGATTAGCCTGCTGATTTTTGTTACCCCGGCTGACTATATCGCGCTGATTTTCGCGCTTAACATCGTCTTCCTGTTCGTTTTCAACACCACCACGCCGCTGCAGTGGCTGATGGCCTCAGACGTAGTGGATTACGAAGAAAGCCGAAGCGGCCGCCGTCTCGACGGACTGGTTTTTTCAACCTACCTGTTCAGTCTGAAGATTGGCCTGGCCATTGGCGGCGCGGTGGTGGGCTGGATTCTGGCCTACGTGAACTACTCCGCCAGCAGCAGCGTGCAGCCGGTTGAGGTGCTAACCACCATCAAAATCCTGTTCTGCGTGGTACCGGTGGTGCTCTATATCGGCATGTTCACCATGCTCTCATTCTACAAGCTGACCGATGCCCGGGTGGAGGCCATCAGCCAGCAGTTACGTCAACATCGCGCGGCGCAGGAAGAGGGCGTCCCTGCCGCCGCTGCCGCGACATCTCATTAAGCAGGAGGCAATATGTACACGATAACTAACCCGATTCTGACCGGTTTTAACCCGGACCCGTCAATGTGTCGCCAGGGCGAGGATTACTACATCGCCACCTCCACCTTTGAGTGGTTTCCGGGAGTGCGGATTTACCACTCGCGGGATTTGAAAAACTGGTCGCTGGTGAGCACGCCGCTGGATCGCGTGTCGATGCTGGATATGAAAGGCAACCCCGACTCCGGCGGGATCTGGGCGCCGTGCCTGAGCTACGCCGACGGGCTGTTCTGGCTGCTGTATACCGATGTGAAAATCGTCGACTCGCCGTGGAAAAACGGTCGCAACTATCTGGTCACCGCCCCCTCTATTGAGGGGCCGTGGAGTGAGCCGATCGCGATGGGTAACGGCGGCTTTGACCCGTCGTTGTTTCATGATCTGGACGGGCGTAAATATTATATTTACCGCCCGTGGGGGCCGCGTCACCACAGTGACCCGCACTGCACGATCGTCCTGCAGGAGTATTTCCCGCAGACGCAGACCCTGTCGAAGACGAGAAAAACCCTGTTTACCGGCACGGCGCTGCGCTATACCGAGGGGGCCCATCTGTACCATAAAGAGGGCTGGTACTATCTGCTGGTGGCCGAAGGTGGCACCAGTTATGAACATGCGGTGGTGGTGCTCAGAGCGAAAAATATCGACGGGCCGTACGAACTGCACCCGGACGGGACGCTGATGACCAGCTGGCATCTGCCGGAAAACCCGCTGCAGAAAAGCGGCCACGGTTCGCTGCTGGAGACGCACACCGGCGAATGGTATATGGCCTATCTCACCAGCCGTCCGCAGCGCTTGCCCGGTGTGCCGCTGCTGGCCTCCGGCGGGCGCGGCTACTGCTCGCTGGGGCGGGAAACCGGGATTGCGCGCATCAACTGGCACGACGGCTGGCCGTCGGTGGCAGGGGGCAAACACGCCCAGCTGAGCGTGCCGGGGCCGAAAATGGTCGAAAGCCGCGTCGTCGCTGACGAGAGCTGGCGGGATGAGTTCAGCGGCCCGACGCTCAATCCGCAGCTGCAGACCCTGCGTATTCCGTTTGATGATACGCTGGGTTCCCTCAGCGCGCGGCCAGGCTTCTTGCGCCTGTACGGCAACGATTCGCTCAACTCCACCTTTACCCAGTCCACCGTGGCGCGGCGCTGGCAGCACTTTGCCTTCCGCGCCGAAACGCGGATGGAGTTTGCCCCGGAGAACTTCCAGCAGAGCGCCGGGTTAACCTGCTATTACAACAGCAAAAACTGGAGCTACTGCTTCGTTGACTATGAAGAGGGGCAAGGTAGAACCATTAAGGTATTGCAGCTTGACCACAACGTGCCGTCGTGGCCGCTGCATGAACACCCGATTGCGGTGCCGGACGCGGCGCAGAGCGTGTGGCTCCGGGTCGATGTCGACCATCTCGTCTATCGCTACAGCTACTCGTTTGACGGTGAGGCGTGGCACGGCGTGCCGGTGGAATATGCCGCCTGGAAGCTGTCGGATGATTATATCGGCGGGCGCGGGTTCTTTACCGGCGCCTTTGTCGGCCTGCACTGCGAGGATATCAGCGGCGACGGCTGCTATGCGGACTTTGACTACTTCAGCTATGAGCCGATAGTCGGATAACCCCTCAGGCCGGGTAGCCCAGCGCTTTCGACAGCTGGCGCCCGGCCTCTTCCAGCAAGGCGCGATAGCGCGCGAGCTCAGCCTCATCGACGCGAGAGGTGAGCGTTGACAGACTCAGTGCGGCAATGACCCGCGATTCATGGTTCCACACCGGTACCGCCACACAGCGCACGCCCTGCTCATTCTCTTCGCTGTCCTGCGCATAGCCTTGGGCGCGGGTTTGCGCCAGCGCCGCCAGCAGCGCCTCGCGGGAGGTCAGCGTCGCGGGGGTAAACGGCGTGTACTGATAGCCTTCCAGCAGAGTATTTTGCTCCGCCTCGCTCAGCCAGGCGATCAGGACCTTACCGATCGCCGTTGCGTGGATGGGGAGCCGACGGCCGATGCGCGAGTAGGCGATGGCCGCAAGCCTGCCTTCAATTTTCTCGATGTAGACGCCTTCGTGGCCGTCAAGAATGCCGAGGTGAGTGGTCTGCCCGGTGCGCTGCGAGAGATCCGTCAGCCAGCTTTTCGCCTTCTGGCGAATATCCATCGTCCCTACGACAAAATGGCCGCGTTCGACCAGCTTCATGCCCAGGCGGTATTTGTCGTTTTCCGGATTCTGATCGATATAGCCGTGCAGCTGTAAGGTTTTGAGCAGCGAATGGAGGGTGCTTTTACTGAGGCCCATCTGTTTGCTGATATCGGTTATCTTCAGTTCCGTGGCTTGTTCGTTAAACAGGTCGAGGATCGTCAGGGCTCGTTCAACAGACTGGATAATAGGCATAATGCACGACTGCTCACGCTGGGGGAAGATGAAAACGTACCCTTTTTACGCTGAAAAATCAAACGGCTGGCGTGGAAAGGGCGAGCAATATCACCTCGGGGAGCACGTTCCCGGGCGGTGGGGTAAACCCCTTACCCGGGCGACGGTACGGCGCTGGTCAGTAGCCCGGTAAGCGCAGCGCCAGCGGGGAGCACGTTCCCGGGCGGTGGGGTAAACCCCTTACCCGGGCGACGGTACGGCGCTGGTCAGTAGCCCGGTAAGCGCAGCGCCAGCGGGGAGCACGTTCCCGGGCGGTGGGGTACACCCCTTGCCCGGGCGACGGTGCGGCGCTGGTCAGTAGCCCCGGTAAGCATAGCGCCACCGGGGAGAGGAGCCGGAGCGACAAGGGAGCTTACTTCACCTCAGCAAGGGCGGTTTTGTCGACGTAGGGTTTCATCAGCGCGTCGGCCTCTTTCTGCGCCGTCTGCACCGCCGCTTCCGGCGTCACTTTGGCGTCGTTAACCACCGCCGCCAGCTGGTTCTCCATCGCTTTACGCACGGCGACGGTCTCCCAGGTGGAGTACCACGGATGGGCGTACTTCAGTTGCTCCAGAGCAATTGCCGCGCGCGGATCCTGCTGCAGATAGGCCTTCATCTCCGGCGTATCGTAGGCGGCTTTGCGCGGCGAGAAGTAGCCGGTGAAGCGGCTCCATGCGCCGTTGACCTGCGGGCTCACCAGATACGTCAGGAACTGATAGGCCGCTTTCTTCTGCGCGTCATTGATACCTTTAAAGCTCACCAGGCTGGCGCCACCGATCGGTACCGCGCGCTGCTCTTTCGCCGGCAGCATCGCCACTCCGAGCTCAAAATCTTTGCTGTTCTCGCGCATAAAGCCCAACGCGCCGGTGCTGAGCATCGCCATCCCCACCTTACCGGAGAAGAAGCTGGCGCTGATCTGCTTCGAGTTGAGGACGCCGGAGGGCATCACTTTGTCTTTGTAGATCAGATCCTGCCAGAAGCGCAGCGCCCCGATGGTGGTCGGCACGTTGTAGTAGACCTCGCCCGGATAGTCTTCGTTAAAGTATTTTCCGCCGTTGGCGCGTACCAGCGCCGAGAAGATCCAGCCGCCGTAGTCGTCGTTGGTCGACGGCAGCATGATCCCCCACTGACCTTTGCTCTCGTCGGTCAGCTTTTTGGCATCTGCCAGCAGTTCGGCCCAGGTCTGCGGCGGCTGTGTGATCCCGGCCTGCTCGAACATCGTTTTGTTGTAGTAGAGGATCGGCGTCGAGTTATGGAACGGGATCGCGTAAGTGGTGCCCATCACCTGGGCGTTCTTGTGCATCGCCGGCCAGAACTCGTTGACCAGGAACTCCCCCGCTTTTTGATCGCCATAGCGGAACAGCTCGTCCATCGGCAGGATCTCATCCTTTAGCGCCAGGTCGGTGGTGAAGTTGGCGGACATGATCACCAATGCCGGCGGCTGCCCGGCCTTCTGCGCCGATTCGGCTTTGATCTTGGTGGTGTCGTAGTTGCCGGTGAAGATCCCGCGCACTTCGACATCCTGCTGCGAATCGTTAAAGGCTTTGATGACGCGGGTCATCTCCATGGTCAGCTTGCCGTCTACCGGCGCCGGAAACATGAAATCGATCTTCTCTTTCGCCAGCGCCGTGCCGCAGAGGGCAAGCGAAAGCCCGACGGCTGTCAGGGTTTTAAGCATGGTCAATCTCCTGGAGTAAATTGTGCTGTTGCTCAGCATGAAAAAGATGAATATCCCCGGGCGAAAAGCCGAGGGTCAGCGTGTCGCCTTTCTCCGGCACCGCGCCGCGATGGCGGCGGCTAAAGCGCAGGGTGCCGATGGGGGTGCTGACGTGGAGTAGATAATCGGCTCCCATCAGTTCTCGTTGCAGCACGGTGGCGGAGAGGCGCAGGTGCCCCTCCTCCACGCGATCGCTGATATGTTCCGGACGAATGCCGAACCAGACCCGGGGCTCGTCGCGATAGCGCGACGGCAGCGGATGGCGCAGGTCGCCGAGCCGTATCTCGCCGTCGGCGCAGGGCAGCGACAGCAGGTTCATCGCCGGCGAGCCGATAAACCCGGCGACGAACAGGTTGGCCGGATGGGCGTAGAGGTACTCCGGTCGCCCGACCTGCTGGACGTGGCCGCCATTCATCACCACGATGCGGTCGGCCATCGACATCGCCTCGGTCTGGTCGTGGGTGACGTAGACGGTGCTGGTTTTCAGCTGCTGGTGGAGATCCATAATGCTGTCGCGCACTTCGCTGCGCAGGCGCGCGTCGAGGTTGGAGAGCGGTTCGTCCATCAGGAACAGCCGCGGGTTGCGCACGATGGCGCGGGCCATCGCCACCCGCTGGCGCTGGCCGCCGGAGAGCTTCGCCGGCTTGCGGTCCAGCAGCGTTTCCAGCTGCAGCATCTGCGCCACTTTATCGACCCGCGGCTGCCAGCTGGCCTTATCTTCTTTGCGCACCTTCATGCCGAAGGTGATGTTGTCCTGTACCGACAGGTGCGGGAACAGGGCGTAGTTCTGGAAGATCATCGCGAAGTTGCGCTCGCGCGGCGACAGGGCGGTGATGTTCTGGTCGTGCAGCCAGATTTCTCCCTCGCTCACCGGCTCCAGTCCGGCGAGCAGGCGCAGCAGGGTGCTTTTGCCGCAGCCGGAGGGGCCGACCAGCACCACAAACTCGCCTTCGTGAATATCGAGGGAGAGAGCGTCGAGGGCCGGTTTACCGTCAAAACGCTTACTGATGTTTTGCAAACTAAGCATGAGGATTAGCGCTCTTCCGTTGGGCAACTGATGTTTTCGTCATACAGCCACGGCCCGGCGTGGTGGCTCAGCGCGTGCTGGTAGCTGACCCACTGCTCGCCGACCTGGCGGTGCATCAGGCACGACGCCGGTGACAGGTCATAGTACGGGCGGCGGTCCTCGTGGAAATAGGGCACCTGATGGACGGTGCCCGGCACGGTGGAGACGATCGCCTGGCGATACTGGGTCAGGGTCAGGCTGTGGTTATGGCCGCAGAAGATGCGCGTCAGGGAAGGGAAGCGCTCCACCAGCGCCAGCAGGCGATGGCCGTTTTCGCAGGCGATGGGATCCATCTGGGCGTTGCCCAGCGCCAGCGGCGGGTGGTGCATAAACACCGTCGCCGGCTTGTCGCCGCCGTCGAACAGCTGGGCCTCCAGCCATTTAATGGTTTCGTCCGTCAGCCAGCCGCTGGAGGTGCCGGAGCGGCTGGAGTCGATAAACAGCAGGCGGGTGGCGAAGTCGTCCACCGCGTAATGCATGTTCTGCGGGTCGCTGCCGAGCTGCGGGCACAGCGGGTGCAGGTATTCGAGAAACAGTTCTTTATCGTCGTGGTTGCCGGGGATCAGATACAGCGGATAGTTCAGGCTGCCGAGGATCTGCCGGGCAACTTCGTACTCCTGCGGGCGGCCGCAGTTGACGATATCGCCGCTGACCACCACCGCGTCCGGGCGCTCCGTCAGGGCGTTGAGCTGGGAGACCACGTCGGCGTTGGCGGCGTTGACGTCGATAAAGCCGTACAGCTTCTGCCCGTGGCTGCGGAAATGGGTATCGGAAATCTGGGCTAACAGCATAGATAACTCCTTATTTGATCCCGGAGAAGCCGAAGCTTCGCAGGAACTGTTTCTGGAAAAGGATGAACGCCAGCATCAGCGGCAGGCAGACCATCAGCGTCCCGGCGCCGATGGTGCCCCACTGGCCGCCGGATTCGGCGCCCATGGCGAAGGAGACCAGCCCCACGGTCAGCACCTGCTTATCGGGATCGTTGAGCATCATCAGCGGCCACAGATACTCGTTCCAGTGGTAGGTAATGCTGACGGTGGCGAAGGCCAGCACCGACGGCCAGGACATCGGCAGCAGCACGCGGAACAGCACCTGCCACCAGCGGCAGCCCTCCATCAGAGCGGCTTCTTCCAGCTCTTTGGGGATGGCGAGGAACGCCTGGCGCATCAGGAACACGCCGAACGCCGAGGTGAAGTAGGGCATCATCACCCCGGTGAGGGTGTTGAGCAGGCCGAAGGTTTTCAGGGTCAGCATGTTCGGCACCATCATCACCACCGGCATGATCATCAGCTGGACGAGGAACAGCAGGAACAGGGTCTGCTTGCCGCGGAACTGGTGGCAGGCGAAGACGTAGCCGGCGGTGGTGATGGTCAACAGCTGCACGAAGAAGGTGCCGAAGGTGAAGATCAGGGTATTGGCGTACAGGCTTAGCCAGTCGGCGCTGGCCCAGGCGTCGCGGAAGTTATCCAGCGTCAGCGGCAGGCGCGGCAGCAGCGAGGCCATATCCTCGCCGAAGGTGGTGGCGCTGAAGGCGGTGGCCAGCATCCAGATAAACGGGCTGACCCACAGCAGGGCCAGGCAGCACATCAGTACGCTGAGGGTGAACGGCTGCGAGCGACGCAGGCGCAGCCACAGCGGGGGTGAGGCGACCGGCGAACGAACAACCAGCGGCGAGGCTTCAGCGCTCATAGTGGGCTCCTTTCTCCAGCAGTTTGAGGTTAAGCAGCGAGAAGGCGAACAGCCCGGCCAGGGTCAGGAAGGTGGCGGCGGAGGCTTTGCCAAGGTCGTGGGTATCCCACGCCAGGTTCTGGATGTAGTAGAGCAGCACGGTGGTGGCATTATCCGGCCCGCCGCGGGTCATCACCGCCACATGGTCAATCTGGGTGATGGAGTAGATCAGCGCGGTGGTGATGACGAAGCTCAGGGTCGGGCGCAGCAGCGGCAGGGTGACCTTAAAGAACACCTGGCTGCGGGTGGCGCCTTCCATGATCGCCGCTTCGCGCGTTGAGGCCGGGATGCTCTGCAAGCCGGCGAGGAAGAACAGCATGTAGTAGCCGGCGAACTTCCATACGCCGATCAACGCCAGCGCCAGCAGGGCGCTGTTGCTGCGCCCCAGCCAGTTGTTGTTCATCGGCCCGAACAGCTTCGCCAGATAGTGGTCGAGCAGGCCGAGGCCGGGCATAAAGATAAACAGCCACAGCGCGGCGGCGCTGACCATCGGGATAATCATCGGGAAGAAGAAGGCGGTGCGCAGCCAGCGGTTAACACGGTGGTTTTCGCTCAGCGCCACCGCCAGCAGCAGGGCCAGCGTCACGCCGGGGACCACGGTCAGCAGGATATAGAGCAGGTTGTTGAGCAGCGACTGCCAGAAGACGTTATCGGCAAACAGGCGGACGAAGTTATCCAGCCCGACGAACGGCGCGCCGTCGCTGGCCATGCGGGTGTCGAACAGGCTGTCGTACACCGAGCGGCCCAGCGGGAACCAGGTAAACAGCAGTAAAAACAGCAGGGAAGGCGACAGTATCAGCCAGGGGAGCCAGGTTTTTCTCATGGTGGCAGACGTCTCGTTCAGGCGTTTATGGAAGCCCGGATTGTGGGAACGAATGACTGCAAGGGGATGGCGGGAAGATGACCGTTTAATGAACCTTCAGCGGACGTCGACCGAGGGAACAGGCCGGGCAGACGCGCCGCCCGGCGGAGAAGGGGGGGTTAGAAGTCGGCTTTCAGCACCACGCGATAGCGGGCTTTACCCTCGCGCACGTGTTTTAGCGCTTCGTTGATCTGCGACATCGGGAACAGCTCGGTGGTGGGGGCCACTTTGCTGCGTCCGGCAAACTTCATCAGCTTGCGCAGCTCGGACGGGTTGCCGGTGGCTGAACCGGAGATGCTGCGGTCGCCGCCAATCAGGGTAAAGGCGGGGACCTGCAGCGGCTTCATCACCGCACCGACGGTATGGAAGTTGCCGCCGTAGGCCAACGCTTCGAAGTACGGCTGCCATTCGAGATCTACCGCCACGGTGTTAATGATCAGGTCAAACTGACCAGCCAGCGCTTTTAAAGCTTCAGGATCGCGGCTGTTGACCACCCGATCGGCGCCCAACGCCAGCACTTCCTGCTCTTTCGCCGGGTTGGAGCTGAAGGCGGTGACTTCGGCACCCATGGCGCGCAGCAGTTTAATGGCGATATGGCCGAGGCCGCCGATACCAATGACGCCCACGCGGCTGGTGGCGGTGACGTGGTGCATCAGCAGCGGTTTAAAGACGGTGATCCCGCCGCACAGCATCGGGCCGGCGGATTCGATATCGATACTCTCCGGCAGGGGGATCACCCATTGCCAGTCGGCGCGCAGCTTGTCGGCGAAGCCGCCGCGGTTGATGATGGTCGGCACCGAGCCTTCGAGGCAGTTGATTTGGTTGCCGCTGATGCAGGCGTCGCAGTGCCCGCAGCTGCGCGCCGTCCAGCCGATGCCCACCTTCTGGCCGACCTTCAGCCCTTTATCCTGCGCCGCGCTGCCCAGCGCCGCCACGCGGCCAATCACCTCATGGCCGGCAACCAGCGGATAGCTCGACATGCCCCATTCGTTGTCGATCATCGACAGGTCGGAGTGGCAGATGCCGCAGTATTCAACCTGCACTTCGACATCTTGCGGCAGGAGTTCGCCTGCGTCGTACTCCCACAGCGACAGATCGGCGCCCGCTTCTTTGGCGGCGTAGCTTTTAATTGTGCTCATCACGATTTCCTTGGTTTGGCGTAGATAAACAGAAAGTGTAGAGCATGGGGCGGGGCGACGCTTGGCAGAAGGAGGCAGGCAGACGGGCAAGGGAAGGGGAAGGGGAAGGGGAAGGGGAAGGGGAAGGGGCGGTCGAGTAGGGGGGAAACTTGCCGGGCAGGAGAGAAGGAAAATGTGACGTGAGACGGTCCTGAGCAGGCCGGGCGCTGTTTTTTTCGACACTTAGCGCGGCGGAGACACGCTGCTGCTTGCATGGCGGCCATCGACAGGTATAATCCACAACGTTTCCGTATCCCTTCAGTGCCGAAGTGGCGAAATCGGTAGACGCAGTTGATTCAAAATCAACCGTAGAAATACGTGCCGGTTCGAGTCCGGCCTTCGGCACCATCGGAACATCAATAGACGTCAACGGACGTCTTTTTTTGTGCCTGAAATCCAGTATCCGCAAGGCTTTCCGCCAAATTTCATTCAACTGATGTCAACTGTGTCTATCCACATCAAGTCGCTTGTGAGTATAGAACCGAGTATATATGCTGGTTCGATAATGATTATATACTCACAGCGGTGCATGGAAGGAAACCGTTATGGCTCTTACAGATATCAAAGTACGTACAGCAAAACCCGATACAAAGGAATACTCGCTAGCTGATGGTGATGGAATGTCTTTGTTGGTACATCCTAATGGGTCCAAGTACTGGCGCTTTCGTTTTCGCTTTGGCGGAAAGCAGCACCTGATAGCATTCGGTGTTTATCCTGAAACCTCTCTAGCTGATGCTCGTCAGAAAAGAGAAGAGGCGAGAAGGTTAGTTGCTGCCGGTATTGATCCCCGTGTACATAAACGCGCAGTTAAAGAAGAGCAGGCAAAAGAGGCTATCACTTTTGAATCTGTTGCCAGAGATTGGCACGCCAGCAATCAAAAGTGGTCAGAGTCCCACAGTGGGCGTGTCCTTAAAAGCCTGGAAGATAATTTGTTTGCTGCGATTGGCAAACGAAATATCACTGAGCTGAAGACCCGAGATCTTCTGATACCTATCAAAGCCGTAGAGATGTCTGGACGTCTAGAGGTTGCCGCGCGTCTACAACAACGCACGACTGCGATTATGCGATTTGCCGTACAGAGCGGCTTAATCGACTACAACCCCGCACAAGAAATCGCAGGGGCTGTCGCCACTGCTAAGCGACAGCATCGCGCAGCATTAGAGCTCAACCGCATTCCTGAACTACTTCATCGTATCGATACATATACCGGCAGACCACTAACACGCTTAGCTGTCGAGCTGACGTTGTTAGTTTTCATCCGCTCTAGTGAGTTACGTTTTGCTCGCTGGACAGAAGTCGATTTCGAAAACGCTATGTGGACGATCCCGGGAGAACGTGAACCATTGGAAGGTGTGAAGCATTCACATCGAGGTTCAAAAATGCGGACTCCTCATCTTGTTCCTTTATCCTGCCAGGCTCTGACCATTCTGGAACAGATCAAAAGCATGAGTGGAAACCGGGAGCTGATTTTCGTTGGCGATCATGATCCGCGTAAGCCGATGAGTGAGAACACTGTGAACAAGGCGCTTCGGGTTATGGGCTACGATACAAAAGTTGAGGTTTGTGGGCATGGTTTCAGAACCATGGCGTGCAGTTCTTTGATTGAGTCGGGATTATGGTCGAAGGATGCAGTAGAGAGGCAGATGAGTCACCAGGAACGTAGCTCTGTGCGTGCGGCTTATATTCATAAGGCCGAGCACTTAGGGGAGCGTAGGCTGATGGTGCAGTGGTGGGCGGATTATTTGGATGTGAATCGGGAGAAGGGGATTAGTCCGTTCGATTTTGCCAAGATTGCGACAGAAAAGTAACATCATTTTTAATGATAGTTTATTAAGTTTAACAGCTTAACTATCATGGGGTTAATGGATTTTAGATGTCTATTCACTCTTCACGTTTTTAGTTTATCATGTTTGTTTTACATTTTTTCAGTGAAGAGATCATCGATAGTATGAAACATGAGAGCTACCTATTATTCTGTGCGATGATTAAATGCACAAATGAACCGGTAGCTCTCAACAAGCAGTTTCAACTTACACCTGCTAATTATGTATTGGCAATGCCATGTGGCTATATTCCCAATAACCTCAGCCAATATTTTTGGTCGTTTTCCCTATCCTTCTGGCAACATTTTTCGAGAATGCTCTATCTCAAAGCCATCCGGAACAGGTTTAAAGGGCTTGCCTGGCGAACGGTAACTACTTTGAAATTGTCGCAATGCATTTACGTCAATCTCACCAATTACACAATAATCTGTAATACCGCCTTTGACTCGCAGTACATCACGCTTCCAGCTATCTTTGAAGGGGCCTCGGATGCGGCTATCGCCATACTGGCGGTCATTGCATTGTATGATGTAAGCATGGATATCCAGCGCAGCAGATTCGACCAAGGCATTGAAAGTTTCAGTATCCTGATTCCACTCTGGCACAAACAGCGCGTCAACGTTGCCACGCAGCGCTGCGCGATAACTAATATTGGTCAGCTCACTACAAATCAACAAGGAAAAACGAAAATCACCGTGTTGAATGATAGGAGGCGCTGTCCATCTCTTTTCTGGTTTCATTTCTAGCCCTGCTAGTCGTTGTAATTCCTGCTCTTCATGCAGCGCTGGGCGTTGTTTGTCCTGACGGTAAATCATTAGTGAAGGAAAACCCAACCCATCATGAGGTAAGGAAGCCCATACCTGATTGCGCACCCTCGCTTTATTGGCATGTAAATATTCAATACCGGTGACAAGTGAAATTCCGCGACCTTGTAACTTACGGGCAATCCTAATAAACCAGTGCGCAGGGAGCGAGAGCTCCGGCAGAATTAAGTAACGACTGTTATGTGGTTGGGCTATCACACCGTCAAGCAAGCGACATAATCGAGTGTAACGGTTTGCATCCGGATCGGCTGAACGCATGACCGCCGCAGTCCAGCTTGCCATGGACGTTTTCCAGCTAGAGACGGCAACCCCATATTTTCCAGCAGATTGGCCGTCAGGAATTTGCAATACGCCTTGTTTATCGATACTAGGCGTTTTATTACCGAGGACAAAACCACGAACAGCGAGAACAACGGCTCGCATTTCTTGCCGTGCTGAGGCTGTATAAGCCTCATTGTTTAGGATAAATAGTTCCGGCAGGCTGAAAGGCCGTGTAGCAAATAACAGTCCATGTGGCAGGATTTTAAATTTGCACCATTTCGCTACTACCTGATTACCAAAAACAACATTATCAGGCAGTAATTCTGATGCTTTCGCACAGTGGGCTACTGTTTTCGGAGCGGGTATGCCCCGTTGAGCAATCATCTCTTTTGGTAGACCAATAAAGCGGAATGGCATATGTGCTAAGTCGAAAGAGAATAATCTCGCCTGCTGTTCTTGGTAGCCCTTTAATGAAAAATCACGACCCAAATATTCTATGTCTAACCCACATCGGGTATGCCAATTTTTCAAATGGTCATTCCAGGTTTGCTTACCTACCTTGGAAATACGGGGAGGAAATGCTGCAACGATAGCTTCAAGCACGCTACTAAAAAGCTGAGTCCTCCATTTGCCAATAATCTCTTCTTCAGAAGGGAGGTTATCATCAGGACACGCCTTGATCACAAGGACGCAATTTTCTCGTACTTCATGGCAAATATTCTCGAGCGCGAAGATAAGTTTGCGCAGTTCGACAAAGTCTTCACAGGCCGTGGCCAGTCGGATCACTCGGGGTAGGTAGACCGATAAATCAAAAAATTGTGGCAGAACCATTACATGATCAATAAATGCCCGGAAAAAAGCCTGGCGATGGCCTTTCCATGTGCCCGGTTGCAGGTCACGCTCATAGGCTTCAAAGTCGCGTAATTTGATGGCAAATCCCGCCCTACGCATAGTCAGTGCATCTGCTTTACGCAAATTATCAGCGACTTCGCCATTACTTTGAGTTGCAGCAAGCAAATCAGTACCGACATTGCTGGAGGAGTGAGGTAACCGAGGCATAGCACGCCATTCGCTGGCTCGTTCATAAATCTGATGAGCAATAGCTTCAACTAAGGTTTTGCCGGGGTCACCCGCCAAGATAAACACTTTATTCTTCGCATTTGCAAAACGAATCTGGCTGTCATGCAGATAGTTTGGTTGAAAACTGATCTGTTTGTTTTCCTCGCCCTTCACCCAGTCCAGTTTGCCGGAAGAACGGGCGAACAACCATTGCCACAGCTCTGCCATGGAACGGAAATTTGCACCATTTTCCATGACCAGCATGATGTCATCTACATACCGTCCGTAATAGATAGGTGCGATTTGCTGCTCAATAACGCGATCCAGCTCGATCAGAGCTACATTGGCAACAACAGCTGAAGCAGGAAGACCTACAGGTAATCCTTTCTTCAACGGGGTCTCAATTGCCCATGCTTTTAACGCATTAATAAATAATCGATTAAGCTTGCTTTGTTCTGCAGTGAGTTCCAACTCCAAAATATCTTTGACGAAGGTTGGATCAAGCATAAACCCGGGATTCAGCTCGTGATAGAAAGAACTAACATCAGCAGTGAGTGCCACGATTCTTTTGCTGTCACTTAGCGCGCTTCGCATGGCGTTAATGCCATTGTCACGCCAATCACGAAAAGGTCTGAGATAAGGTTGAAAAGAACCAATTGAAAGTGCATTGATGCCCTTTCCATCGAGAGTACGGCGCAGGCGGTTACCGTAAGCACAAGTTGATAATTTGGCATCAAAAAGATGCCCGACTTTCAACATCCAAAGAGTCGAGAGAACATGAAAATCCAGGCTGCATTGAGCCATTACTCGAAACTCGGCTTTGATTTTTTTTTGTTCGCTTTTCTCAGCCATTGAGTTGCAAGCATACGTCCACTTTTCCGCAGGTGAAGAAAATATGAGACCGTTCGCTTGCGGGTCGCGCTGCTGTTCCCAGCAAGTCATGTCAACAGATTTGGAAGCCAGAAACCAGTTACCGGTAAACTCATTCTCTTCTACCCATGATTCGTCGTCACCTTGTATTTTTCCCTGCAGAACCGTCAGATTCGTGTATAGGGACTCTTCGTATTCCGCAATTGCTTCTAGCGAAACATGGGACGAATAGTACAGATCGACTTTCGCTTTGCGATAGGCAAGGCCAAGGTCTTCAAGGCTAATAATCATGCCAATTCCTCTTTAAAAAATAACTACATTCTCGGCTTATGAATTGCCGTCAGCCGGACGTAAGCAACCGCTTAATTGGCGAGAATGCAGCTGTTCCAATAAAACGAATCATCCATTTTAGATGCCTTCAGAAATAATGGTTTCTACTATATTTGGAAAGCGAAACTCCTTTGGAAATTACAATTCGGCGTTCCAGTTTCCGAAATATCGCTTAAGTTTTTCAATAGTGTGTCGCCATTTTGGAGTTGTTGGTTTGCAGACCGTGTTTTGATTGCCGAAGAATCCGACCTCGTTCACCGCCTCTTGTTCACTGCGGGTTTCCAGCCATTTCACGGGGACAAAATACTCGGACTTATCGGGGTCATCTGCGTTCCGGTGATAGAGAACGCTGTACTTAAGCACATCCATCGCCCGCTTTTCGCCGTCGTCAGTGTTGATGGTGAAGCTACTGGCAGGCTCAACGGCGCTCTGTACAATACCGACGCCGACGTAACCCGTTGCAGGTATTTTCACCCAGACGCGATTGCCAGGCTGAAGCTGTTTTAACGTCTGACTATACCAGCTCCCGCCCCCCGCGCTGATAAACCCGTAGCGGCGCGCCTCTTCCCAGACGCGACTGTTTGAATCGCCAAACGAAACATAAAACTCACCGTTCCAGGGTTCTTTTGCACTAGCGCCGGTGGCAGTAGCCTGTGCGGCATTGGTTTGTGTCTCACTCGGGTCGATAAGCCAGGCGCGACTTAAGAACTGCTCGTCACCGTGCTGGAACACTTTGAAGAACAGGACGTTAATCGAGATGCCATTCTTGCTCAGATAATCGACAATACGCTCGGTGGAGGGATCCAGCTCCGCCGCCACGATAATGATTTGATGCGACTGATTGAGCGACTCTTCTTCCAGTTCGGCATTAAAGCGTTGCTTAAATGCCGAGCCTAGATTTCCGCCACCAGAAAATTTTTCATAAATCTGCGACAGGCGATCGGCGGTTAAATCATCCACCCAAGAGGCGTAATCTAGCGCCTGCGCGACTACTTCACGCGGTGTGCGGTCACGCTTAAGCTCAATCAGGATCAGCGAGGCATCAGGCGCAATCGCCAGCAGATCGATTCGCCCTTTATCGAGCGTATTTTCCTGATGCCCAATAATCATCCACTGGTCAGAGAGAATAGTGGGGTCGTTTAAAATCATCTTCTCCAACAGTTGCTCGCTGGCGATTTTGCTGATGGTTAGCGGCTGGGGATTCTCCCCTATCCGCCAGATTGCATGATGAACTGGCATCGTCTGTTCCTTAGTTTAATGCTGCGTCAGTGAGCGCATCCGCCAGGTGGAGCTGGGTTTTCTGACTGCTTTTCAAGTCGACTTTGAGCTGCTCACAAAGAGCGATTAACTCATTAACTTTGGCAACGATACGGTATTGTTCATGAATTGATAAAAATGGTATAGGCATCGCCTTTAAATCATTAACTCCTTTTAAATTAGGAATAGCTGAACCTTTTGAGTTTTCAAAAATATTCTTTTGAAAAAAAGGCGATCTGAAAAGCAATTTAAAGAAATCTGCATCAATAAACTCCTTGTTAATTCTAACTCTTAATAGAGCCTGATTAATTATCCCTTCTTTAAATTTTTGTGGGACTTGAGTTATTCTACCAAGTGTAGCACCTGTGCAACTTACTAGAAAATCGCCAGCTTTAACTGCAAAGCTTCTCAACTCTTCAAATTTTTCATCACTGATGTAATATCGTTCAAAAGAGCAATCATCATTAATAGGACAATATTGCTCATAGACCTTATAACCTTCAGAAATAAACATGCTTTTAGTTAACGAACTACCAAAAGGACCTCTTTTGAAAGCACCATCATCATATGCTAATAACTCCCCCCAGCATACCCACTCCCACCCCTGTGGTAACTCAAACGGTTTTTCCTCATCACTCACTGGCGACAACAGCTTTTGTTTTTTGATTTTACCTTCTTTTACCAGTTGCGTTTTTTCCTGTTCAATACGTTTAAGCAGTTCAGAAGCAGGTTCGTCGTTAGGATCTTGCGGCACCAGTTTCCCCATTATCGCCAGTTGCAGAATGGTTTGCTTAAGCGCATCAATACTCGCTTCGCTGGTAAACAGCGTGTCAAAATGCTGGCTGATTCGCGCCCAGTTTTCGGTAAGTACTTCAGCATTTTGGCTGTCGGTCAGCGTCGCCAGTAGGGTTTCCACCAGTTGCTGATGCACGTCCAGACTGGTTAGCGATTGCTGTTCCAGTTGGTCACAGAGGGACATGAGTTCTTCTACTTTAGAAGCAATTCGATTCTGTTCGCCAATAGGCGGAACTGAAATAACAAGCGGGTTTAACTTTTCGAGAGAAATATTAGCAATATTTGTTGTCTGACTTGAACTATCAATAAGAGTAGATTTTATATTAGGAGAACGTAATACTGACATCAGAAAAGCAGCATTAAAGCCATATGGCCTAATGACGCTTAAGAAACCACCAAATGTTGCGGAGCCAGTAGGAATATTATAGATATATGCAACTTTCCCAACTAGCTCTCGACTATTTGCCATTGACATAACAATATCGCCTTTTTCAGCGAATTGCTCAGAACGCTTCACAAATGATTCACTGACATAAAGTAAATCATCCCATTCAATGCTATCTTGAACATTCGCTGTCCGCAGGCAAGCAACTTTTCCTTCTGACGGTTCTTTATGCTTTTCACTCGCAGGGAATGTAATTCCACGAATAATTGCAACAGTGCTACCTAAACGCGCCCACTCCCACCCCACCGGCAGTTCAAACGGCTTCTCATCCTCGCTAATTTCCGGCAGCGGTTTCTGCTTTTTAATCTTCCCCTGCTTTACCAGTTCAGCTTTTTCAGCGGCAATACGCTTTAACAACTCAGACGCCGGTTCATCATTCGGGTCCTGCGGCACCAGTTTGCCGCGCACCGCCAGTTCCAGAATCAGCTCGCGCAGTTTCTTAATGCCATAGAGATCGATTTTGCCGTTACTACCGCGTCCCGCAGTAGAACGGGTTTGCAGCGCAGAAGACCAGATATCGATATGATCGGTGATCAGCTTCTCAACGGTCATCAGTTCGCCCCCTTATTACCTGCCAGCGCGGCACCGAGTATGTCGCGTAGCTGGTTACGCAGTTCGCTGATTTCACCCTGTTGCTGTTGGAATTTCTCCAGCAGCTCGTCCGGGTCGTGGCTGATGGTTTCGCCCTGGTACGGGTTCTTGATATCGAGGTTAAAGTTGCGGGCGATGATGTCGTCGATGCTGACTTTCCACGCCTGATTGTTCTCTTCGCGGCTTGCAAAACCATCGGCTTCATTGCCCCACCAGTCGATTTCGATCTGGAATTCCTCAAACTTCATCGGTTTGGTTTTGCTGTAGTTCTTCACGCCGTCCGGGTACGGATGCTCGTAGAACCACACCTCTTTGGTGGGCTGGCCTTTAGTAAAGAACAGAATATTGGTTTTGATGCCGGTGTACGGGTTAAACACGCCGTTCGGTAAACGCACGATGGTGTGCAGGTTGCACTCTTCGGTGAGCAGCTTTTTGATTTTGGTTTTCACACCTTCACCAAACAGCGTGCCGTCCGGCAGCACCACCGCCGCGCGGCCTTTGTCTGCCAGCACTTCGATAATCAGCTGCAGGAACAGATCCGCAGTTTCACGGGTCTGCATCTCTGCCGGGAAGTTTTTCTCGATACCGTCTTCTTCGGTGCCGCCAAACGGTGGGTTGGTGATGATCACGTCAAGCTGCTCATCCCACGAAGAGAGCGGTTTGTTAAGCGTGTTGTCGTGGCGAATTTGCACCGGCACTTCAATGCCGTGCAGCAGCATGTTGGTGGTGCACAGCAGGTGCGGAAGCTGCTTTTTCTCTACGCCATAGATCTGCTTTTGCAGCGTTTTATGGTCTTCAGTGGTTTTGACGTAATGCTCTTTTACGTGATCAAACGCGCAGGCGAGGAAGCCACCGGTTCCACATGCCGGGTCCATAATCGACTCGCCCAGTTTAGGGTCGATGCGGTTGACCATAAAGCGCGTCACCGCACGCGGGGTATAGAACTCGCCCGCATTGCCGGCGCTTTGCAGGTCGCGGAGGATCTGTTCGTAGATATCGCCAAACAGGTGGCGTTCAGAGCTGCTGCTAAAGTCGATTTCATTAAGCTTATTGATCACCTGGCGCAGCAGCGTACCGTTTTTCATGTAGTTGTAGGCATCGCTGAACGCCTGCTTGACCACAAAGCCGCGCGGGTTTTTATCTATTGGCGCGGTGAGGTTTTTCAGGGTTGGGAACAGGTCCTCGTTCACAAATTCCAGCAACGCATCGCCGGTGATGCCCTCACTGTTCGCCGCCCAGCTACGCCATAAATAGCGCTGTGGGATCGGCAGCTGGTAGTCGTCCTGTTCCAGTTCCAGCTCTTCTTCCTGGGTATCAAAAATTTTCAGGAACAGCAGCCATGAAAGCTGCCCGAGACGCTGGGCATCGCCGTCCACGCCTGCGTCTTTACGCATAATGTCCTGAAGGGATTTAATGACTGAGCTAATCGACATGTTTTCTTTCCGTTTTTAAAAAAGGATCTCACTGGCAGCATAAGCACCAATTAAGTAAAAAAATCTCCTCACCCTGGCCCTCTCCGAGAGGGGGCGAGGGAACAATTCAAAGGCAGGGTGAGAGTTATCGTTGGGTTATCAGGCGGAGCGCGGCGGCAACTGGTAGATTTCGTTTTCCAGTTCGTTCACCGCATCTTCGTAAGCCTGCTTGTTACCAAAACTGCTTTTGATAATTTCCAGCGGGCGGCCCAGCGTGTCGAACGGTTTGAGTTTCAACACCTGAATATCTTCGATTTCCTGCACGCCTTCGTCGGCGTATTTATCCAGAAGCGTGTTTAACACGTTCTGCGCAGGCTCGGAATATTTAGTGAAGTAGTTACGCTTGCGAACGTTGTCGGCACGTTCCTGGCGCGTGAGCGGCGGCTGGCCGTAAACGACGTGGCACAGCAGATCGAACGGGTCAAGATCTTTACCCACTTCTTCGGCTAGCACATCCCAAAGCACGCCCAGTTGTTGCAACTCTTCGATGATTGCCTGTTTGCGGGCGGCAGAGTGCCATTTACGGGCGAAGTCATCAAGCGATGCGTAGTCTTTATCTTTAAGCAGCGTTTTGCGGGTGTAATCCTGGAAGGATTCGGTGACCAGCTTGCCGTCGGCATCGTAATACTGCACGCGTTTTGCCAGCACTTTTACGCTGACACCGTTGACGTGGAACTTACGGACTTTGTTTTCATCGTCTTCTTCAAAAGCCCCATCCCCTTTGCCTGATGTGGGATCATAGGTTGCAGGTGTCTCTGCGACGCCATTAACCAAATCAGATGGCTCTTGCTCTGAGGTTTCGTCTTCGAGTTGGTCGTCGAAATCTGAATCAGGATCGGTAATCTCTTGCGGCGTGGTGCGGATCACTTTTTCTGGCATGCCATCAAAGCGCGGGTCGGCAAACAGTTCAGTCGCTTTTTTGAAATCGAGAATGGTGAACCAGAGTTTACCGAATTTCTCATTAATGCGCGTGCCGCGTCCGATGATTTGCTTAAATTTGGTCATCGACTGAATGTTTTGATCCAGTACCACCAGCTTGCAGGTCTGCGCATCCACACCGGTACTCATCAATTCTGAGGTGGTCGCTATCACCGGATAGGCTTTCTTCGGATTGATAAAGTTATCCAGTTGTCCTTTGCCGATATCGTCGTCACCGGTGATTTTCATCACGTACTTTTCGTTCTTGTTTACCTGCTCCGGGTTGAGGTTAACCAGTGCCCGGCGCATGCGATCGGCATGATCGATGTCGTTACAGAAGACGATGGTTTTATCCATCGGGTTGGTGCGTTTGAGATAATCAGTGATGGTTTGTGCCACCAGCCAGGTGCGCTCATCAATGACCATCGTCCGGTCAAAATCTTTCTGGTTATAAATACGGTCATCAATCAGTTCACCGTGTTTATCAACCTGTCCTTTGGTTGGCCGCCAACCCTGCAAATCGACATCGATATCCACCCGCACCACTTTGTACGGGGCCAGGAAGCCATCTTCGATGCCTTCTTTGAGCGAATAGCTGTAAACCGGCTCGCCAAAGTAGTCGGTGCTGGAGACTTCTTCGGTTTCTTTCGGCGTGGCGGTCAGGCCAATTTGCGTGGCGCTACTGAAATATTCGAGGATTTCACGCCAGGCGCTGTCTTCTGACGCACTGCCACGATGGCATTCGTCGATGACAATCAGGTCAAAGAAATCAGGGGCAACCTGTTTAAATGCTTTTTGATGTTCTTCCGGACCGGTAATAGCCTGATAGAGTGCCAGCTGAATCTCATAGGCAGGATCAATTGTCCTGCCCGTCACTTTTGCCATCGCGCTGCCAAAAGGCTGGAAGTCGTTGAGTATGGTTTGATCGACCAGAATATTGCGGTCAGCCAAAAATAGAATGCGTTTTTTACTTTTTGCTTTCCATAAGCGCCAGATAATCTGGAACGCGGTGTAGGTTTTCCCGGTGCCTGTTGCCATGACTAATAACAGGCGCTTTTGTCCTGCAGAAACAGCTTCTACCGTTTTGTTAATTGCCTGAAGCTGGTAGTAACGGGGGGATTTTCCGGTGCTATCGTCGTAATAGTCCTGGCTGATGACAGGCAGTTGCTCAGCGGTGAAACCTTTCCAGACGCAGTATTTACTCCACAGCTGTTCCGGCGTTGGGAAATCGTTGAGTGTGATTTCAGTTTCGAGCACGGCGGGATTCGTTTTGTCGTGGAAGATAAATCCATCACCATTAGAAGCAAAGACAAAAGGCACATCGAGCAGGCGAGCGTAATCCAGACCCTGCTGCATACCCTTGCCGATCTCATGCTTATTGGCTTTTGCTTCTATAACAGCAAGCGGTAACCCTGGTTTATGGTAAAGCACAATATCGGCTGATTTCACTGTCAGACGAGCTGCCAGTTTGCCGCGCACCACCACTTTGCCATCACGGAGTTTGACTTCCTGGCGTATCTGCGACATCACATCCCAGCCTGCGTCTTTAACCGCTGGCAGGATGTATTTGGTGATGATGTCCGTTTCAGTCAGATGAGTTTTGTTTACGCCAGCCATAGCAGAACACTCCACGATATTGGGTTAGCTCTGATTTTACACAGGTTAGTGCATTAAGTAATGACATGAAACGATGTTTTGGGAGGCTATTGGTAAAATCATTGTTCGGCAGGAAAAACTCCGCGGTTTCAGTTCATTTCTTGGATAGCATGATCTGATCCTATGATTAACATATTGTGATGTTGACAGTATCAGACCTGCTTCCAATCGTTGCTATGGCGAAAAGTTTGCAATGTCCTTTGTTGGCTCGAACTAGCCAGGCTTACGGTCCCTAAGAGACGCCATGAGAGAACTGCGTGAGTTCATAATGTTCTGTAAGTGTATGGAAGAATTATTGATGTTGTCGTATTTTAGTCAACATGATGCAGATGGCTAATGGCTTTAAGTAGATATCATTGAAACAAGTAATTTAATGAAATATGTAAGCTAAGGGGTTAGATGAAAAAGGTTTCGATTACTCAGGAAGAAATTAATCAAGGCGAGGGTAATTTTCACGATTACATGAGCTACGTGAGAGATCGCTTGTCCGCCAAGTTTGTTGAACCAAGTTATTCACTTTTTGCTGCAGCAGACCTTATTTCTGCAGATGGATACAAAATAGTTTTAGGGTCTAATCCGGATGATGCTGGGCTATCAGTGACAAATTGGTTGGCAAATTTTTATGGAGATAGGCAGCATATTTCCTATTGTTTTCCTCCTATTGCCTATCAAATCAATGGGGTTTTATATTGTGTCAGAATGCCTATTGAAAGAATAAAAGAAATTCCTTTACTGGAGGCGGTGGTCGGCCTGACTGAAGAAGCAGTAATGAGAATTACCAGCAGTAAGCTAGAAAAACTTCAGGCTGACTATAACGAATTTTATACGATGTTCTATGACATTAGCCGTTTTGATGTCACTACTATAATTCATTTAGAATCAGCTGCAGATCGGCTACTCGCAGGAGCTGCCCATTATGCGCTTTCTCGATGGGAAAGCCTTCACTTCATCGAACGTGCAATGAAAGAGGTTTTGGAAAAGAAAGGTGTAAGATTGTCGGGTAGTGACGGTCATGACATTAGTGGCGCACTTCACCGTGAGTGGATTAAGGCTGCATTTCCTGCTCTCCCAATTGAATTACTTCAGAAGGTGATGTGCACTCCCGCTATTCGGTATCAGAGAACTCCGTATCCCTTTATTGCTTCTGTTACTGCTCACCATGCTTCGATTCGCTTGGCCGCGATTATAGCAAGGGAAATACCTCAAGAGCCTAAATTAAAAGATAAAATTATTATTAACAGCTCAGTCTTGTTTCGTGAGGGGGCATTGGCTATCGCTCGCTTATATAAATCTATGGATCCTACATCAGAAACATGGGAGCCCGTAAAACTGATATCTCCCTCTTGATTAAATCAACACAAATCATCATGTTCACTGGGGGTTTAAGCTTAGGAACTGTTGAGAGGATATCGATTTTGAAAAATGATTTCGAGGGATTCCTCCATAATCAGTGAAAATGAAACGACCACATACCGTTCCATTGTCGGGTCAAATTGAGCTATTTAAGCCCATTACAGGACTGTATCAACTGATATTCAATGGGTTAAATGGTCGTAATAAACTGCTCTCAAGGAGAGTGTGAGTCAGGTAATTTAATTGTTAGGATACAAAGGATGGCTGATGTGATACGGTTCTCGGCAAACGATGGGTGCAATTATGCGCGAACAGGGATTTAACTCGGCTTAGATTTAGCTGGAGCTTGAGCATGTGGATAAGAACGCAATACGTGAGACGTATAACCATACTCAGTATCTGGAGGGATGTAGGGAGATGGTTCTGTTGTATACGGGTTACATTACAGTGTTGATAAAAGTTAGTATAACTTCACATTATATCCCTCTGGATATAGGCATCTAGAGGGATAATAAAATTAATTTTGTTAATGAGCTATTTCTTTTCATTGGATGAAATTAATTCTAAATTCAGCTGCTTACAGTACAGATGGGAATTAACTTTTAAACCACCTTTGCCTGACCAACTGGCAAGATCTTGGCGGAGCTTGGATAGCCTTGTGCTAGTAATGTAACTTGTCCTAAAACGTTCAAGCTCATCACTAACTAATGTCTGATTTGAATAAACATTCAGCGATGATGCCAAAAACTGGCATAGACGCTCACCTAACATGAGTACTTCTTTACCATAGATAGTGCGCAATATTCTGATTAAAGCACTGTTTACATCTGGGGTATGTTCTAGTACCAAATCGAGGCGACCAGTATGTAGATCAGTAAGCCATGAGTCATTTGTAATGATCCTATCATTTTGAATATCGTAAAGAACTGAATCCCATGACATTAGGGTAGTATTCAGCAAGCTCTCCACATCTTTTTGAATGATAAAATGATTTTTAAAAGCCCAAGTCTCCTCAAGACTCCAGATATCAATGTCAACACTGAAGTCTCTAACTCTGAAGCCACCAAATTTATTTTCAGTTATCTGCTGCAAACCATAATCAGAAAGAGCTCTATGAAGATGTCTCTTGGAACCAGCAAAAACCAAGTCAATATCAGAACGAAACTGGTGAGCCGTAAAAAGACCAATATCACGGATAAGCCCACCAAAAACATACAGATGTGCCTGCTGCGACAGCGCCTTGATTAGCGCCGTCTCGCTTTGCCTACCTCCCCGACCAGATTTGATGTAATACTTTATCCGGCGCTTAAGGAGATTCTCATCTCTGACGACATTCGTACTGGTGGAGTTTTGCGAGTTCATCATGTAATGCTATCAGATAACTGTCAGTCATGCCCGAAATCGCATCAGCGAGCAACTGAGCTTCTTTGTAATGGGCTGGTAAGTCGTTTTTTTGTTCAAAAATACGCCGATAGTTTTCCGAAATGCGACCGTAAACGTAACGACCAAATGGTGTATCCCATTGGGTGCCACCTGTTGCACGACCTTTAATTCCGAGCCACAGCATATCC
Organism: Klebsiella sp. YJ; assembly: GCF_002108615.1. Taxonomy (NCBI): domain Bacteria; kingdom Pseudomonadati; phylum Pseudomonadota; class Gammaproteobacteria; order Enterobacterales; family Enterobacteriaceae; genus Klebsiella; species Klebsiella sp. YJ. Next base: position 92,227 of record NZ_MTEG01000010.1, read on the forward strand.
ATTAGGCCCTTGATATAGTTAGAGCCTTTTAGCTCAAGCTTAAGGACACTACTGTGCTTGTAGCCCCTGGAACTGTCAAATTTCTTCAATACATTACACAAGTTTCTACCATTGCTTTCAGACACCAAGTCCTTGATTTGGCAATTGTCATTCAAAAATTTGTCGATATTATCTTTAAATGCGATAACAACCGCATCAACAAGCTCTGCGATGGCGTAGACACGAAACTTTTGCATGCTCATATCATTAAGCTCAGCAGGGGAAAGGTCTTGTTGCGCGTAGGTCGTATGATCTTCTTTGCAATTATCCACAACGCGTTTCGCCACAACATCCTCTTTACAAAGCTGATGACACTGAATGAAATCCATAAGGTCGTGAAATGAGGCAAGCCCTTTTTTCACAATATCTTCAGCATCAAGTACTGAGTAGGCGATGTCATCACAAGCTTCCATTAGGTAGGTAAATGGATGACGAACACCTTCGCACAAGCCAGTTTTTTCCCAGACATCATGCACAACATCTTTCTCTGAAAGGAAGAAACCGTGTTTACTCCATAGCTCGGAATTTGCATCCGACGATATGGGGTACTTGATCATTGATGCTAGGGTGGCATAGGTAAGATTTAGCCCATAATTATCATTTAAAATTTGAAGCTTAGTCACCAAACGAAAGGTCTGAGAATTCCCATCAAAACGACGAAAATCGTCATAAAGTTTTTCTTTATACTCTTTAGTCTCTTCAGGCAGGTTTTTTGTAAACCATTCACTCATAGCTTTCTCACCTTGATGCCCAAAAGGTGGATTGCCCATATCATGCACCAAACCAATTGTCGCTAGCAGTGCGGGTACATCGCGCTCTAGGCAGATGTCTTTGCAAACATCCTTGAATACCTCATCTTGAAGCTCAAAAGCCAGTCGCATGCCGATTCCTCTCGACAAATTAGCCACTTCATGTGAATGAGTAAGACGTGTTCTAACACTATCATTTTTATCCAAAGGAAAAACTTGTGTTTTATCTGCTAACCGACGAGTAGGTGCAGCGAAGAGGATACGGTCAAAATCACGTTCTATCTGCTGCCTACCTTTGGAAGTATCTTGGGATGAATCCTTATTTTCTTTTTTGGGTTTACGACGATTGCTGTTTAAGAGGTCATTCCAATGCATGAGAGTTCCTGATGAAGATGTGGTCCACTAAAGTTTCATACATATTAACAATGGAATATTGTAAAAATCATGATTAACCGCACAAAAAACGAACATAAGCACATGATATTATTAGTTCTGCAATTATTTTTTTAGTCTGAATGCCGTGAAATAAAAATCACAATCATTCCGAATTGTGAAACATTTTTTACCATTCTTTTTGACTACCAAAATCCAGTGTTTGAAGAACAATTAAAATTGACATCATCGTCAAAAATGACGATGATTACCTCATGAGATATCCTGGCGGAAAAGGCAAGTGCTACCAACGGCTCATCAACTTGATGCCCGAGCACCAAACGTACATTGAGACGCACTTAGGCGGAGGCGCAGTTATGCGCAACAAACTACCCGCTAAAAAAAGTATTGGTGTAGATCTAGATAGCAAAGTCATTGAACAGTGGCGTAAAACAGAGCCATGCATGTGTGAACTCATTAACGATGATGCCCTGTCGTTTCTTAGCACATTTCCATTTAAGGGAAATGAGTTAGTTTACGTTGATCCACCATACGTTCACAGCACCCGGAAACGCAGCCGAATCTATCGACATGAATACAGTGATGATAACCACCGACAACTGCTTGAAAAGATATTATCACTAACATGTAACGTTATGATTTCTGGATATGAAAACTCTCTTTACAACGAAATGTTAACAAGTTGGCGCTGCGTCAAATTTAACGCAAAAACCCACTCAGGTATTCGAGAAGAAAGCGTGTGGATGAACTATGCTCCACCAGCAAAGCTTCATGATTCACGTTATCTAGGTAACAACTACAGAGAAAGACAAACCGTTGCTCGTCGTCGTGCCCGCTTGTATGACCGGATCGAGCAGATGGAGCAAACAGAGCGTAGTGAATTAATTCAATGGCTGAATACCAAATATGGTCTGGAGACAGTATGACTCAGCGCGGAGCTGTAATTATAGGGCCAACTATAATCAACCTCGATTTTCCTGCAGCTGATCAAGCCATACTACCAGGAGTAATGTGGGGAAAGATTGAAGCATTTCCCTCCCCTGCATACTGGGCTTACCAAGTCTTTGCTCGCCGGTTGGAAGTTAATACAGTTAATTACAAACTGGGGCGGACCTTAAAAGAGGAAGTAGGAGCCTGCTTACTTGGTGGACATGGAATACCTGCAGCAATAGGCATTGCCGCATTTAACCTGTTAAAAGCATATGGAGCATTTGAAGCACCATCTCCTTCAGAAGAACTTCTTTACGAATGGCTTTCTCAGCCGATTGATACAGGTAGTAAATCCGTGCGTTACCGTTTCGCAAAGCAGAAATCCCGTTATCTAGCCGCAGCCTTGAACAAATTAGATGTCGAAACACCACCACTTGAATCAGGCCGACTGCTCCGCGACTGGCTAACTACTATTCCGGGTATTGGCTATAAGACAGCATCATGGGTAGCACGAAATTGGCTTGGTGCAGATGATATTGCAATATTAGATATTCACATTCTGCGAGCTGGCCTATTGGCTGGTTTTTTCCCTCAAGACCTAACTGTAGAACGCGATTATCTGAAGCTTGAACAACTGTTCATCCAGTTTAGTGAATCAATGGGAGTGAAAGCCTCAGAGCTGGATGCTCTCATTTGGTACGAAATGCAGGCATCATCAACTACAGTTTTTACTTTGCTTGAATCCTCGAGAGGTCAACCGCTTACAAAACTTAAACCACGTTTAACGCGAGCCAAGAACCGCCAAACCGACACCAGCCAAACAGTCCTCCAGTTTTAAACTGGCGCACCATTCATTGCCTGTAATTCCTAGTGGACAAAAATTACATGCAAACGCTTCTGCTACAAGTGCCATCTGTCCTGTTAAAACACCTGCGTCACGCCATACAAGGCTGTCCGCATTTTCGTATTTAGCTGCGGTCATCCCTGGTTCCGCAATAAGCCTAATAACGATGCCAGATTGAATATCAAGTACTGGCAATAATTCATTGCGTACAACGTCCCTTGTCTGATTTGGCTGTGAAAGTAACGCCAACGCGTGCTTGTCCGGTAAGTAGAGTTGCCACCCATCCATTTCTGGCAAGGAAAGAACAATATGTATAGGGTGAATTGCACCAGCGGAAGGTGCTGGCCGTTGGGTTAGTGCGAAGCCTAAGCGAGAATGCCCTGCAACCATTTCTCTCGCAACTAACCAGAGCCATTCAGAAAGTAAATAATGATCCAATGATCCAAACTCACGTCGTGTTCTACGTGAATCTATCACTGAACGCATCGGCGGCAGTAAATTACCTTCCAATGGAGGTGGTAGAAAAAAAACCTCCTCTATCGGCCATTCAATAGGTCGGTACGTAAGAGGTTGTATGCGCGGAAAAGGGTTACCTAAGGAAGGTGCGAACAAGTTCCTGATATGAGATCATCATATTCATCCGGAGCGCATCCCAGAGGGACATCATGAGCCATCAACTCACCTTCGCCGATAGTGAATTC
>NZ_MTEG01000094.1:0-1201 GCF_002108615.1 Klebsiella sp. YJ
GTAGCCGGCATCGGCTGAGACAAATTGCTCCTCTCCATGAAGCAGATTACCCAGCTGATTGAGGTCATGCTCGTTGGCCGCGGTGGTGACTAGGCTGTGGGTCAGGCTACTCTTGGCATCGACACCAATGTGGGCCTTCATGCCAAAGTGCCACTGATTGCCTTTCTTGGTCTGATGCATCTCCGGATCGCGTTGCTGCTCTTTGTTCTTGGTCGAGCTGGGTGCCTCAATGATGGTGGCATCGACCAAGGTGCCTCGAGTCATCATGACGCCTGCTTCGGCCAGCCAGCGATTGATGGTCTTGAACAATTGGCGGGCCAGTTGATGCTGCTCCAGCAGGTGGCGGAAATTCATGATGGTGGTGCGGTCCGGCAAGGCGCTATCCAGGGATAACCGGGCAAACAGGCGCATGGAGGCGATTTCGTACAGAGCATCTTCCATCGCGCCATCGCTCAGGTTGTACCAATGCTGCATGCAGTGAATGCGTAGCATGGTTTCCAGCGGATAAGGTCGCCGGCCATTACCAGCTTGGGTTAAAACGGCTCGATGACTTCCACCATGTTTTGCCATGGCAGAATCTGCTCCATGCGGGACAAGAAAATCTCTTTTCTGGTCTGACGGCGCTTACTGCTGAATTCACTGTCGGCGAAGGTAAGTTGATGACTCATGATGAACCCTGTTCCATGGCTCCAGATGACAAACATGATCTCATATCAGGGACTTGTTCGCACCTTCCATAGCTAAACATGATTTCCCCATCAAACAGTAAGTCGTGTCAATTCCTAGAGTTAACACATTTCTGATCATGACTCACACGTTACGTTCAGTCGGTAGCCATCTGTGCAAAAAATGCGCTTAGCGTAGGATAATTTCCTTTTTCCAAGCGGACCCCAGGGACAACGGAACGCAACACCAAGTAGATTGATGACATAAAGTTCCTTCAATTCCGATCTGCCCTCCCGCTTTCATTTTCTGCCGCAGATCACTTTTGTTGCCATTCCTTTACAACAGCTCCCCAATCGACAGTTCTCTCGACCAATTTCCCATCAGCATACTTTCTTGTCCAAACATCCCAGAAGTCAGGGTCATCAGAAGGCACTGTTGCAAATAGTCGGTGGTGATAAACTTATCATCCCCTTTTGCTGATGGAGCTGCACATGAACCCATTCAAAGGCCGGCATTTTCAGCGTGACATCATTCT
>NZ_MTEG01000095.1:0-1200 GCF_002108615.1 Klebsiella sp. YJ
AATGATGTCACGCTGAAAATGCCGGCCTTTGAATGGGTTCATGTGCAGCTCCATCAGCAAAAGGGGATGATAAGTTTATCACCACCGACTATTTGCAACAGTGCCGGATAAAGTTGCTGTCATCCTTAACATCACTCCACCCGAAGCGGAAAAATAGGTGTTTGGCTTTAAAGTAAGCGATCTGATGAATGCAATAAATCTGGGCAGGAAGCCCCTGACGACTACAGGCCAGAGCCAGTTCGGATTCATCCAGCGCCAGAAACTCCAGCCGCTGTGTATCATCGAAATCAGGAAGACTATACAGCGCTTCCTGCTCAGCACTGTTTAAAACCGCCAGTCGTTCACTTTTGCCTGTAGCTTGATCACGAGTTGTCATCCTGACCTCGATTAATCGTGTCCGTAAGAGGATCGTTCAACGGACAGTTAAATAAATTTTCGCATCTGCCATAAATCGCTGCTGAAGTTGTCTCATATAACTGGTACGGTATCAATCTCTTTCATGGCCCCTTAAACGTACACATTTATGACTGAAATACGGATCGGCTATGCTCGGTGCTCCACTGATAAGCAGGATTTGACCGCACAGCAGGAAGCGCTGGTGAAACTCGGTGTTTCACCGGACAGGATTTACCTCGACAAAGGGCTGACCGGTTCAAACCGGCAGAGACCGGGTCTGGACCAAGCACTGGCCGCTGTTCGCAGTGGTGACACACTGGTCGTGCCAAAACTTGACCGTCTGGCCCGTTCGGTACCGGATGCGCGTCAAATTGCCGATGCCCTGCAGGCCAGAGGCGTAAAACTGGCACTGGGAACCAGCATCTATGATCCGGTAGACCCGATGGGGAAAATGTTCTTCAACGTACTGGCCACTTTCGCCGAGTTTGAAGGTGATCTGATAAGGCTGCGCACCCGGGAAGGAATGGCCATTGCGCGTGCGAAGGGAAAGTTACGAGGAAAACAGCCAAAATTATCTGATAAACAACAAAAAGAATTGTGCCGGATGCATGAAACCGGGCAGTACTCGATCAGCGATCTGGCTGAATTATTTTCTGTTTCGCGGCCAACTGTTTATCGAACGCTTGCTCGTAAGGTAGTTGGGTAGGTGTGATTTAATGTAATTTCAGACTTAACAATAAAATTAACTACATTATTTTAGAGGTAAAAATGGATTCGCTCTTAGCGATTTTAGGTGGGGTTGGT
>NZ_MTEG01000096.1:0-1192 GCF_002108615.1 Klebsiella sp. YJ
GGCTGATTCGATGTGTTTGCGGGAAAAAAATCGGCCCAGATCCGCGAAATTTTAATCAGCGAGTCAGCTTGGGAAGAAATGACCTGCTTATTCGCACCTTCCCTAGTCAACATGCCACTAATTTATGAACGTTGGTGTTTGCTGCAAATCATCAAAGTGCTGACTCAGGCATTCCGATATCTGCCAGAGGACAACTGGAAACGAAAATTGATTGCGAATATTCAAGGCAATGAAGAACAAATCAGCATTCAGTTTTTCAACCCTAATGTTTCAAGAAAAGTCACCTTGCAATACGAGCCGTTCTTAGCCAATGGTAAGCGCCCTGATTTTGTTTTGGATGTAGAAGCGATTACCAAAAGTGGTAACCAGATTTCAAAGCGGTTAGTCGTCGATGCAAAGTACTATTCTGCTGCCTATCTCAAGCTTAGAGGCGGGATCGGTGGGGTTATCCATGAACTTTACAACGGCAAAGATTATAGCGAATGCCAAGAAAACAGTGTGTTTGTTCTGCACCCCGTGTTAGATGCGGTTGAGAAAGTCGTATCTCCACAGGAATGGGCGAAAGACAGTTATTTGGGCGAACTATCCATGTTTGATTGGGAGCCAGCATACCATCAACGTCAAGCTACAAACTATGGTGCAGTATGTGCTAACCCAATGAAGTCGCAACGCTATCTTGATGAAATCCAACGTATGCTAGGGATGTTTCTACAGTACGGCATTGAAGACAATACATCTTTTCGAGGAGCATCGGATGATACTCATGCGGTGAATTTTTGTGTTTCTTGCGGGTCTGAAAAAGTAGTTGATGTAACGAAATCAATGAGTTCAAATAATCAAAAGCGTTGGTATCGGTGCAATGAGTGTACACACTTTACCGTGTATACCCACTGTGGTACATGCAATACACGATTAATTAAGAATGGCGAGTATTGGACCTATTTGTCTTTGATGCCTATGTCTTCAATTAACATAAAGTGTCCAAACTGCGAGTCTCCCGTATGACGGGTTCTATTTAAGATGATGTTAATTTCAGTATCTGTTATTACAGGGGTCAGTTTGGATATCGAAAATTATTGTACTATAAGGGGCACTGTTGCAAAGTTAGCGATGAGGCAGCCTTTTGTCTTATTCAAAGGCCTTACATTTCAAAAACTCTGCTTACCAGGCGCATTTCGCCCAGGGGATCACC
>NZ_MTEG01000097.1:0-1105 GCF_002108615.1 Klebsiella sp. YJ
CCCGGCGCACACTGTTTTTATATACAGTAGTTTTATCGAGACCTCAGATCAAGAGGGGTTTCGCCTATCAATTTTCATGGCAGCCGCAAGTCTCTACAATCACTGTATTAACCCAAATCGTTAATGCCCCATGCCGCATTCAGATACGCACTGATACTGTCGATAACAGAAGCCACTTCGGCCTGTGTTAGCGCTGCTTCAAAAATCAGCTCCATTCCCATAGTGATATCCGCTCCTGCCGGATACGCTGCGCCAGCATGATGCGACCCTATCCTGATGGTTCTGCCAGTGTAAGCAGTCCTGTTGGTTAGCGTACGTGAACCTTGCCATGCAAGCGCACCTCCCTGCCGCCCACCGATTCTGGCAATGTTATTATCGCCATCAATCAGTGACACAAAGGCCGCCCATTTCGTCACGTCATAATTGGTCGTGAAGTTATTAATCATGTTGGTCGGGGTGGCATTGTTGTCTTCAACAAAGGCACCATACAAACTCTGCGACGAAAACATGAAAGCAAGGCCATCCCCCCGGTAGACGATCGGCGATCCAGAGTAATTGTAGTTACCCATCATGAACGCCTGTTGCTGCTCGGTGGACGCTGTCGGTTTTACCGGCTTACAGATCACGATATGGGTCTGGTTCCTGGTAGATACCCTGCCTGTATCAAAACAGTTGCTGAAGTTACACACAGCGCCAAAGGTCGGGGAAATTGTCGGTGTGCCTACCATGGTCAGCGGAGTGGAGCTGTCAGCCAGATTCCTGATGCTCAGCGCGGCATTACCGCCCTGGACATGCATACCTTTCAGTCCGGTAGTGACAGGCAAGTCGGGCAGCATAAAATGCCCTTTTTTCGGGTGGCTACCAGGAATAACAATGTCGCCCAGTTTTGGAATATAAATTGTGCTCATATTTTTTAGCCTTTAATCAGCGCGTTATTAAGGGATGAAGCGATCATGTTTCCGCCAACGGTGCTCGGGTGCAGGTTATCAATGAAGCAGCCAAGCCCGTTCATTTCCGTCCAGGTGTCGAACAGGTCATAAATACTGAAAAACTCACAGTTCAGCGTCTGAGAGAGGTCGTACATTACGTCACGGAAATCAACGAG
>NZ_MTEG01000098.1:0-1087 GCF_002108615.1 Klebsiella sp. YJ
AGATATTGCAATTGCCTCAGAACACTAAAGGAGGGATTGCCAGATGTTGATGCAGCATATCGGTGTCGGCTATTTTGGGTATTACCGAGCAACTGCTTATGCGATGAAACACTCTCTTATGCCCGAGATTGCGAAGTTAAGAATGAAGGCTCTGAACTTCTGGGATAAGCACGGGATCCGTGCCGCAGCTGATGCTTTTGACGTATCAACGCGAACACTCTACTGGTGGCGCCGGTTACTGCGCACCGGTGGTCCAGAAGCACTAATTCCAAGAAGCAAAGCCCCTCTGGTTCGCCGTTCAAGGCACTGGCATCCTGATGTACTCAAGGAGATCAGGCGTCTGAGAACTGAGTTACCCAATCTCGGCAAAGAGCAGATTTTTGTCAGGCTGAAACCATGGTGTGAAGCGCGGCATTTTACCTGTCCCAGCACGTCAACCATTGGAAGAATCATTGCTGGTGCTCACGATAAAATGCGGATGATCCCCGTACGCCTCAGCGCCAGGGGCAAAGCCCGGTTGATAAAAAAACGCTCAGTGAAGCCCAGAAGACCAAAACAATACCGCCCGGTAAAAACAGGCGAACTCATAGGGATGGACGCGATTGAACTCAGGATGGGGGACCTACGCCGCTATATCATTACCATGATCGACGAGCACAGCGACTATGCGCTGGCCCTGGCGGTCCCTTCACTCAACAGCGATATTACCAGCCATTTCTTCAGCAAGGCCACAAAGCTCTTTCCTGTCGCTATCAGACAAGTTGTCACTGACAACGGTAAGGAGTTCCTCGGTAACTTTGATAAAACGCTACAGGAAGCCTCGATTAAACACATCTGGACCTATCCGTACACACCGAAAATGAATGCGACCTGTGAGCGATTTAACCGGACACTTAGAGAACAATTTATTGAATTCAATGAATTGTTGCTTTTTGAGGACCTGAATTTGTTTAATCAAAGAATGGCTGAATATCTGGTGCTGTATAACAGCAAAAGGCCACATAAATCACTCGAACTGATGACGCCAGTGGACTATATTTTACGTGAGAGTAAAAATTGCAATATGTGGTGGACCCATACATCTCCT
>NZ_MTEG01000099.1:0-1044 GCF_002108615.1 Klebsiella sp. YJ
ACCTCAGCCACGTTCGGGATGGTTTTCAGCTCAAATTTCAGGAACCAGTCCTGCAGAGAGCGCAGTTCTGAAAGGTCGTGTTTTCCGTTGCGATCGACAAGGGCATATTCAAATATCCAGCCCACTCCCGTGGCGTCCGGGCCGATTTCAGAGCTCACACCCGCAGGCAGTTTGCCCTGAACCTGATTCAGGTATTCCAGCACGCGCGAACGGGCCCAGTACAGATCGGTGCCGTCTTCAAAAATGACATACACATACGAATCACCGAACTGTGAAAAGCCACGCACGGTTTTTGCGCCAGGTACGGACAGCATGGTGGTGGTAAGCGGATAGGTGACCTGGTTTTCTACAATCTGCGGGGCCTGTCCGGGATAGCTGGTTTTAATAATGACCTGCACATCTGACAGGTCAGGCAGCGCATCGACCGGCGTGTTAATTATCGTCCATGTGCCCCAGATGCTGAGAAACAGTGCGCCCATCATGACCAGGAAACGGTTGGCGACAGAGCGCCGGATAATCCATTCAATCATCGTCGTCTCCTCAGTGCCCTGAATGCATATTTACAGGCTGCTCAGACATTGCTGGCATACTGTTTTCTGTTTTTTCAGGGTGGCGCATACGTTCCAGCGCGCCCGTAATATTGGCTTCGGAGTCAATGAGGAACAGGCCACTGACCACCACGGTATCGCCTTCATTCAGGCCGGAGCCAATGCCGGACTGTTGCTGTGATTCATGCAGAACGTGGATCTGTTTCGGCACAAACTTGCCTTCATCATCAACAGTAATCACGCGCTGTTCTTTGCCGGTATCGATAACGGCCTGGCTTGGTATCAGCAGCATCTCCTGGCTCTTGGTATTCAGTTTCAGATAGGCATTCATGCCCGGCTTGAGAAACTCATCCTTATTAGAAACCTGGAGACGGACCTGAAGCGTACGGGTTGTCTGATCCACGCTGGGAAGAATGTTCCATTTTTCGACATGGAATGTTTTATCCGGATAAGCCGGTACCGAAATTTCAAACTGCGACGTATCTTTCAGCAGATA
>NZ_MTEG01000100.1:0-947 GCF_002108615.1 Klebsiella sp. YJ
GAATGATCGGGCGCATATGCCAGGTGTTTTGATTTTTCAGCGAGAAATTGTATGGCTTCTTTAAAGATAAAATATGCTGCAATAATTATCAGCAGCCTCATAGCAGGGGGGCTGATATCGGTTACTGCCTGGCAGTATGTAAACTCATCACAAAAAACAGTACAAACCGAACAAAAGGCACCGGAGCGAAAGGTACTTTTCTGGTATGACCCGATGAAACCGGATACCAAATTTGATAAACCCGGAAAATCTCCCTTTATGGATATGGACCTGGTGCCGAAATATGCTGATGAAAGTGGCGATAAAAGCAGTGGCGGGATCCGTATCGATCCAACCCAGGTTCAGAATCTGGGATTAAAAACGCAAAAAGTTACGCGAGGAATGCTGAATTATTCCCAGACAATCCCGGCTAATGTCAGTTACAACGAGTATCAGTTTGTCATTGTGCAGGCGCGTTCTGACGGTTTCGTCGAAAAAGTGTATCCCCTGACGATTGGCGATCATGTGAAGAAAGGCACTCCGCTTATCGATATCACCATTCCTGAATGGGTTGAGGCACAAAGTGAGTTCCTTCTGTTATCCGGTACAGGCGGTACGTCAACCCAGATAAAAGGGGTTCTGGAGCGACTTCGTCTGGCTGGTATGCCGGAAGAGGATATTCAAAGGCTGCGTTCAACCCGCACAATCCAGACCCGTTTTACCATTAAAGCACCTATTGATGGTGTCATTACTGCGTTTGACCTGCGCACCGGAATGAATATTTCGAAAGATAAAGTAGTGGCTCAGATTCAGGGGATGGACCCGGTCTGGATCAGCGCTGCAGTGCCAGAATCTATCGCCTATCTGCTGAAAGATACGTCGCAGTTTGAAATTTCGGTACCGGCTTATCCGGATAAAACATTCCATGTCGAAAAATGGAACATTCTTCCCAGCGTGGATCAGACAAC
>NZ_MTEG01000101.1:0-947 GCF_002108615.1 Klebsiella sp. YJ
GTTGTCTGATCCACGCTGGGAAGAATGTTCCATTTTTCGACATGGAATGTTTTATCCGGATAAGCCGGTACCGAAATTTCAAACTGCGACGTATCTTTCAGCAGATATGCGATAGATTCTGGCACTGCAGCGCTGATCCAGACCGGGTCCATCCCCTGAATCTGAGCCACTACTTTATCTTTCGAAATATTCATTCCGGTGCGCAGGTCAAACGCAGTAATGACACCATCAATAGGTGCTTTAATGGTAAAACGGGTCTGGATTGTGCGGGTTGAACGCAGCCTTTGAATATCCTCTTCCGGCATACCAGCTAGACGAAGTCGCTCCAGAACCCCTTTTATCTGGGTTGACGTACCGCCTGTACCGGATAACAGCAGGAACTCACTTTGTGCCTCAACCCATTCAGGAATGGTGATATCGATAAGCGGAGTGCCTTTCTTCACATGATCGCCAATCGTCAGGGGATACACTTTTTCGACGAAACCGTCAGAGCGCGCCTGCACAATGACAAACTGATACTCGTTGTAACTGACATTAGCCGGGATTGTCTGAGAATAATTCAGCATTCCTCGCGTGACTTTTTGCGTTTTTAATCCCAGATTCTGAACCTGCGTTGGATCGATACGGATCCCGCCACTGCTTTTATCGCCGCTTTCATCAGCATATTTTGGCACCAGGTCCATATCCATAAAGGGAGATTTTCCGGGTTTATCAAATTTGGTATCCGGTTTCATCGGGTCATACCAGAAAAGTACCTTTCGCTCCGGTGCCTTTTGTTCGGTTTGTACTGTTTTTTGTGATGAGTTTACATACTGCCAGGCAGTAACCGATATCAGCCCTCCTGCTATGAGGCTGCTGATAATTATTGCAGCATATTTTATCTTTAAAGAAGCCATACAATTTCTCGCTGAAAAATCAAAACACCTGGCATATGCGCCCGATCATTC
>NZ_MTEG01000102.1:0-945 GCF_002108615.1 Klebsiella sp. YJ
CTAAAGGGGCCAGGGTTACCCGGGGAGGCGCTATTGCGTTATCCGGTAACAGCGGACGTTCATCCGGTCCTCATCTGCATTACGAGCTGGTCATCAATAACAATCCTGTTAACTCACTGGCGTTCCGGGCAGCGGCACCCGCTGATAACAAACTTGAACAGCATGCCTTTGCGCATGCCAGAGACTACGAACGATACCTGGACTGATAACGGGGCCGCGACGCGGCCCCGTCTGCCGGATTAATTTTTTTTATCGTTTTCACTTCCTTGATGTTGATGATCTCCATGCCCTCCGTGGCCGTGGAAAAGATGCATTAGCGGGCAGACCAGCAATAACAGATATGGCCAGTAACCTGCCACATGTGACCAGTGTTCGCGCAGGAGGGCAAATGCCGCGATCGCGGCGACAGCAATAAGCGCATAGGTGGTACTTTTCATACTGGACTCCTTCTGTTCGTAACAGCCCCTTCACTCAGTGTTATTTCCCGAGCCTGACACTTTTCAGACGCAACGCATTCACAATGACGCTGACGGAGGAAAGAGCCATGGCCGCCGCCGCAATAACTGGCGACAGCAGTATTCCATACACAGGATAAAGCAGGCCTGCAGCCACAGGCACGCCAAGTGCGTTGTAGATAAATGCAAAAAACAGATTCTGTCGGATATTTTTCATGGTGATTTCTGACAGATGACGGGCCCTGTTCAGTATCATCAAGTCGCCTTTGAGAAGGGTGACTCCGGCACTTTCAATTGCCACATCTGTACCCGTTCCCATGGCTATTCCCACGTCAGCCGCTGCCAGCGCCGGGGCATCATTCACACCGTCTCCGGCCATCGCAACCACATGGCCAGACGCTTTCAGTCGGGTTATCACTGCTTTTTTGCCATCCGGCAGAATCCCGGCTTCAACCTCATCTATTCCCAGTTTCCGTGCGACTGCTTCAGC
>NZ_MTEG01000103.1:0-927 GCF_002108615.1 Klebsiella sp. YJ
AAAAAAAAATGAAATTATCTTAATAAAATCATGTGGTAACTCAAAAACAAAAATTTTTTTACGAGGTGTGGATGAGGTACTCATGATTGATGCAAGTTTTGAAGATATAAAATTTGCTATCAACAATAACCTCCACGATCTTCTCGGAATCCAAGCCGAAACCACAAAACTAAAACTAGCAAAGTGATACAGCCCCTGAAGCATGAAGGATCGAAATAAAGCCACCGATTTACCATAACGTCTTCTTACGCGCACCGCGAAAACGGCCTCAGGGCGTTTCTGGTGGTTAACGGGCAAAAGGTGGTGGCAAGTACACCGAAAACCGCCAGAAACGCGCCTGATTTATTTTACGCATATGCATGGCTATTCACACCACTGCATAGTAGGTGATTTCGGCCGAGAAAAGGGCCCCGGACGTTAAAAGCATAAAAGAACGGGCCATCCAGGCCCGTCAAATGAGGACAACACTGTAAAAGGACCGTCGCACCTGGTGCGGTGCCGGCGACAAGAAAAAGGTAGCTCATATCAGCCCCTCACCGGCGAAAAATATTTCCTGGCCACCTCAACCGCCACACGCTGTGTTCCCGTTAACTCGCGCAGATAACGCAGGAACATCCTGTTTTCCTCTGCATGCGCCTCCTCACTGCCCTGTGCGTGGTATTCCACTATCGCGTTCACCACGGACTCACCGACCTGCATCGTCTGACCTCATCTGCACTTTCATCACACCGTTTCAGATCCCGCCTCCTCGCCATGATGTGAAACGGTGACCGGGCAGGCAAATTTTTTGTCTGTCCGGTCACCGTTGGCGGGGTCCGGGGCGGTCAGTCCCGGTGTTTTTTATTCCGCCAAATCAGCACCTGCGACACCCGCTATGTACGACGCATAAATGCGCCTGTACATAGCGGGTGTCGCTATTGAGCGGAG
>NZ_MTEG01000011.1:0-229040 GCF_002108615.1 Klebsiella sp. YJ
AGATAGTGGTTCGGGTTCATCAGACCTGCCGGCGTGACGATGCCGTGACGGTCATAATCCGGATCGTTAGCGAACGCCAGATCGAACTTATCGCGCAGCGCCAGCAGCCCTGCCATCGCGCACTCCGAAGAGCAGTCCATGCGAATGGCGCCGTCTTTATCGAGGTGCATAAAGCGGAAGGTTTGATCGACGTGATCGTTGACGATAGTCAGATCGAGTTTGTAGTACTCGGCGATGCGTTTCCAGTATTCGATACCGGAACCCCCTAACGGATCGACACCGAGCTTCAGGCCGGCTTTCTGAATCGCCGCCATGTCGACGATATCCGCCAGTCCTTCGATAAACGGCTGCACCAGATCCTGCTCTTTGACATGACCGGATGCCAGTGCCGCGTCGAGGGAGAGGCGCCTGACGCCCTGCAGACCCGAGGCCAGCAGTTCGTTGGCGCGATTTTCGACCACTTTGGTGACGTTGGTATCCGCCGGGCCGCCGTTCGGCGGGTTGTACTTGATACCGCCATCTTCCGGCGGGTTATGCGACGGCGTAATCACGATGCCGTCCGCCAGCGGACCGCCTTTTTTGTTGTGCACCAGGATGGCATTGGAAATGGCCGGCGTCGGGGTGAAACCGTTGTTTTCCTGCACGATAACATCAACGCCGTTGGCTGCCAGCACTTCCAGAACCGAAATAAAGGCCGGTTCGGAGAGCGCGTGGGTATCTTTACCCACGTAGCAGGGACCGGTAATCCCGTTCTTCGCGCGGTCTTCCGCAATCGCCTGAGCGATCGCCAGAATATGCTGCTCATTGAAGTTATGGCGCCCTGCGCTGCCACGATGGCCAGAGGTGCCAAACTTCACCGCATGCTCCGCGTTGCCCGCTTCCGGCTTCAGTACGTAGTACTGCGCGGTCAGCTGAGCGACGTTAATCAAATCACTCTGTTGTGCAGGCTGACCCGCACGCTTATCGATTGCCATTGCCTGATCCTTCTGATGCAAGGTGAATAAAACTAGATCGTGCCGCAGACCTTCTCAATTAATTCCGCTGGGAACTGCATCGACTGCATGATGTGTTCGATCATGCTGCACTTACGACCGGTATTCGTATTGGTGATAACCCACCACGGTGTACCAGGAACCTGTTTGGGTTTGGTCTGGTTACCACTTTTTAGCAGGATCCGCGAATCTTCGGCAAAGTAAACGCGGGTGCGCCCGTGCAGAGACTCGGTGGCCTCAGCAAACGCTTTGTTATCTAAGGAGTACAGCGTGGTCAGGACCAGCATGAAGCGGTTCACCGCGCGTTTTTGTTCGGCGTATTCATCAGATAACAGCAGCTCGCGCATCGCGCGGACTTTATCTTTCGCCGGATTCACGGGCTTCGCTTCGACGGCAGGCGTCGCTGCCGGCGCCGGAGCGGTTTTTACAGCCGGTGCGGCAGTCTGGGAAACGGCGGAAAATTTCAGCATGCGCCGTAAAATGTCGGATGCACTCTCGCCAATATGCTGGGTGTGGCTGGCAATATAGCGATAGAGATCATCATCAACTTCAATTGTTTTCATCTTAATCCAGTGCGATATCTTATTCTGAATACAAGTTGTCAGGATTATAAGGACAAATCCTGACCGCGGATAGCGTCAAACCAGGATGGCGGTAAAACTCAGATAGCTCTGGGTCTTGCAGCCGGATGGCAGAATGTCCAACATAATACCCTAACCCGACGAAGCGAAAAAAAGAACTTTGCCATGAAATTAAATAGCCGCACGCAATCTGCACAAAATCCGCACAATAATTCCCCGGTTGTCCTGGTCCACGGTCTGTTTGGCAGTCTCGACAACCTGGGCATCCTCGCCCGCGACCTGGTGAACGACTACGATATTTTGCAGGTTGATATGCGTAACCACGGTCTTTCTCCCCGTTCGCCGGAGATGACCTACGCGGCGATGGCGCAGGATCTGCTCGATACTCTTGACGATCGGCAGATAGAGAAAGCCACCTTTATTGGTCATTCGATGGGCGGAAAAGCGGTCATGGCGCTCACCGCGCTGGCGCCGGAGCGCATCGCTGGCCTGGTCGCCATTGATATTGCTCCGGTGGACTATCACGTGCGTCGTCATGATGAAATTTTCAACGCCATCAATGCCGTCACCGACGCCGGCGCCGCGTCCCGTCAGCAGGCGGCCACGGTGATGCGCGAACATCTACAGGAAGAAGGCGTGATTCAGTTTCTGCTGAAATCCTTCGTTGATGGCCAGTGGCGCTTCAACGTGCCGGTGTTATGGGATCAATATCCGCACATCGTGGGCTGGCAAACGGTTCCTGCCTGGCCTCATCCAACCCTGTTCATCCCGGGAGGCAACTCCCCCTACGTCACCGATGACTATCGCGATACCCTGCTCGCCCAGTTCCCACAGGCGCGGGCGCACGTCATCGCCGGCGCCGGCCACTGGGTACATGCGGAGAAACCGGAAGCCGTCCTGCGCGCCATTCGTCGCTATCTGACCGCTTTGCAGGCTTAACTGGCTAAAAACTGCCCGACCGCGCTGCAGAATGCCCGCGGTCGTTGGCGCAGCGGTTCGCCTGATGTATTATGGCGCGCTATCTGTGTCGGCTATAGCCCGGCAACTTGTTTCCCCGAAGTCACTCTGAATCATGGCAAAAGAACAAACGGACCGTACGACATTAGATTTGTTCGCAACCGAGCGTCGCCCGGGTAGACCAAAGACCAATCCGCTTTCGCGCGATGAACAACTGCGCATAAATAAACGCAATCAGCTCAAACGCGATAAAGTTCGCGGCCTGAAGCGTGTGGAGTTAAAACTCAACGCTGAAGCGGTTGATGCGCTCAACGAACTGGCGGAAGCTCGCAATATGAACCGCAGCGATTTGATCGAAGAGATGCTGATGAACCAGCTGGCAACCCTGCACAGCCGGGATAAAGCCTGAAAATCCTCAAAAAAACACTTTCATGTAGCAGAGTGTGCAGTCGGGCGTGATTGCTGTTTCCGCGCCCTCTCCTGTTCTGCTATGATTGCCGTTATCTGCGGGCATTACGCCACTACCACATCATTAAGTTTCAAGAGGTTATTTTACTCATGGCAATCATCGGCATCTTTTTTGGCAGCGACACGGGCAACACCGAGAATATTGCAAAAATGATTCAGAAGCAGCTTGGTAAAGATGTTGCTGATGTTCACGACATTGCCAAGAGCAGCAAAGAAGATCTGGAAGCCTACGACATCCTGCTGCTCGGCATTCCGACCTGGTACTACGGTGAAGCTCAGTGCGACTGGGATGACTTTTTCCCGACGCTGGAAGAGGTCGACTTTAACGGTAAACTGGTTGCGCTGTTTGGCTGCGGCGATCAGGAAGACTACGCGGAATACTTCTGTGACGCGCTGGGCACCATCCGCGACATCATTGAACCGCGCGGCGCCACCATCGTTGGCCACTGGCCGACTGCGGGCTATCATTTTGAAGCTTCTAAAGGCCTGGCGGATGACGATCACTTCGTCGGTCTGGCTATCGATGAAGACCGCCAGCCGGAGCTGACCAACGAACGCGTGACTAAGTGGGTTAAGCAGGTCTCTGAAGAGCTGCATCTCGAAGAAATCAAAAACGCCTGATGATTGTGCGGCGTTACCGTTAAATTTCGCCGCATTAATAGATAGAAGCAATCAAACTAATAGCTACAAGTTTTTAACTTTTAATCACATATCTGTACAATGTCCTCTGATTTAACGAGGTCAGGTGACGCAGTTTGTAGCTGGGACCTCGTTTTTGACAGCATACAAGGCCCGATACTTGCAGTTTTCATTTAACGATGGCAGTTCTATAATGAGACGCATTGCATCGGGTGATTCTCTGTATTACTTCCGCTGATGGAAGTAGATCGTTTAGCAACAGGACAGATTCCGCATGACTGACAACAATACCGCATTAAAGAAGGCTGGCCTGAAAGTCACACTTCCACGATTAAAGATCCTGGAAGTCCTGCAGGAACCGGATAACCATCACGTCAGTGCGGAAGATTTATACAAGCGCCTGATCGACATGGGTGAAGAAATTGGTCTCGCTACTGTTTATCGCGTGCTGAACCAGTTTGATGATGCTGGCATTGTGACTCGTCACAACTTCGAAGGCGGTAAATCTGTTTTCGAACTGACCCAGCAGCACCATCACGATCACCTTATTTGCCTCGATTGTGGCAAAGTGATCGAATTCAGCGATGAGTCTATCGAAGCGCGTCAGCGTGAAATCGCCCACCGCCATGGCATCCGTCTGACCAACCACAGCCTGTATCTTTACGGCCACTGTGCGGAAGGCGACTGCCGCGAAGATGAACATGCACACGACGCGCTGGAAAAGTAATTTCCCACCGCGCGGACCACAAAAAGCCAACCTGACGGTTGGCTTTTTTTATGTGCAAACGCCTACCCTTTTCTGCGCGCGGTATGCTCGTCGAGAGCACGGGTAAACTGTTCCTCATCCCACCGGTTTGCCAGCGCTTCCCGCACCAGAGTCTGTTGGGTTTTCGGGACCATTCCACCTAATGGCGGGTCGGTATCAAGATTGGTGGGGAATGAGTAGCCCCGGGCAGCCACGGCAATCAGTGCCTGAAAATCGCCCGCGCGATATTGCCCGTCCTGAAGCTGGGGATAGATTTTTTTCAACACCAGCTCATGGTTCACATCTTCCATCGGGACGCCGAACGCCGAGGAGATCTGCAAAAGATTAGCGGTGCGAACATGATCAGTCGTCGTGTTGTTCCCGGCGGCATGAAACAACGCCGGGTTAAAAAACAGCCCGTCGCCTTTTTGCAGCGGCAACTGAACATAGTGCTGGTTAAAGTAGTCGACGAACTCCGGCTGGCGGTAGGCCATGTAGCCGAGCTCATACTGATGCGAAAACGGCAGCAGGCGCGTAGGCCCTGACGCCAGCGGCATATCGCTGTGCGCAACCGCCCCTTGTAACGTCAAATACTGCGACAGAATCTGCGCAGGGATGGGAAACTCGGCAACAAACTCGCCCTGCTGAAAGCCGAGATGATAATCGCGATGGGGCTGCTGCGCTTCGCCGCCAGGGCGTACCTGGTTAACCTGAGCGGTCATTCGCCACGCAGGTCCCAACCACGCCTGACAAATTAACCCAAGCATTTCATTAGCATAGTAGTCGCAGAAGGTCTGCGGGCTACGCTCCGCCAGCTTTTGTAACGCATTCCAGATCCGGCCATTGTTCCCCGCGCGAGAAAAGTGGTCAGCCTGAACCCGGGTGCGAGACTCATCGGCCATGATGGTTTCAAACACCGCCGAAGCGCGGTCGATGACATCCATATCCTGATAAAGCCCGCGTACCACCAGCACGCCGGGACCGTAAGAGAGCCCCTGATGTAGCTCGCTTAATACCGCATGTTTATTGGTCGCCGCGGCCTGCGCTAACACGTCATGGTCGTAAATCAGAACTTCCTCAGCGACTTCGCTGACCAGCGGATAGTCTTGTTTGTTCACCTGCTGCTGACAGAAGATGTTGAAATCCTCAACTGAGGCCCGATCGGGTCGGACAAAATATTGCGATGTCATGAGTAGCTCCACGGGGTAAGGGTGCCAGACGGCGGTTATTTTTTTGTTCAACGTCTCGAAAACGAACGTTGTTAAGAAATAACTTAGCAGCTAGACTCCACATCAAGAACCTCAAAAAAACCTCATAAAAACCTCATGTGATCGATGGCAAAATTTACCCAAAAGCAGATAGCCGCTCAGTCAGGACTGAGTCTCGCCACGATCGACCGGGCGCTACATCATCGGGGGCAGGTACACCCGCAAACGCTGCATCGCATTCAGCAGGCTCTGGCCGATCTGGAACTGCTGCAAAAGTCCGGGCTCGCCCAGGGAAGAACGATCTATTTCGATGTCATCATGCATACCCCTGAACGCTTTAGCGAGCTGGTCAGGGAGGCGCTCAGCAGCCAGTTAGCCAGCTTTAACCCCTTTCGCATTCAGCTCCGCTTCCACTGTTACGAGGACATCAGCGAGCGAGAGATGAACGCGCTGCTGAAAAAATGCGCGCTCAGCAGCCACGGCGTGATTTTAAAGGCCATGAACTCCCCCTCGCTGGTTTCCACCATCGACGCTTTGCTCAAACGCCGCGTGCCGGTTGTCACCATCGTCACCGACATTCCGTCCAGCGCCCGTCTGCGCTACATCGGCATGGATAATGTTGATGCGGGCAAAGCCGCGGCATTTTTGATGTCAAAGTGGCTGGGCGCCGACAGCACTCAAATCGCCGCCGTCACCGGCAGCAATGATTTCATCGGAGAGCGGGAGCGTATTGCCGGATTTATCTCGGGAATTGAACAGTTTGCCCCGCGCAACAGCATCAATGTCGTCGCCGGCGGACTGGGCATTGACCATCAGATGTACGCCTGTCTGTGCCAGTACCTTGATGCTCATCCGCATACCGAAGCGGTCTATACCGTCGGCGGCGGTAACGCGGGGATTATCCGCGCCTTCGCCGAGAGAAACCGACGCATAAAGACCTTTATCGGCCATGATTTTGACCGGGAAAACCGGGCACTGATGCAGGCGGGGAAAATCGATGCGCTGATAGAACACAATCTGCAGCTGGATGCGCAGACCGCATTCCGCTCTTTGCTGGCCTTCCACGGTTTTATCCCTGAGGGCGACTCGCTCAAACCCTATTCACGGATCAACATCATCACCCGGTTCAATATGTATACCTGAAAGGAAGATGCGCAGTCGGTGAAGAGTGCGCATCCACATCGCCTCAGCGGTATGCTGGCGTGACCCACAGCGACCCCTG
The DNA here is from genome assembly GCF_002108615.1 of Klebsiella sp. YJ. NCBI lineage: Bacteria > Pseudomonadati > Pseudomonadota > Gammaproteobacteria > Enterobacterales > Enterobacteriaceae > Klebsiella > Klebsiella sp. YJ. Next base: position 6,813 of record NZ_MTEG01000011.1, read on the forward strand.
CTCATGGCTGTCGACAACCGCCTCGACAAACGCCACGCCTTTAAGACCATCATACACCTGCGGTACCGCGGCACCCGTCAGGCTGAGCGCCTGCTGCGCCTCACGGCTATGCAAGGCTGCGGCGAAGCCGCTGTAGAGGTTGCTGAACGCCTCGATATAGCCTTCAGGATGGCCCGGCGGCGTGCGGGTACGCGCTTGCGTGAGCGCATCCAGATCCGCGCGCCCGCGCTTAATGATTTGCGTCACCCCTTCTAACGGAGTGAAAACCAGTTCGTTGGGCTGCTCCTGGGACCAGATCAAACTGCCTTTTTCGCCAAATACCCGCAGACGCAGCGCGTTGGCGCAGCCGATCGCCACCTGCGAAGACCACAGCATTCCACGCGCGCCGCCTTCATAGCGGATCAGCACATGGGCATTATCATCCAGAGCACGGCCTTCAACGAAAGTGGCTAAGTCAGCCAGCACGCTCTGCGCCTTCAACCCTGTGACATAGCCCGCCAGATGATAGGCGTGGGTACCGATATCGCCAATCGATCCGCCGCGGCCGTTTTTCAGCGGATCGACCCGCCAGGCCGCCTGCTGATTATTCTTCATTTCCACGCCGGTGGCCATCCACTCCAGCGGATATTCCACCTGTACAGTACGTACCTTGCCCAGCAGACCTGCCGCGATCCGCGCACGCGCCTCCACAACCATCGGGTAACCCGAATAGGTATAGGTCACGCCGAGGAAGCGCCCGGTTCGCGCCACGATCTCCTGCAGCGCCTCCGCTTCCGCCAGGGTGGTGGTGAGCGGCTTTTCGCAAATGACATCTATCCCCGCTTCAAGGCAGGCGCGGGCTATCGGGAAATGGGTAAAATTCGGCGTACAGATAGCGATGATATCGACACCGTCCTCGCGGGCCGCTTCGGCGGCAACCATGCTCTGATAGTCGGTATAGGCACGATCCTCGGCGATCAAATTGTCGAGAGCAAACGCCCGTCCCCTTTCCGCATCGACGTCAAATGCGCCAGCCACCAGCTCGTAGCGATCGTCAAGCCGGGCGGCAAAGCGATGAATTCCGCCGATATAAGCCCCCTCTCCGCCGCCCACCATTCCTAAGCGAATACGCCGTCCCTGCAAAGTTTGTCTGCTCATTTTGCCCTCTTATAGTCCGAGAATGCTTCGGTTTACCGAACGATCGGCATAGGATTTACAGAAATCATCAAAGGATTGATCGGTCACCTTGATGATGTGTTCCGCGATAAACTGCGCCCCTTCCCGGGCGCCATCTTCCGGATTCTTAAAACAGCACTCCCATTCCAGAACCGCCCAGCCGTCAAAGTCATAACCGGTCAGTTTTGAAAAGATCGCCCCGAAGTCGATCTGCCCGTCTCCCGGTGAACGAAAGCGTCCCGCCCGGCGACTCCACGGCTGATAGCCGCCGTAGGCGCCGGTTTTGCCGTCCGGGCGAAACTCGGCATCCTTAACGTGAAATGCTTTAATGCGCTCGTGGTAATGGTTGATGTAGGTCAGGTAATCCATTCCCTGCAAGATCAGATGGCTCGGGTCGTACATGATGTTGCAGCGCGGGTGGTTGCCGGTTTTTTCCAGAAAGCGCTCAAAGGTCAGCCCATCATGAAGGTCTTCGGTGGGATGAATTTCGTAGCACAGATCGATGCCTTGTTGGTCAAAGGCATTGAGGATCGGCGTCCAGCGGCGGGCCAGCTCGGTAAACCCCTCTTCAATCAACCCTTCCGGCCACTGCGGATAGGGGTAGAGATAGGGCCACAGCAGGGTACCGGAAAAGGTGACATGCTTCGTCAGGCCCAGCCGCCGTGAAGCTTTTGCCGCCAGCAGCAGCTGCTCGCTTGCCCACTGCTGGCGCTCCCGGGGATTATTGCGCAGCGCCGCCGGGGCAAAGCTATCGGCAGGCAGATCGAAGGCCGGATGCAGCGCCACCAGCTGTCCCTGCAGGTGGCTGGCGAGGTCGGTCAACGCCAGCCCGTGTTCATCGAGGATGCCCAGCACTTCATCGGCATAGGTCTGGCTCTCCGCCGCGCGCTCAAGGTTAATCAGGCGCGCATCCCAGCTGGGAATCTCCACCCCTTTAAACCCTTTTTCCGCCGCCCAACCGGCGATCGCGTTCAGAGAATGAAAAGGCGCTTCATCGCGAGCAAACTGCGCAAGAAAAACGCCTGGACCTTTCATCGTAAGCATAAAAACTCCGTCATAAAATGTGCACTTGTGAATATCACCAGTGCACTCATTGACCGTCGGACAATCCATTATTAATGGTTCATGAATTTTTGATAATTTTCTGGGGTAATTAACTGGAAGGGGATAAATTCAATATCTTTTACCTTTTCCCCTTTCGATATTTTCTCAGCCATATCGACGGCCCCGAAGGCCTGGGCTTTGGCATCCTGAAATACGGTCACGGTCATCATGCCGGTTTTCATGGCCTGCAGGCCATTATTTCCGCCATCGGTCCCACCCACCAGAATATCTTTACCCACCTTCATGCCATTACTTTTAATGGCCATCGCCGCGCCGATGGCCATTTCATCAGCGTTAGCAGAAAGAATATCGATTTTCTCGCCGGTAAGTATCCAGTTATTCATCAGATTCATACCATCTTCACGCATCCATTTCGCGGTATCTTCGAGCACCACATGCATATTCGGGTGTTTAGCAATCACCTCTTTCGCCCCCTGGGTTCTGAAACGGGTAGCGTCATTGTTTAACAGCCCTTTCATAATCGCGACGTTGACGCTTTTGCGATCCTTCACCATGTCAGCGAGATACTGCATCTGCATGCGTCCGGCTTCGATCTCGTCGCTGCCGATATAGCTTACGCCATCGCCCATTTTCGAATCAGAGGGCATACGGTTGAGATAGATGAGCGGGATTTTCGCGGCGCGAGCCGCATCGGTAATATTCTTTGTCCCCTGAGTATCGACCGGATTAACGATAATGACGTCGACTTTCGCATTAATAAAACTTTGCACCTGGCCAAGCGATTTATCGACCGCCCCCTGAGCATCTTCAAATTGCACCTTCATATCGGGATAGGTTTTTGCCCGTTCGGCAATATAACCGCGCAGCCGTGAAAGGAAAACATCATCCATTTGCGCCATCGTTACGCCAACCTGAAGAGCCATGGCGGCAGGACTGGCTAATAACGAGGCAAGGCACAGTAAGGTTATTTTTTTCATGTTCATCTTCCAGATAAATGATTAGCTTTAAATGTGTGCCGAAAATATAAATAAAATTTCCGGCAGGTTACGTTGAATGGCTATATTCAGCAAAGCGTTCACCGTCCCACCATGGGGAAATAGCCAGCGGCATCAACTCATCCAGATATATTTTGTAGAAAACTGTTAATTCAATTGTACGACCTGCCGGGTATCCGCCGATAATTGTGCAGCGTCTGCCAGCGCTAATGCCGCACAGCCATCGTGAATATTCACCGGTACATCTCCCCCTTGTTTTACCGCACGGATAAATGCCGCCATCTCCAGACGATAGGCGTCGGTATAGCGTTGCATAAAGAAATTAAGCAGCGGGCCACGAACTTCCGTCTCTTGTGCGCCGTAGCGGCGTACGCTGGTCTCACGCTGATTGTCGTTAAGCAACATGCCGCCGGCGCCAAAGGCTTCAATCCTCTGGTCGTAGCCATATACCGCCTGTCGGCTGCAGTTAATCTGACACTGCTTGCCGGAAGCGGTACGCAGCTGCACCATCACGGTATCGTAGTCGCCCAACGCCTCCAGTTCGGGCGCAAACAGCCGGCTACCGCTGGCAAAGACTTCCACCGGCTCCTCGCCAAGGATCCAGCGCGCAAGATCGAAATCATGGATCGCCATATCGCGAAATATGCCCCCGGAATGTTTGAGGTAGTTCATCGGGGCCAGGCCAGGATCGCGGCTGGTAATCAGCAGCTGATGTAGCTCGCCAATCTCTCCCGCCCGCAGACGCTGGTGAATTTCGCTAAAACCCGGGTCAAAACGGCGGTTAAACCCCAACATCACCCGGGAGGCGCGTTCTCCAAGCACCCGCTGGGCTTCACGCGCTTTTTGAATATCCAGATCGACCGGCTTTTCACATAACACCGCCTTCCCAGCCTGGGCTGCCGCCAGCATCAGGCTCACGTGGGTATCCGTCGGCGTCCCGATCACCACCGCGTCGATGGTCGGGTCGGCGATAGCCTCCAGCGGATCGCTTATCGCTCTTCCGCCATATGCCGCCGTCAGTTTCTGCGCATTCTCAATAAAGGGATCGGCAACCACCGCCAGCACAGCATCGCAATGACCGGCTACATTAGCCGCATGGACATGGCCGATACGCCCGGCGCCAAGGACTGCAACGTTTATCATGGTATTCTCCACAGGATCTTCAGGCTTCAAGGTAATGGGTTCATCACCGCATTGATCGCCAGCACTTCAGGGTTGACGACCAGCGACGGTTCCAGGCATTCGTTGAAATAATCGATAATATTCTGCGCCGCCGACACCGACATGCGCATCGCCGCTTCGCCGGTCAACCCGGCGCTGTGCGGCGTCAGGATCAGGCGTTCTTTTTGTTCCAGCAGCGCGGAGGCCAGATCCGCCGGTTCGCATTCCAGAACATCCAGCGCCGCCCCGCCGAGATGATTAGCGGCCAGCGCGCCGGCCAGCGCGTCCTCATCAATAATTCCCCCCCGGGCGGTATTAATAATCAATGCCCCGGGTTTGAGCAGCGCCAGTTCCGCCCGGCCGATCAGCGGCCGATCGCCTACCCGCGGCAGATGTACAGTGACGGCATCCGCTTCCTGCAGCCCGGCGTCAATATCCCGAACCCGGGCAACGCCGAGATCGGCAAACGCGCTGTCGGCCACGTAAGGATCCCAGGCCACCACCTTCATGCGAAAAGCCTGCGCCAGTCGGGCAACCTCCCTGCCAATACGGCCGAATCCGAGGATAAACAGCGTTCTCTCCGCCAGTTCGACGGCAGAAAAGGTATTACGACTGTTCCAGTCTCCTGCACGAATCGCCTGGTCGAAGTAACAGACCCGCTTCGCCAACGCGAGCAGCAGCGCGAGGGTATGCTCCGCCACCGAACGCGAATTCACATCGCCCACCACCGCCAGCGGAATGTGCCGGGCGCTCAGCGCTGCGATATCGACCGAGTCATAACCTACGCCGTGACGTGAGACGATCTTCAACTGCCGGGCGCTCGCAATCTCTACGGCGGTCAGCGGCTGGGTACGAATCAATAAGGCATCGGCCTGCGGCAAAAACGGCGCATAGCTGTCGACGCTCACCGGCGAAATCAGTTCGACGGTAATTCCCGGCGCACTACGCAACAGCTCAATTCCTGCGGGATGAATTTTCCCGGCCACCAGAACATGCGGCATCAGTAACCTCCCTTCGGCGAAACGCTCCCGGCCGGCGAGGTGTTCCCCTGCAGCTGGTGAAAGCGTTGAACGCTGGCGGCGGCCGCGGAACGCAGCAGCTGGACATCATTAGAGACGGTGACCAGATCGAATCCCCAGCTGACGGCCTTCGCCGCGTACTCTGGCGTGCCGTTATGCAAACCGGCGCGCTTTCCGGCGCGGTGGGCCGCCGCGAGAATTTGCTGGATTGCCGCGACGATCTCCGGTTCTTCACGATCGAAGCCGGTGCGGTATCGACGTCCGGTCAGACCGAGGGTTAAATCCGCCGGGCCGATGTAAACGCCATCCAGACCGGGGGTATCGAGAATCGCGTCAAGATTGCGTACGGCTTCTGCGGTCTCAATCATGGCGAAGCAGACGACCTGCTCATCGGCATGCTGGCCGTAATCCTGGCCGGCGGAAAACGTCACGCGCGTTGGGCCAAAGCTGCGGCTACCGGCAGGCGGGTAGCGTACGCAGGAGACCAGCTCGCGCGCCTGCTCCGCAGTGTTAATCATCGGGCAGATGATCCCCCAGGCGCCGGCGTCCAGCGCCTTCATAATCATCCCAGGATCCAGCCACGGCACGCGTACCATCGGCGCCACGCCGCTGGCGCGCATCGCCTGCAGCATCGGCCTGGCATCGTCATACCCGACAAAACCGTGCTGCAGATCGATCGTCAACGCGTCGTAACCCTGCTCCGCCATGATTTCGGCACTGAAAGCGCTGGCGATACTCAGCCACCCGTTCAGCACCGGTATCCCCGCCGCCCAGCAGGCTTTGATGTTATTCGTTTTCATCGCTGCTCCTTACACCACAATTTGTGCCAGCTTGACATTCATATAGTCGAGGAGACCTTCGCTTCCCCCTTCCCGCCCCATGCCACTGGCTTTGATCCCGCCAAACGGCGCTTCAGCCGCCGCCAGCGCATAGCTGTTGATCCCTACCATACCGGATTCGAAACGGGCGACGGTTTCACGCATCCTGGCCGGGTCACGAGTGAAGGCATAGGCGGAAAGCGCAAAGCCGCTATTGTTGACCCGCGCCCACAGATCATCGTCATCGCCAAAAGAGGTGATGGCGGCAATCGGGCCAAAGTTTTCTTCGGCCAGCGCCCGCGCCTCATCCGGCAGGTCGGCAATCACCGTCGGTTCGAAGAAATAGCCGCCATTGCACTCGATACGCCGTCCACCGGTCACCACCCGGCCGCCTTTACGCCTGGCATCCTCAACGATGCTTGCCATCTCCTCCAGACGGCGGGGATGAATCAACGGCCCCATTTGCGTATCCGGCTCCAGACCATAGCCGACCTTCAGTCTGCTGGCGCGCGCGGCAAAGCCGTCGACAAACGCGGCATAGCAGCTCTCATGGACATAGAAACGATCGCAGGTCACACACACCTGGCCGCTGTTGGCAAATTTGGTGGCTACCGAGAGATCCAGCGCCTTATCGATGTCGGCATCCGGCCAGACGATCACCGGTGCGTTCCCCCCCAGCTCCATACTCAGGCGTTTGATTGTGGCGGCGGAGTCGCGGATCATCTGCTGCCCCAGCCGGGTCGACCCGGTGAGCGAGATCTTCTTCACCAGCGGCGAACTGACCAGCGGCTCGTAGGTAGCAGAGGTCGGCCCGATCACCAGATTCGCCACGCCGGCGGGCAGACCCGCCCGGCGTAAGCACTCAAAAATCATCATCGCCGAACCAGGAACTTCGCTGGAGGGACGCAGCACCACCGCACAACCGGCCGCCAGGGCAGGAGCCAGCTTACGCGCCACCAGCACCACCGGAAAATTCCAGGCGGTGAACGCGGCAACGATCCCCACCGGCTCATGGTGTACCTCCAGACGCCCGCCCGGTACGCGGCTTTCAATAATGCGACCGTAGATACGCCGCGCCTCTTCGGCATACCAGACAAACTGATCGACCGACAGCTCCCACTCACGTTTCGCTTGTGCCAACGGTTTACCGCTTTCCCGGGAGATCGTCAGCGCGGCCTCCGGCGCCATCGCCACCATTTCTCGCGCCACGGCCTGCAGGATATCGGCACGTTGCCAGGCAAGGGTTTCTCGCCAAAGCGCCAGTCCCTGCCCGGCACTACGCAGCGCATCCTGAGTATCGCTTTCTGCCGCCGCCGTAATCTGGCCGATAATCTGCCCATTGCCCGGATCGCATACCGCGATCGATTGCGGACCGCTCCCCCGACGCCACTCTCCCGCAATAAACTGCCCATAATCGTCGTACATTGTCGTCATGCCTCCGGCTGCTTTCCTGCCTTAAAATCACCATTAATTGCAAACATAGGTTATAAGCAACAAAAATTGCAACAAGGGGATTTATGACAAAACAAACGAGGGGGATGTGTATTTAATCAATAAAAATCAGTGAGATAAAAAACGAAATCGCAACGTTTATTTCAAAATAAATAAAAATGAAAATTTATTTTTACGATAGCAATCACAAATTTCATCCAAGTTTTTTCCCTGCAGCCGAACGATCGGATAGAAATAATTGCAGATGAGCTTTTACTCACAATTTTTATTGCAGTAACGTGCAGGCATAACGGTGTACTGTCCAGGAAGACCATCAAATGAGTCAGAAAAAACACAACCAGCTGCCGGATAACACGATCCCTCATCGCAACTATGAGCAGATCGTGAATGAAATCACCCGCCGCTATCCCCAGCTGTCGGAGCGCTTTCAACAGGCCGCGCGTTACATTACGCAAAACCCCAATACCGTGGCGCTGGAGTCGATTAACGCCATAGCCGCGAAATGCGGTATGCACCCTTCGGTGCTGGTCCGTTTTGCCCAGGCGTTCGGCTACAGCGGATTTAAACAGATGCAGAGCGTCTTCCAGACCCGGCTGGCGACGGCGGCACCGGGATATAATGAGCGGATTACCGCGCTGGAAAACGACCTGAAAAAAAATCAGCACCAGGGCAATCTGGGTTTTCTGCAAAGCCTGGTGATCCGTGATATCGCCACCCTGCAGGAGCTATTAAGCAATGTCAGCGAGCGGGACCTGGATGTTACCGCCCGGTTGTTAAAAGAGGCAGATACGATTTTTATCGCCGGTCAGTTACGTTCGGAACCGGTAGCGCAGCTCATGCGCTATCTGCTGACCATGCTGAATCGCCGGGTTTGCCTGCTGGACTCCTCCGGGGGGCTGGCCCAACAGATAGCCAGCAATATGCGTGAAGGCGACGTACTGCTTGCCATCTCTTTTCGCCATTACGCCAAAGAGGTGATTGCCATCGCCGATGAAGCGGCTATCCGGCAGATCCCTGTCATCGCCATGACCGATAGCCCGCTTTCGCCGTTGGCCAAAAATGCCCGGGTTCTGTTTACCATCCCCGAAGAAGAGTACAGCTTCTCGCGGTCGCTGGCGGCCCCGGTGTGCCTGGCACAAAGCATTGCGATGGCATTAGCGTCGGCGCTCTCGCCTGAGGAAGCAGAACCACGGCTAGAAACGCTGACTGAGCAAGCCCAGCACGCGAGCATGGGACGTAAACGCCAGCGCGACTGATGGAGAATGAGATATCCCCCTCTCCCGGTCTGCCGGGAAGGGGTAACCACAGCCTTTTTTTGCAACTTTTATTGCTAGACAAGCACATAAAGCAATAAAAGCTGTCACCCGTAACCAGGATGTCCTTAGACGGCATCCCCTTTTAGAGTGAGTAAAAGCATGGCTACTGTTCGTTGTACGGCGGCTCAGGCAATCGTCCGTTATCTGAGCAATCAGTTTACAGAGGTGGACGGGAAACAGGTTCCTCTCTTTCCGGGGGTCTATGGCATTTTTGGTCATGGTAACGTCACCTGCTTAGGTGAAGCCCTGGAAGCCGCACAGGAAACCCTCCCGACCTGGCGTGGACAGAATGAACAGTCCATGGCTTTTGCCGCCGTCGGTTTTGCTAAAGCGATGGTTCGGCGGCAGATTATGGTAGTCACCGCGTCCATCGGACCGGGCACGACTAACCTGTTGACGGCGGCAGGTGTCGCCCATACCAGCCGCTTACCCCTGCTGATGATCTGTGGCGATAGCTTCGCCCGCCGTCGTCCGGATCCGGTGATGCAGCAGGTAGAACACTTTAACGACCCAACCCAAACGGTTAACGACGCGTTCAAAGCCGTCAGCCGCTACTGGGATCGCATTACCTACCCGGAGCAGCTCCTCTCCTCTCTGCCGCAGGCGGTCGCCACCATGCTCGATCCCGGCGACTGTGGTCCGGCGTTTATCGGTATCTGCCAGGATGTGCAGGAGATGGCGTATGACTATCCGGACGCCTTCTTTCAGCCGCGGGTGCATCTGACGGCGCGCCCACGGGCCGATCGGGTACAGCTGGCCCTCGCCGCAGAACGGCTGCAGCGGGCGCAACGTCCGTTGATTATCGCCGGTGGCGGAGTGCGTTATTCGCAGGCAGAAAGCGCGCTGGAAAATTTCGCCACAGAACATGGGATCCCGGTGGTGGAAACCATTGCCGGCAAAGGCACTTTCACTCATCACCATCCGCTGCATATGGGCCCGATTGGCATTCTCGGCTCCACTTCCGCCAATGAGCTGGCGGCCAATGCCGATGTGATCCTCGCTATCGGCACCCGGCTGATGGATTTTGTCACCGGCTCATGGACCGTATTCAGCCATGACGCGCAGTTTATTACCCTCAACGCCGCGCGTTTCGACGCGCATAAGCACCTGTCGCTGCCGCTGGTGTGCGACGCTCGCGAAGGGCTCAATGATTTACACGCGGCGCTGGGCAACTGGCGGGCAGACGCCGCGTGGCTGGAGAGAGGACGTCAGGCTTTCGTGAAGTGGAATGCGCTGATCGCCGAAAAACAGGAGCCGACTCCGGCGGAAGATGACCCGACCTACGCCCAGGTCGTGGGTATCGTCAATGCGCAGGCGGCGCCGGAAGACTACATCATCAGCGCCGCCGGCGGGCTACCGGGCGAGCTGGTCAAAGGCTGGCGGGTGAAAAATCCGGGTACCTTCGACTGTGAGTTCGGCTTCTCCTGCATGGGTTACGAGCTTTCCGCGGGCTGGGGGGTCGCAATGGCGGGGCTCGATCGCGATGTCATCGTGATGATCGGCGACGGCACCTACATGATGATGAACTCGGATATCTACTCCAGCGTCCTCTCCGGGCATAAATTCATCCTGATCGTCTGCGATAACGGGGGATATGCGGTGATCAACCGCCTGCAAAACGCCAAGGGCGGCGCATCGTTTAATAACCTGCTGAAAGATTGCCGGGTGCAGGAGCCTTTTCATGTTGATTTTGTCGCTCACGCGCAATCGATGGGTGCCTGCGCCCGCAAGGTTAATACGCTGACAGAGCTGGAAGCGGCCATTCAGTGGGCGAAAGGAAATGACCGTACGACCGTCATCTCTATCGCCACTCATCCCTGTAGCTGGACACCAGGGGATGCCTGGTGGGATGTCGGGGTGCCGGAAGTCAGCGCCCGTGAATCCGTGAACCAGGCTTACACCGAACATCTTACCGGACGCCAGCAGCAACGTGTCGGCTTCTGACCACAACACAACACGTAGATAAAGAGGCATAACCATGAATAATTTCGCCGGCAAAGTCGCCGTTATCACCGGTGGCACCCAGGGTGTGGGTGCTGCTATCGCTCGTCAGCTGGCCGAAAATGGTGCCAGCGGCATCATCATCTGTGGTCGAAACCAGGAAAAAGGACGTCTCGTCGCCGACGAGATTATGAGCCGTACGGCAGCCCAGGTGACGTTTGTGCGTGCCGATCTCTCTTCGGTAGACGATTGTCGCGCGGTGATCGCCAAAGCAGATGAGTTATTCAAGCGGGTGGATGTGTTGGTCAACGCAGGCGGAATGACCGACCGGGGATCGATTCTTGATACCACGCCGGAGCGCTTTGACAGCATTTTCGCCACCAATGTACGCGGCCCGTTCTTTCTGATGCAGGAGACGATCAAAATTATGCGCCGGGAAAACATTACCGGTAGCATCGTCAATATCTGCTCCATGTCATCATTGGCCGGCCAGCCGTTTATTGCCGCCTATTGCTCATCAAAAGGCGCCCTCGCGACGTTAACCCGCAACACCGCCTACGCGCTGTTACGCAACCGGATCCGCGTAAACGGGCTGAATATCGGCTGGATGGCCTCGGAAGGTGAAGACCGCATCATGAAGACCTATCACGGTGCGCAGGATGACTGGCTGGAAAAAGCCGCCGCCTCACAGCCCTTTGGCCGTCTGATTCAGCCGGAAGAGGTTGCGCGCGCGGTCGCCTTCCTCGCCAGCGATGAGTCCGGGTTAATGACCGGATCGGTGATTGAGTTCGATCAGTCCGTCTGGGGCGGTTACGATCAGTCCCCTGCTCCGGTCGCGCCGCTGTAAACAGGATCGCGCCATGAAAAACGCCTGATGTTAACCATCAGGCGTTTTTATTGACGATGTCTGGCGCCTGCGATCAGGGCTGCGTGTTGTTGCTGCGAATCTCCTTCCAGATGCGATCGCAACGTGCTTTCACCGCCTGGTCATTGCCGGTACGGGTCGCCTGAATACATTGTTGGTAATCCAGAACGCGCACGCTTTCCTGGTTGGCAAACGCTTGATGCTGTTTCTCTTCTTTCAGCACGTCCAGCACGCTCTGGCAGGCCTCCACTTTGTCCGGGTTCCCTTCCGCCGTATTGATACAGGCGCTATAAGCATCTTTTAACTTCGTATCTTCCTTCGGTGCGGGGGACTGCGTGCAGGCTACCAGGCCCGATGCCATAACCGCGATGAGTAATAGCTTCTTCATATTCGACCTCTCAGGCTTGCGGCAGGTTTACGCCTGCCGCTGCGGCATCAGAAAATAGTGAACGGGGCAATAACCATGAACTTCACGTCACGCTCGTCCTGGAAGATGTTGCCATAGCCACCGCTCCAGCTCGGGATATCGGAGTGGTTGTCGTATTGGGTAAAGTGCAGTTTGAACAACGTCCCTTTCGCGCGGCCGTCCTGGACGGTGTACATGGCATCGAGGCTATAGGCGGACTCTTCCAGACGTTTGTCCGGGTTGTAGTAAGCGTCCGGCGTGGACATTTTGCCCGGTTTAGCATCCCACGCGTACACGTATGACGCGCCGAACGCCCAGCCCGGCATATTCCAGTTCTTCATGTCATACATCGCACCGAAGAATACCGCTTTTTCACCGTTGGCGTTGAAGTCAGAGCGGTTATCCCACCAGATATCAAGACGACCGTTGGAGGAAGCATAGGTCGGAGTCATACGCTGCAGGAAGTAGCCCTGCTGGCCTTCAGCTTTCACCCAGGTGCCTTCCAGACGCAGATCGAGGACATCAGCAACCTTGTAGCCAAAGGTCAGCGCCTGCAGCCAGGCGGTACCGTCGTAGATATCGTTCGTACCGCCGTTACTGACTTTGTCGCGGGTGCCGTAGAACTGGTAGCTGGTATTTAACGGCGTTCCGGCAATATCAAATTTATAGCTGGCTTTGGCAAAATACTGGTCGATATAGCCTTCAGCCTGACCAAACGCCGCTTCCAGCACGAGGTCATTTTTAAAATCGTATTTGGCACCCAGTGAGTGCAGATAATCGACTTTGGTTTTCTTGTCGTTCTGGTAGAACTTATCCATCTCAATGTGCCATGGCGCTTTGTATTCGTTCGTCCACATATAGGAGAAACTCAGCGCGCCGGCATCGCCGTAATCAAAATTGGCGCCGGCTTCAGCACCCTGGTAAGTACCCGGCATAAAGCTCCAGTGCGGAGCCAGCAGCGTTTGCCCGGTTGGCTGGATATAACCGCCGCGAGCCCATACCGGGCCATATTTAAATTTCGCCGCAGCTTTATACAGGCTGATCCCGCTCTTATCGCCAGAGTAATCTTCGTCGTAGGCTTTATTTTTTGAGGAGAAGGCAATTTCGTTCGGGTGACCGCTTTCGCTGCTTTCCGCCATTTCAATCGCGGTGAAGGCAGCCACGTCAATACCAAACATATCAGCGGCATAGCCGGACTGGAAATCCAGATTGGCGTTCCAGGTCGAATGGGAAAGGTTGGTTTTGTATTTATCGCCGTCGGTCACATCTTTCCGGTCGCGCTCACGCTGCCAGTAGTAAATGCCGCCGGTTAAGGTGGAATCATCAATAAAACCTGCTGCGCTGGCCTGCGGAACAACGATCCAGCCCGACATCGCGGTGACGGCGGCAATAGCCAGCGCCAGCGTACTACGTTTGCCACTAAACGTACGCATGTGCATATCCTCTTTGACGTTTTAAAAACGCGGAGCCAAAGGCAAGCCGCGAAAAAATAAATAAGACTGCTAAAAAGGTGGAGCGGTAAAAGCCGCGTAACCACTGCTGATAGACTATTTTTCGTGACGCGAATTATCAATCTCTTTCGCCGATCAAAGCTTAAGATTATGACAAAGCGCACATATTCTATTTCTTTTTGTAACAATATCAGGTCTCATACTTTTTACGCGTAAGTAATTACTAAATCGAAAGAAAATAACGAATGAAAGCGCTTACAGCCGTTTTAGGTACCGGCGGGAGGAGTGGCAGGTCTGGCAGATATGACAAACAGCAAACAAGATTAATTCGCATCGCGAAAATAACGAACTTAATTCACTGATTCCAAAATAAAAAAAAACGCCGCTACATGCGGCGTTTTTACACAGAGACGACGGCCAGGCCGCGACGAAAAATTTACTCGCCGACTTTAGCCCAGGTATCACGCAGACCAACGGTGCGGTTAAACACCAGATGCGTTGCGGTTGCATAGCGGCTATCGAGACAGAAATAGCCTTCACGCTCAAACTGATAGGCTTTGCTGGCCTCCGCTGCGGCCAGGCTCGGCTCAGCGAAGCCCTGCTTGATCACCAACGATTCAGGGTTCATCACCGTCAGGAAGTCTTCTTCCGCTCCTGGATTCGGCACGCTGAACAGGCGATCGTACAGACGGATTTCCACCGGCAGCGCGTGCGCCGCGCTGACCCAATGGATAACGCCCTTCACCTTGCGACCATCGGCAGGATCTTTGCTCAGCGTATCGGCGTCATAGATACAGAAGATGGTGGTGATCGTGCCCTCTTCATCCTTCTCTACGCGCTCGGCCTTGATCACGTAGGCATTACGCAGGCGAACTTCTTTACCCAGCACCAGACGCTTGTACTGCTTATTCGCTTCTTCACGGAAGTCGGCACGGTCGATCCAGATCTCCGCGCTGAACGGAACTTCACGGCTGCCCATCTCCGGTTTATTCGGATGATTCGGCATCGTCACCATCTCGCTTGCATCCTGCGGGTAGTTTTCGATGACCAGCTTAACCGGGTCGATAACGGCCATGGCGCGCGGAGCGTTTTCGTTGAGATCTTCGCGGATGCAGGATTCCAGTGACGCCATCTCAATGGTGTTGTCCTGCTTGGTCACGCCAATGCGTTTGCAGAATTCACGAATAGAACTGGCGGTATAGCCGCGACGACGCAGACCGGAAATGGTCGGCATACGCGGGTCATCCCAGCCTTCTACGTGCTTCTCGGTAACCAGCTGGTTCAGTTTACGCTTGGACATCACGGTATATTCGAGATTCAGACGCGAGAATTCGTACTGACGCGGGTGAACCGGGATGCTGATGTTGTCCAGTACCCAGTCATACAGGCGACGGTTGTCCTGGAACTCCAGGGTACACAGGGAGTGCGTAATGCCTTCCAGCGCATCGCTAATGCAGTGCGTGAAGTCGTACATCGGATAGATGCACCACTTGCTGCCGGTCTGATGATGATCGGCAAATTTAATGCGGTACAGTACCGGATCGCGCATGACGATAAACGGCGAGGCCATATCGATTTTCGCACGCAGGCAGGCCTTCCCCTCTTCAAAACCACCGGCACGCATTTTTTCAAACAGCGCCAGGTTCTCTTCCACGCTGCGATCGCGATACGGGCTGTTTTTACCCGGCGCTTTCAGCGAACCGCGATATTCGCGAATTTCATCCGCCGACAGTTCGTCAACATAGGCCAGGCCTTTGTTAATCAGCTCAACGGCATACTGGTGCAGCTGGTCAAAATAATCAGACGAGTAGCAAACATCCCCGGACCAGTGGAAACCTAACCACTGCACGTCGTTTTTAATCGACTCCACGTATTCGATATCTTCTTTCACCGGGTTGGTGTCATCGAAACGCAGGTTGCATTGGCCTTGATAATCCTGAGCAATACCAAAGTTCAGGCAAATAGACTTCGCATGGCCAATGTGCAGATAACCGTTCGGTTCCGGCGGGAAACGAGTATGAACGGTGGTGTGCTTACCAGTAGCCAGATCTTCATCGATGATCTGACGAATAAAGTTAGTCGGGCGGGCTTCTGCCTCACTCATCGTGGGTTCCTCAAAGCGTAAACAACGTATAACGGCACATGATCTTACAAGCGGGGCGTAGAGACAACTATTAGTTACTGAAAATACGTATCTGAAGAAGATTATGGGGTCAGATGGGCGAAAAAAAAGCGGCGGAGGTTTCCCCCCGCCGCTCAGGCATAAACGCTACTCAGGAGCCTTACTTGCCTTTAATCTCATACAGCGGCGTCTGACCTGCCACAACCTTACCGGTTGCCAGAATCACCAGCGCACTGTAATCGTCGCTGTTGCTGCACACGACCGGGCTGATCATGGAACGGGCATTGGCATTCAGGAAGTCCAGATCCATTTCCAGAATCGGCTGGCCAGCCTGCACTTCCGCGCCTTCTTCAACCAGACGTTTGAAGCCCTGGCCGTTCAGCGCCACGGTATCGATGCCCATATGGACGACGATTTCCGCGCCATTTTCCGTTTCCAGACAGAACGCGTGGTTGGTGTTGAAGATCTTCACGACAGTACCGGCAGCCGGAGCCACGACGGTTTTGTCGGTCGGTTTCACCGCCACACCATCGCCGACCGCTTTGCTGGCGAAGGCTTCATCAGGCACCTGCTCCAGCGCAACGATATCACCGGTAATCGGCGATACCAGCGCGGCGATGGTTTTGGCGTTAGCCACGGCCTGCGGTTTTGCAGTCGGAGCGGCCGCGGCCGGTGCCGCGTTGGCTTCTGCCGCCGCCACGGGTCCCGTCGTTTTCATCGCGTTAGCGATTTTTTCCGCCACGAAGCCGACAATGATCTGTACGCTGGTTTTGTTCAGGCGAATAACGCCAGACGCGCCCAGACGTTTCGCCAGCGCTTCGTTCACCAGTGAAGAGTCCTTAACGTTCAGACGCAAACGGGTGATGCACGCATCGATACCGGTCAGGTTGTCAGAACCGCCGACTGCAGCGATGTACTGACGTGCCAGCCCTGCAACATCCTGCTCGCTGCCGCTGCTGACATTCACATCCTGGCCATCCGCTTCACTACCGGCAACGGCCAGTTCGCGACCCGGGGTCATCAGGTTGAATTTGGTGATGGTGAAGCGGAAGACCACGTAGTAAATAACAAAGAAGACCAGACCCTGCGGGATCAGCATCCACCAGTGGACCGCCAGCGGGTTACGGGACGACAGCACCATATCCACCAGACCGGCGCTGAAGCCGAAACCGGCAATCCAGTGCATGCTGGCAGCGATGAACACGGAGATACCGGTCAGCACGGCGTGAATGACATACAGCACCGGCGCCACGAACATGAAGGAGAACTCCAGCGGTTCAGTGATCCCGGTAAAGAAGGCGGCAAAGGCGCCCGCCATCATAATACCCAGCACTTTTGCCTTGTTCTCAGGACGCGCGCAGTGGTAGATAGCCAGCGCCGCACCCGGTAAACCAAACATCATGATCGGGAAGAAGCCCGCCTGGTAACGACCGGTGATTCCCACAACCGCTTTACCTGCTTCGATGGACTGAGCGCCGCCGAGGAAGTTAGGGATATCGTTAATACCGGCAACGTCAAACCAGAACACGGAGTTCAGCGCGTGGTGCAGACCGACCGGAATGAGCAGACGGTTGAAGAACGCATACACGCCCGCACCGACGGAACCCAGTTTCTGGATATGCTCACCGAAGTTCACCAGACCGTCGAAGATAACCGGCCAGATGTACATCATGATGAACGCGACAACAATCATCACAAAAGAGGTGAGGATCGGCACCAGTCGGCGGCCGCTGAAGAAGGAGAGCGCTTTCGGCAGTTCAACGCTGCTAAAGCGGTTATACAGCTCCGCGGAAATGATCCCTACGAGGATCCCCACGAACTGGTTGCTGATTTTCCCGAATGCAGCCGGAACCTGATCCGCCGGAATCTTCTGGATCATGGAAACCGCAGCCGGAGAGCAGAGCGTGGTCAACACGAGGAAGCCCACAAAACCGGTTAGCGCCGCAGCGCCGTCTTTATCTTTGGACATACCATAAGCCACACCAATGGCAAATAGTACGGACATGTTGTCGATGATCGCGGAACCGGATTTAATGAAGAACGCCGCCAGCGCGTTGTCTCCACCCCAGCCTACCGGGTCAATCCAGTAACCGACACCCATTAATATCGCTGCCGCCGGCAGCGTGGCGACCGGCACCATAAGCGCGCGGCCAACCTTTTGTAGATAACCTAGAATACTCACTTTATTCCCCCTATGAGACCCCGATAAGGCTCATTCAAAGCCACTTTTTTATTGTGTAACCAGGTTGGTTTTTTAACTTACTTGCAAAGTGTGTGGAAAATTAATTCGTATCGCAAATTAAATGCGTATTTTTTGTGACTATAATCACCAAATATCGTATTAACCCCTCCCTGCGACTGGCTAACATCGAAAACTTATTTTATCATTCAAAAAATCAACACGGATTGACCCCGCTCGTCGTAGTGACTGTAATACTCTTAATAGTATGCCGGCGCCAATCCGCCAGGTTCTAATTTAACTATAGAGGTGAAGAATGAGACTGATCCCCCTGGTAACCGCTGAACAAGTCGGCAAATGGGCCGCTCGCCACATCGTTAACCGCATTAACGCGTTCAAACCGACGGCGGACCGTCCGTTTGTCCTGGGTCTGCCTACCGGTGGTACGCCTCTGACCGCTTACAAAGCGCTGGTTGAAATGCACAAATCAGGCCAGGTTAGCTTTAAACATGTTGTGACCTTCAACATGGACGAATATGTCGGTCTGCCGAAAGAGCATCCGGAAAGCTATCATAGCTTCATGCATCGTAATTTCTTTGATCACGTTGATATTCCGGCGGAAAACATTAACCTGCTGAACGGCAATGCGCCAGATATCGATGCAGAATGCCGCCGTTATGAAGAAAAAATCCGCTCCTACGGTAAAATCAACCTGTTTATGGGCGGCGTTGGCAACGACGGGCATATCGCCTTCAACGAACCGGCCTCTTCACTGGCCTCCCGTACCCGTATTAAAACCCTGACCCATGAAACCCGCGTGGCAAACTCCCGTTTCTTCGACGGCGACGTGGATCTGGTGCCGAAATATGCGCTGACCGTGGGCGTGGGCACCCTGCTGGATGCGGAAGAAGTGATGATTCTGGTACTGGGTCACCAGAAAGCGCTGGCGCTGCAGGCAGCGGTTGAAGGCAACGTCAACCATATGTGGACCATTACCTGTCTGCAGCTGCACCCGAAAGCGGTGATCGTCTGCGACGAGCCGTCCACCATGGAGCTGAAAGTGAAGACGTTGAAATACTTCAATGAATTAGAAGCCGAAAACGTCAAAGGGCTGTAAGGTAGTCTCGTCCTGCGGCCTGTCCGCAGGACATTTCATTTTTTTGCTACACCAGCTCCGCCAGGCGGCATCAGAGCAACCATACAGAAGCCAGCCTGCAGCAGAGCGCGTGTGAACCGGGGGTCGTAATGTATGCATTAACCCAAGGCCGGATTTATACCGGTCATGAAATTCTGGATGACCATGCGATTATCATCGCTGATGGCCTTATCGAACGTATCTGTTCACTGGCTGATTTACCGTCTGAGATTGAGCAACGCTCGGTCAATGGCGCCATTCTGGCCCCCGGTTTTATCGACGTCCAGCTGAACGGTTGTGGCGGCGTGCAGTTTAACGACAGCCCTGACGCAGTTACCGTCGAAACGCTGGAAATTATGCAAAAGGCTAACGAACGTTCCGGCTGCACCAGCTATCTGCCGACGCTGATTACCTCCAGCGATGATTTGATGAAACAGGGCGTGCGCGTCATGCGCGAGTACCTGCAAAAACATCCGAACCAGGCGCTGGGTCTGCACCTTGAAGGCCCGTGGCTGAACATCGTGAAAAAAGGCACGCACAACCCGGACTACGTGCGTAAGCCGGACGCTGCGCTGGTCGATTTCCTGTGTGAAAACGCGGATGTAATAACCAAAGTGACTCTCGCCCCTGAGCGCGTCAGTACCGAAGTGATTCGTAAACTGGTGGCTGCCGGGATCGTGGTTTCCGCAGGCCACTCCAATGCCACGCTGAAAGAAGCGAAAATCGGTTTTCGCGCGGGCATTACCTTCGCCACCCATCTGTACAACGCCATGCCGTACATCACCGGGCGTGAACCGGGCCTGGCTGGCGCGATTTTCGACGAACCGGACGTTTACTGCGGTATTATCGTCGACGGTATGCATGTCGATTATGCTAACGTGCGGAATGCAAAACGCCTGAAAGGCGACAAGCTGTGCCTCGTCACTGACGCAACCGCCCCGGCTGGCGCGCATATTGACCAGTTCATTTTTGCTGGTAAAACAATATACTACCGTAACGGGCTGTGCGTGGATGAAAATGGTACCCTCAGCGGTTCTTCGCTGACCATGATTGAAGGCGTTCGCAATCTCGTCGAGCATTGCGGTATCGCACTGGACGAAGTGTTGCGTATGGCAACCCTCTACCCCGCGCGCGCCATTGGCGTAGAGAAACAGCTCGGCAGCATCGCACCGGGAATGGTCGCTAACCTGACCGCCTTTACCCGCGATTATAAAATCATCAAGACCATCGTTAATGGTAACGAGGTCGTCACTGAGTAAGTAAAGAATGACAGCAGGCGGACATGCTCAAATTGGTAACGTTGATCTCGTAAAACAGCTGAACAGCGCGGCCGTGTATCGGCTCATTGACCAGCACGGCCCCATTTCGCGCATTCAGATCGCGGAACAAAGCCAGCTTGCCCCTGCCAGCGTGACTAAAATCACGCGTCAACTGATTGAACGCGGGCTGATCAAAGAAGTCGATCAGCAGGCCTCCACCGGGGGCCGCCGCGCCATCTCTATTATTGCGGAAACCCGCAACTTCCATGCTATCGGCGTGCGCCTTGGCCGCTATGACGCGACCCTGACCCTGTATGATTTAAGCAGCAAGACGCTGGAAGAAGAACATTTTCCGCTGCCGGAACGTACCCAGGAGACGCTGGAACATGCGCTGCTGAATATCATTGCGGCCTTTACTGAACGCTGCCAGCGCAAGATCCGCGAACTTATCGCTATCTCCGTGATCTTACCCGGACTCGTTGACCCGGAAAGCGGTGTGATTCGCTATATGCCGCATATTCAGGTCGAGAACTGGGGGCTGGTTGAAGCGTTGGAAAAACGCTTTAAAGTCACCTGCTTTGTTGGCCACGATATTCGCAGCCTTGCGCTGGCAGAGCACTATTTTGGTGCAAGTCAGGATTGCGAAGACTCTATTCTGGTGCGCGTCCATCGCGGTACCGGCGCGGGAATCATCTCCAACGGACGCATTTTTATCGGTCGTAACGGCAACGTCGGCGAGATAGGTCATATTCAGGTCGATCCGCTGGGCGAACGCTGTCACTGCGGGAATTTTGGCTGCCTGGAGACCGTCGCGGCGAACGCCGCCATCGAACAACGCGTGCGCCACCTTCTTGAACAGGGCTACCAGAGTAAACTGACTGCGGATGAGTGCACGATCAAAGCTATCTGCAAAGCCGCTAACAAAGGCGACGCCCTGGCCTGCGAGGTCATCGAATATGTGGGACGTCACCTGGGTAAAACCATTGCTATCGCCATTAACCTGTTTAATCCACAAAAAGTGGTGATCGCCGGCGAAATTGTCGAAGCAGAGAAGGTGCTGTTACCGGCGATTGAAGGCTGCATTAACGCTCAGGCACTGAAGGCGTTTCGCAAGAATCTGCCGGTCGTTCGCTCCACGTTAGATCACCGCTCCGCAATCGGCGCTTTTGCGCTGGTGAAACGCGCCATGCTCAACGGTATACTGCTCCAGCGTTTGCTGGAAAGCTAACGCGGCTATATAGTTTCGCCTTTCTTCAACGATGTCGGACTGTCCATGACCATTCAAAACGTAATCTGTGATATTGACGGCGTGCTGATGCACGACAATGTGGCCGTGCCGGGCGCTGCTGAATTTATCAAACGCATTCTTGAGAAAGATATGCCGTTGGTGATGTTGACCAACTACCCTTCCCAGACCGGGCAGGACCTGGCAAACCGCTTTGCGACCGCCGGGATCGACGTGCCGGATAGCGCCTTTTATACCTCCGCGATGGCCACCGCTGATTTCCTGCGCCGCCAGGAAGGCAAGAAAGCCTACGTGGTCGGGGAAGGCGCGCTGATTCACGAGCTTTATAAAGCCGGCTTTACCATTACCGACGTCAACCCGGATTTTGTTATCGTCGGTGAAACCCGCTCCTTTAACTGGGAGATGATGCATAAAGCAGCCTTCTTTGTCGCCAACGGCGCGCGCTTCATTGCCACCAATCCGGATACTCACGGCCGCGGCTTCTATCCGGCCTGCGGCGCTCTCTGTGCCGGAATTGAGAAGATCTCCGGCCGCAAGCCGTTCTACGTGGGAAAACCCAGCCCGTGGATTATCCGTTCTGCGCTGAATAAGATGCAGGCGCACTCCGAGCAGACGGTTATCGTCGGCGACAACCTGCGTACCGATATCCTGGCCGGTTTCCAGGCCGGTCTGGAAACCATTTTGGTTCTCTCCGGCGTGTCGACGCTCGACGATATCGACAGCCTGCCGTTCCGCCCTTCGTGGATCTATCCGTCCGTTGCCGAAATTGATATTTTCTGAACAAAACCACGTCCCAGGACGTGGTTTTTCATTTATCGCACTTCAAAAAAGAGACGCATCTAATAAAAACGCCATGTCACTGCATATTCATCAATAAAGATGCTCAAAACATGTTCTTTTTTTAATATTCAGCAATCGCCATTGCGTTTTTTCTTTTACTGACCGTAAATCTCTTGCGCCTCCCTCTCCTTTGCGGCATTTTCTTAGACATGCACTGAGACCTCGCGATAAGACGACGTCTGCACAACATCACAACACGACAGGGTAATGGAGAAGGTTATGTGTTCAATTTTCGGCGTACTGGATATTAAAACTGACGCGGTCGAGCTGCGTAAAAAGGCACTGGAACTTTCCCGCCTGATGCGCCACCGCGGTCCGGACTGGTCCGGCGTCTACGCCAGCGATAAAGCCATTTTGGTCCATGAGCGTCTGTCTATCGTCGACGTGAACGCCGGGGCCCAGCCGTTGTACAACGCGCAAAAAACCCACGCGCTGGCGGTAAACGGCGAAATTTACAACCATCAGGCGCTGCGTGCGGAATATGGCGACCGCTATACCTTCCAGACCGGCTCCGACTGCGAAGTTATCCTCGCCCTGTACCAGGAAAAAGGCCCGGCATTCCTCGACGATCTGCAGGGGATGTTCGCCTTCGCCCTGTACGATAGCGAGCAGGACGCGTATCTGATTGGTCGCGACCATATCGGCATCATTCCGCTGTATATGGGTCACGACGAGCACGGCAACTTCTACGTCGCCTCAGAAATGAAAGCGCTGGTACCGGTCTGCCGCACAATCAAAGAATTCCCGGCAGGTAGCTACCTGTGGAGCAAAGACGGCGAGATCCGTCAGTACTATCAGCGTGACTGGTTCGACTATGATGCGGTTAAAGACAACGTCACGGATAAAAACGAACTGCGTCAGGCACTGGAAGAGTCCGTCAAAAGCCATCTGATGTCTGATGTGCCTTATGGCGTGCTGCTGTCCGGTGGTCTCGATTCGTCGGTTATCTCCGCCATCACCAAAAAATTCGCCGCTCGCCGGGTTGAAGATCAGGAACGCAGCGAAGCCTGGTGGCCGCAGCTGCACTCTTTTGCCGTCGGCCTGCAGGGCTCGCCGGATCTGAAAGCCGCGCAGGAAGTGGCGAACCATCTGGGTACCGTCCACCACGAGATCCACTTCACCGTGCAGGAAGGCCTTGATGCCATCCGCGACGTTATCTATCACATCGAAACCTACGATGTGACCACCATCCGCGCCTCGACGCCGATGTATTTAATGTCGCGTAAAATCAAAGCGATGGGTATCAAAATGGTGTTGTCAGGCGAAGGTTCTGATGAGGTGTTCGGCGGCTATCTCTATTTCCATAAAGCGCCAAACGCTAAAGAGCTGCATGAAGAGACCGTTCGTAAGCTGCAGGCGCTGCATATGTTTGACTGCGCCCGGGCAAACAAAGCCATGTCAGCCTGGGGTGTGGAAGCGCGCGTCCCGTTCCTCGACAAGCAGTTCCTTGACGTTGCGATGCGTATTAACCCGCAGGACAAAATGTGTGGTAACGGCAAAATGGAAAAACATATACTGCGTGAATGTTTTGAATCCTATCTGCCGGCCAGCGTCGCATGGCGCCAGAAAGAGCAGTTCTCTGACGGCGTAGGCTACAGCTGGATCGATACGTTAAAAGAGGTGGCGGCAAAACAGGTCTCCGACCAGCAGCTGGAAACCGCCAGCTTCCGTTTCCCGTACAACACGCCGTCTTCCAAAGAAGCGTATCTGTATCGTGAAATCTTCGAGGAGCTGTTCCCGGTTCCTAGCGCTGCCGAATGCGTACCTGGCGGCCCGTCAGTCGCCTGTTCATCGGCTAAGGCGATTGAGTGGGACGAAGCGTTCAAAACCATGAACGATCCGTCAGGACGCGCCGTGGGCGTTCACCAGTCAGCTTATAAATAATCACTTTGTACGATCGGCGGACCCCTCGGGGTCCGTTTTTTTATTGCTTTTTTTACTGCAGAAAAGCGATAAATAACCAATAATTGCCGATTATTCCATCACGCTGTTCGCAACCTAACCAAACAGTCACATTCCGGCGATTTTCATTGAAAAAGGGGTTGACGCTCGCAGGCCCAATACGCATAATGCGCCCCGCAACGCCGATAAGGTAACGCGAAAAAAAGATGGCTACGTAGCTCAGCTGGTTAGAGCACATCACTCATAATGATGGGGTCACAGGTTCGAATCCCGTCGTAGCCACCATCTTTTTTTGCGGGAGTGGCGAAATTGGTAGACGCACCAGATTTAGGTTCTGGCGCCGCAAGGTGTGCGAGTTCAAGTCTCGCCTCCCGCACCATTCACCCAAAGCGTTGCACGGATGGGGTATATCTAGGCTGTAAGATAGCCATTAAGGCTGCCGTAATAAGTTTGTAGATAACCTCATCTGGAAGTAAAAGATTTTTTGTTGGGGTATCGCCAAGCGGTAAGGCACCGGTTTTTGATACCGGCATTCCCTGGTTCGAATCCAGGTACCCCAGCCATTTTCTTCGATGTTTGCGGTTCACCGCGACGGTTATTGGGGTATCGCCAAGCGGTAAGGCACCGGTTTTTGATACCGGCATTCCCTGGTTCGAATCCAGGTACCCCAGCCATCGAAGAACATGATAAACTTGGCTACGTAGCTCAGCTGGTTAGAGCACATCACTCATAATGATGGGGTCACAGGTTCGAATCCCGTCGTAGCCACCATATAAAGGACTTATTGATTCATTTCGATAAATCCAGAAAGAATTGTTGGGGTATCGCCAAGCGGTAAGGCACCGGATTCTGATTCCGGCATTCCGAGGTTCGAATCCTCGTACCCCAGCCAATTTTAAAAAGTCGTTCACACTGTGGACGCACCCGTTGGGGTATCGCCAAGCGGTAAGGCTCTGGTTTCTGATACCAGCATTCCGAGGTTCGAATCCTCGTACCCCAGCCACTCAATAACAAAAAAGCTCGCTTCGGCGAGCTTTTTTGTTTTCTGCATTCGCTTCAATTCGCATCACGGTGTTAACGTCATATTCAGGCGATGTACAAGGCGCTGCGGTGATATCCCGGCTAAGCGGCGCGCCAGCCGGGAACCGGGTTTACAATCCCAAGGCGTATTTCAGCGCCTGGCGCTTTAAAACGCCCGCATGTGCCGCAGCCATTAAGCCGATATTGCGCAGCACGCGCACCGGCGCCAGATCGTTGCTGAAACCGGCATAAAACAGATCCATACCCGACTGCATAATAAAATTATCCGCTCTGCGTCGCGCCTGGTAGCGTTTCAGCACCGGCAGGCTTGCCCATGCTTCCCCCTGGCTTTTCGCCTCGCTCAAAATATCCAGCAGCGCGTCAACATCGCGATAACCCAGATTCACCCCCTGCCCCGCCAGCGGATGAATGGTATGCGCGGCATCCCCCACCAGCGCCAGTCCCGGCTGTACATACTGCAGCGCATGGCGACGGGTCAGTGGAAACGCCCCGGCACTCAGCGGCGTGACCTGACCCAGTCGGGACGGGAAGTGGCGCGCAATCTCCTGCTGTAGCTGCGGCATACTCATGCCCTGCAGCTGGCGAATACGCGCGGGCGTGTCATACCACACCAGCGATGCCCACTTGTCGAACAGCGGCAGAAACGCGCGCGGGCCCGATGGCGTAAACTGCTGCCAGGTGCTGTTGCCAGGCTCCTGCACGCACTGCACGCTAATCAACATGCAGGATTGCTGATACTGCCACGCGTGAACGCCAATGCCTGCCAACTGGCGCACCTGCGAGTTGGCGCCATCCGCGCCGATAACCAGGCTGGCCGCACACTCGCCGCCATTGGTCAGACGCAACGTCGTGCAGGTCTCCCCCCGCTGCATCTCCTGTAACGAGGCGCCAACCTGCAGCTTGACGGCCTCATGCGCCGTCAGCGCCTGCCATAGGGCGAGCTGCAGAACATTGTTCTCCACCATATAACCCAGCTCAGGCAGCTTCAGCTCGACGGCATCAAAGGTCACATGCGCGTCCTCCCATTCCCAGGTCTCCAGCCGGCGATAGGGATGCGCACGCATGGCGCGCACCGCATCCCAGACGCCAAGGCTTTTCAGTAACCCGACGGAAGCGGCGCTAATCGCCGAAATACGGACATCCGGCGGCGCTGAAGGCGCAAATGCCGGCGGTGCCGATGGCTCGATGACCGTTACCGTAAAACCGTGCTGCGCCAGCCCCAGCGCCAGGGCTCCGCCAACCATTCCGCCACCCACAATGGCGACATCTGTTGCATGAATTGTCATGGCAATTATCCTTAAACCTGAATCCGTTAAGTTTACCGGATTTTTCCCCACCTCGGGGTGATAACGCTCGCACTGGTCAGGGCGCGACCAAAGCATTACAATACGCGCCCTGCAATCCTGGCTTTATACCCGCTATCCTTCACATTGCAGAGTCATTCCCGGTGAAGAAAATAGCTTTGGGTATATATACTTAAGCATGAGCAAGTCGATGACAAAAAAACTCCATATTAAAACCTGGGGCTGTCAGATGAACGAATATGATTCATCAAAGATGGCCGATCTGCTGGATGCCACGCACGGGTATCAACTGACCGAAGTGGCGGAAGAAGCGGATGTGCTGCTGCTCAATACCTGCTCAATCCGTGAGAAGGCTCAGGAAAAAGTCTTCCATCAGTTAGGCCGCTGGAAGCTACTGAAAGAGAAGAACCCCGACCTGATTATTGGCGTCGGCGGTTGTGTCGCCTCTCAGGAAGGCCACCATATTCGCCAACGCGCCCACTACGTCGATATTATTTTCGGGCCGCAGACGCTGCATCGTCTGCCGGAGATGATCAACTCCGTTCGCGGCAACCGCAGTCCGGTGGTGGACGTCAGTTTCCCCGAAATCGAAAAATTCGATCGTCTGCCGGAACCGCGCGCCGAAGGCCCAACGGCATTCGTCTCGATTATGGAAGGCTGCAATAAATACTGTACTTACTGCGTGGTGCCTTACACCCGCGGTGAAGAAGTCAGCCGCCCCTGCGACGATATTCTGTTTGAAATCGCTCAGCTGGCCGCTCAGGGGGTCCGTGAAGTCAACCTGCTGGGTCAAAACGTCAATGCCTGGCGCGGCGAGAACTACGACGGAACGACCGGCAGTTTTGCCGATCTGCTGCGTCTGGTCGCGGCGATCGACGGTATCGACCGCATTCGCTTTACCACCAGCCACCCGATCGAGTTTACCGATGACATCATTGATGTCTATCGCGATACGCCGGAGCTGGTGAGCTTCCTGCATTTACCGGTGCAGAGCGGTTCCGACCGGGTGCTGAACCTGATGGGACGTACCCACACGGCGCTGGAATACAAAGCGATTATCCGCAAGCTGTACGAAGCGCGCCCGAATATCCAGATTAGCTCCGACTTTATCGTCGGCTTCCCTGGCGAAACCAACGAAGATTTCGAGAAGACCATGAAGCTGATTGCCGATGTGAATCTCGATATGAGCTACAGCTTTATCTTCTCTGCCCGTCCGGGAACGCCGGCGGCGGATATGGTCGACGACGTCCCGGAAAAGGACAAGAAGCAGCGCCTGTATATTCTGCAGGAGCGCATCAACCAGCAGGCTATGGCCTGGAGCCGCCGCATGCTTGGCACTACCCAACGCATTCTGGTTGAAGGCACCTCCCGCAAAAGCATCATGGAGCTCTCAGGGCGCACCGAGAACAATCGGGTAGTCAACTTCGAAGGCACCCCGGATATGGTCGGTAAGTTTGTCGATGTCGAAATCGTTGACGTCTACACCAACTCGCTGCGCGGTAAAATTGTGCGTACCGAAGAGGAAATGGGACTGCGTATCGCGGAATCTCCGGAATCCGTTATCGCCCGCACCCGCAAAGAAAACGACCTCGGCGTCGGAACCTATCAGCCGTGATCCGTTCAGGCCTGCCGCCCCCGGCAGGCCTTGTATTTCCTCTCCCCGGCCCAATATTCATCGCAATGCTTGCGCCATATTCCCATGACGTGAATAATTTCCTTACTGGCCGGAGACGTTCGCTGTCCGGCAAAACGTGTAAAGAGGAACAGCTTGAACATAGAAACCCGTGAAATTACCCTGGAGCCAGCGGATAACGCACGCCTGCTGGGGCTGTGTGGCCCGTTTGACGACAACATCAAACAGCTGGAACGCCGATTAGGCATCGAAATTAATCGCCGTGACAATCACTTTAAACTGACCGGGCGCATGATATGCGTGAACGCGGCAGCCGATATCCTGCGCAGCCTGTACGTCGATACTGCGCCGATGCGCGGACAGATTCAGGATATTGAACCGGAACAGATTCATCTGGCCATTAAAGAGGCGCGGGTGCTGGAACAAAGCGCCGAGAGCGTGCCGGAGTACGGTAAGGCCGTCAATATTAAGACCAGGCGTGGCGTGATTAAGCCGCGTACGCCAAACCAGGCGCAGTACATCGCCAACATTCTCGATCATGATATTACCTTCGGCGTCGGCCCTGCCGGGACCGGGAAAACCTATCTGGCGGTTGCCGCGGCGGTCGACGCGCTCGAACGCCAGGACGTACGCCGTATTCTGCTGACCCGCCCTGCCGTCGAAGCCGGGGAAAAGCTCGGTTTCCTGCCCGGCGACCTGAGTCAGAAAGTCGATCCGTACCTGCGCCCGCTGTACGATGCGCTGTTCGAAATGCTCGGCTTTGAGAAGGTCGAGAAGCTGATTGAGCGCAACGTTATCGAAGTCGCACCGCTGGCCTATATGCGCGGCCGTACGCTGAACGATGCGTTTATTATTCTCGATGAAAGCCAGAACACCACCATCGAACAGATGAAGATGTTCCTGACCCGTATCGGTTTTAACTCAAAAGCGGTGATCACCGGCGACGTCACTCAGATAGACCTGCCGCGCAGCACCAAATCCGGCCTGCGCCACGCCATTGAGGTGCTGGCGGAAGTTGATGAAATCAGCTTCAATTTCTTCCATAGCGAAGATGTGGTACGCCACCCGGTGGTAGCTCGCATCGTGAATGCGTATGAAGCGTGGGAAGAAGCTGACCAAAAACGTAAAGCAGAACTGGCCGCCGAGCGCAAACGCGAAGCCCAGGAACAGGAGCAGAAATGAGTCAGGTTATTCTCGATTTACAGCTGGCTTGCGAAGATAACGCGGGGTTGCCGGATGAAGCCCAGTTTCAACGCTGGGTCGATGCCGTCATTCCTCAGTTCCAGGAGGAGTCAGAAGTGACCGTACGCCTGGTAGACGAAGCCGAAAGCCATGAGCTGAATCTGACCTATCGCGGCAAGGATAAGCCGACAAACGTGCTGTCGTTCCCGTTTGAAGCGCCGCCGGGTATCGAACTGCCGCTGCTTGGCGACCTGATCATCTGCCGTCAGGTCGTTGAACAGGAAGCCAAAGAGCAAGACAAACCGCTGGAAGCGCACTGGGCGCATATGGTGATTCACGGCAGTCTGCACCTGCTGGGCTATGACCATATCATTGATGAAGAAGCGGAAGAGATGGAAGGCCTCGAAACAGAGATAATGCTTGCTCTGGGCTATGAGGATCCGTACATTGCCGAGAAGGAATAGCCTGCCGCCGGTTTAACCGGCGAGCGGCCCCCATGCCGTCCGGCGCTGAACACACGCGCGACGAGCGACAAATTAACTGACATGAGAACCCACACGACGCCATGAGCGACGACAATTCACACAGTAGTGACACAGTAAACAGCAAAAAGGGATTCTTCTCCCTGTTACTCAGCCAGCTTTTTCACGGAGAACCGAAAAACCGTGATGAACTGCTGGAGCTGATCCGTGATTCCGGGCAAAACGACCTTATCGACGAAGATACGCGCGATATGCTCGAAGGGGTAATGGACATCGCCGACCAGCGCGTCCGCGATATCATGATCCCCCGCTCGCAGATGATTACCCTGAAACGCAATCAGACCCTGGACGAATGCCTCGATGTGATCATCGAGTCCGCCCACTCGCGTTTCCCGGTCATCAGCGAAGATAAAGATCACATTGAAGGGATTCTGATGGCCAAGGACCTGCTGCCGTTTATGCGCAGCGATTCCGAGGCATTCAGCATGGAAAAAGTGTTACGCCCGGCGGTTGTCGTGCCTGAAAGTAAGCGGGTTGACCGCATGCTGAAAGAGTTCCGCTCCCAGCGTTACCATATGGCTATCGTGATCGATGAGTTCGGCGGCGTCTCCGGTCTGGTGACCATTGAAGACATTCTCGAGCTTATCGTCGGCGAGATAGAAGACGAATACGATGAAGAAGAAGATATCGATTTTCGTCAACTGAGCCGCCACACTTGGACGGTGCGCGCCCTGGCCTCCATTGAAGACTTCAACGAAGCCTATGGCACTCACTTCAGCGATGAGGAGGTGGATACCATTGGCGGGCTGGTGATGCAGGCCTTTGGCCATCTGCCGGCGCGCGGTGAGTCTATTGACATCGATGGTTACCAATTCAAAGTCGCCATGGCCGATAGCCGACGTATCATCCAGGTACATGTCAAACTTCCTGATGACGCACCGCAGCCGAAGCTGGAAGATTAATTACACGGGACGATTAACCTAAATGGTATTTGCCTCTCTAATCGAACGCCAGCGCGTACGTCTGCTGCTGGCGCTATTATTCGGAGCCAGCGGAACGCTGGCTTTTTCTCCTTATGACATCTGGCCGGCGGCGATTGTTTCGTTAATCGGCCTGCAGGGGTTGACCCTTAACCGACGTCCGCTGCAAAGCGCCTGGATCGGCTTTTTCTGGGGGATGGGGCTGTTCGGTTCCGGCATCAACTGGGTCTATGTCAGCATTGCCCAGTTCGGCGGCATGCCCGGCCCGGTCAACGTATTCCTTGTGGTACTGCTGGCGGCATATATGTCGCTGTATACCGGACTGTTCGCCGGTCTGCTGTCGCGCCTGTGGCCCAGAACAAACTGGATACGTGTCGCGGTCGCCGCCCCGGTCGTCTGGCAAATCAGCGAATTCCTGCGCGGCTGGGTGCTGACCGGCTTCCCGTGGCTGCAGTTTGGCTACAGCCAGATTGACGGCCCGTTGAAAGGGCTGGCGCCCGTGATGGGCGTTGAAGCCATTAACTTCCTGTTGATGGTGGTTAGCGGCCTGCTGGTTCTTGCGCTCATTCAACGCAGCTGGAAACCGTTGGTTGCCGCCATCGTGCTGTTTGCGCTGCCCTTCCCGCTGCGCTACATCCAGTGGTATCAGCTGCTGCCGGAGCGGGCAACCCAGGTATCTTTGGTGCAGGGCGATATTCCCCAGGCGCTGAAATGGGATGAAAACCAGCTGGTGAATACGCTGAAAACCTATCTGGATTTGACGCAGCCGCATATGGGTTCCTCCCAGCTGATCGTCTGGCCAGAATCGGCGATCCCGGATCTGGAAATCAACCAGCAGAATTTCCTGAGTATGATGGACGACCTGCTGCGCGCGAAAGACAGCTCGTTGATTACCGGTATTGTCGACGCCCGGCTTAACAAGCAGAACCGTTACAATACCTACAACACCATCATTACGCTGGGCAAAGATAATCCCTACAGCTACGATTCCAAAGATCGCTACAACAAGAATCATCTGGTGCCGTTTGGTGAATTCGTGCCGCTGGAGTCCATTCTGCGCCCGCTGGCTCCGTTCTTCGATTTACCGATGTCCTCATTCAGCCGCGGTCCGTACGTCCAGCCGCAGCTGGTGGCACATAACATGAAGCTGACGGCGGCTATCTGCTACGAGATTATTCTCGGCGAGCAGGTGCGGGATAACTTCCGCCCGGATACCGACTACCTGCTGACCATCTCCAACGATGCCTGGTTTGGCAAGTCCATCGGTCCGTGGCAGCACTTCCAGATGGCGCGGATGCGTGCCCTGGAGCTGGCGCGTCCGCTGCTGCGCAGCACCAATAACGGTATTACCGCCGTCATCGGTCCGCGTGGGGAAATTCAGGATATGATCCCGCAGTTTACCCGTGCAGTGCTGACCACCAAAGTCACTCCGACGTCCGGCCTGACCCCGTACGCCCGTACCGGTAACTGGCCGCTGTGGGCGCTGACCGCGCTGTTGGGTTTTGGCGCGCTGATCATGAGTCTGCGCCAGCGTCGTCGCTAATCGTTACAGCCTGCGGATCTGAGTGTCGATCCGCATAGCCCCGGCCGGCAGCCGTCGCCGGGGCCGCCTTTCTCTCCATGCTTCCTTCTCGCCACTCGCCAACCTGGCACGCCCATTGCTTAATATTCTCAGGTCGCGGCGACATTTATTGCTGGTATAACCCGGTTGCACCAGCATCGCTCGCCTCAAGCACTAACCTGGTGCAATGGACGATTTTTGCCTTTAAATGGTGCGGAGCACTTCGCAAAAATAAACAATAAAGCAGCAAAATCTTTACATTAAGCCAAACTAAATGCTAACAAACACATACAAATGCTGCGCGTCAGCGTCGCAGCCATAATAACGCACACACACATTCACAATGGGTATCAAAAGCGTCAGTGACGCTGAGGATAAGGAGTTGGATATGCAATTACGTAAACTGGCCACAGCGATGCTGGTCATGGGCATGACCGCCGGTCTGGCGCATGCGGAAGATGCCGCCCCGGCAGCAGGCAGCACACTGGACAAAATCGCTAAAAACGGCGTTATCGTCGTCGGCCACCGTGAATCCTCCGTACCGTTCTCTTACTACGACAATCAACAAAAAGTGGTCGGTTACTCTCAGGACTACTCCAACGCTATCGTTGACGCCATCAAGAAACAGCTGAATAAGCCTGACCTGCAGGTAAAACTGGTTCCGGTGACCTCGCAAAACCGTATTCCGCTGCTGCAGAACGGGACTTATGACTTCGAGTGCGGCTCCACGACCAATAACCTTGAACGTCAGAAGCAAGCCGCCTTCTCCGATACCATTTTCGTCGTGGGTACCCGCCTGCTGGTGAAAAAAGGCGGGGCGATTAAAGATTTCCCGGATCTGAAAGACAAAGCGGTTGTCGTCACTTCCGGTACCACTTCCGAAGTTCTGCTGCATAAGTTGAATGACGAGAAGAAAATGAACATGCGCATTATCAGCGCCAAAGACCACGGCGACTCCTTCCGTACTCTGGAAAGCGGTCGCGCGGTGGCCTTTATGATGGACGATGCGCTGCTGGCTGGCGAACGCGCGAAAGCGAAGAAACCGGATAACTGGGAGATCGTCGGTACGGCACAGTCGAAAGAAGCCTACGGCTGTATGCTGCGTAAAGATGATCCGCAGTTTAAAAAGCTGATTGATGACACCGTCGCCACGGCCCAGACCTCCGGCGAAGCGGAAAAATGGTTTGATAAATGGTTCAAAAACCCAATTCCGCCGAAAAATCTGAATATGAACTTCGAACTCTCCGACGACATGAAGACGCTGTTCAAGACCCCTAACGACAAAGCTCTGAACTAATTAAAAAAACAAGGGGCAGGACACCCTGCCCTCCCGATTGTTGTGACAGCACGGACAGACTATACGGTGGCTGGTCGTTCCCCAGCCGCCGCGAATACCGAAACAGGCTGCACAATGATCTTCGAGGGTAGCGATGCTACCCTTTTTTTTCCAGGAGTCATTTATGTCAATAGACTGGAACTGGGGAATCTTCCTGCAACAGGCCCCGTTCGGCAATACCACCTATCTGGGTTGGCTCTGGAGCGGCTTTCAGGTCACCATCGCCCTGTCGATTAGCGCCTGGATTATCGCTTTTTTCGTCGGCTCGCTGTTCGGCATCTTACGCACCGCCCCCAACCGCTGGTTATCCAGCATCGGGACCTGCTACGTCGAACTGTTCCGTAATGTCCCGCTGATCGTTCAGTTCTTCACCTGGTACCTGGTGGTGCCGGAGCTGCTGCCGGAAAACATCGGCATGTGGTTTAAATCCGAGCTCGATCCGAATATTCAGTTCTTCCTCTCTTCGATGATGTGTCTGGGGCTGTTTACCGCCGCTCGCGTATGCGAACAGGTGCGCGCCGCCATTCAGTCACTGCCGCGCGGGCAGAAAAACGCCGGGCTGGCGATGGGCCTGACGCTGCCGCAGACCTATCGTTACGTCCTGCTGCCCAACGCCTATCGGGTGATTGTGCCGCCGATGACCTCTGAGATGATGAACCTGGTGAAAAACTCGGCCATCGCCTCAACCATCGGGCTGGCGGATATGGCGGCACAGGCAGGCAAGCTGCTGGATTACTCGGCCCACGCCTGGGAATCCTTTACCGCGATTACCCTCGCCTATGTGTTTATTAATGCGGTGATTATGCTGGTGATGTATGTGGTTGAACGCAAGGTCCGCCTGCCGGGCAATATGGGAGGCAAATAATCATGTACGATTTTGACTGGAGTTCTATCGTTCCATCGATGCCCTACCTGCTGGCCGGGCTGGTTATCACCCTGAAAATCACCGTGACCGCCATCATTTTTGGTATCGTCTGGGGCACCCTGCTGGCGGTTATGCGTCTGTCCAGCTTCCTGCCGCTGGCGTGGTTTGCGAAGACCTACGTCAACGTGTTCCGCTCGATCCCGCTGGTGATGGTCCTGCTGTGGTTTTATCTGATTGTTCCCGGCTTCCTGCAGAACGTTCTTGGCCTGTCGCCGAAGAGCGATATCCGCTTGATCTCCGCGATGGTGGCCTTTTCGATGTTTGAAGCGGCGTACTATTCGGAAATTATCCGCGCGGGTATCCAGAGTATCTCTCGCGGCCAGTCGAGCGCCGCGCTGGCGCTGGGGATGACCCAGTGGCAATCCATGAAGCTGATTATTCTGCCGCAGGCGTTTCGAGCCATGGTACCGCTGCTGCTCACCCAGGGGATCGTTCTGTTCCAGGACACCTCTCTGGTTTACGTTCTGAGCCTGGCCGACTTCTTCCGTACCGCCTCCACCATCGGCGAGCGCGACGGAACCCAGGTCGAGATGATCCTGTTCGCAGGCGCCGTTTATTTTGTCATTAGTCTCAGCGCATCGCTGTTGGTCAGCTGGTTGAAGAAAAGGACTGTGTAATGATTACCCTGAAAAACGTTTCAAAATGGTATGGTCACTTTCAGGTGCTGACCGATTGCTCCACGGAAGTGAAAAAAGGTGAAGTGGTGGTGGTGTGCGGGCCTTCCGGCTCAGGCAAATCAACGTTGATTAAAACCGTCAACGGCCTGGAGCCTATTCAACAGGGTGAGATCACCGTAGATGGTACCCGGGTCAACGATAAAAAAACCAACCTTGCCAAACTGCGCTCCCGCGTCGGGATGGTGTTCCAGCACTTTGAACTGTTTCCGCATCTGTCGATTATCGATAACCTGACGCTGGCGCAGGTCAAAGTGCTTAACCGCGACAAAGCCGCTTCCCGGGCAAAAGGCCTGAAGCTGCTGGAACGCGTAGGGCTCTCCGCCCATGCCGATAAATACCCGGCCCAACTCTCCGGCGGTCAGCAGCAGCGCGTGGCTATCGCCCGTGCGCTCTGTATGGATCCGATTGCGATGCTGTTTGACGAACCGACTTCCGCGCTGGATCCGGAAATGATCAACGAAGTGCTGGATGTCATGGTCGAACTGGCCAACGAAGGCATGACGATGATGGTGGTGACGCACGAAATGGGCTTTGCCCGGAAGGTCGCCAACCGGGTGATCTTTATGGATGAAGGGAAAATTGTCGAAGACTCTGACAAAGAAGCCTTTTTCGCCAATCCGCAATCCGATCGCGCAAAAGACTTCCTCGCCAAAATTCTGCATTAACGGTCGCCTTGCCGACGCGCATCAGCAGGTGCGCGTCGGGTTTCATTCAGCCACCTCAGCGCGGCGTATCAAGGCTCAAAGGGACGACGCTGGAACTGGTCGTGGCCGCATTTCGGGCAACGCGGCAGAATATCCGGGGTATAGACCGCCAGGTGATAATGGCAGTGTTCGCACACCAGGTTTCCCAGCCCCACCACTTCGCCACTATGGTAAACCCCGTGGTGGTTGAGATCCTGGAACACTTCGCGCCATTCCAGCTGGGTTTTATCGGTAATATCCGCCAGCTCCTGCCACAGGCTCTCTTTGATCACCCGCATAAACACGCTGTCCGTCAGTTCGTCCTGACTCTCTTCATAACTGCGCGCGAACTCTTCGAGATCGCGTCTGACCGCGGTGGTCAGCGACTCCACTTCGCGCTGCGTTAACTCACCAGACTGGCTAATTTTCACCCGCGCCTGTTCCACCAGCGCGTCAATATCGCGTTCTCCATTGCGCAGCCGTTCACTGAGCGTCGACACCAGTTCACGGTAGAATTGAGCAACCTTGTTCATCATTTCGCCTCCGGTGTGGTTAACTTCTTCTAATAATAGACCTTATTTGCCATCTGCTTTGCCAGTTAGCCCACAGAGTCGCGAAATAGTCTCCGCCGCTTTTGCCGATGTTAATGTGCGAAAGGCTGTTTTGACGTGGGCGTTTGGGCTATGCTATGCCGATCTGATAACACATCCATTGGCTACATTTTGTAGCTGTATTGAAAACAGGACCACTGGCTGCCATGCAAGAGCAATACCGCCCGGAAGAGATAGAATCGAAAGTCCAGCTTCACTGGGACGATCATCGTACATTTGAAGTAACTGAAGACGAGAGCAAAGAGAAGTATTACTGCCTGTCGATGCTTCCTTATCCTTCTGGTCGACTACACATGGGTCACGTGCGTAACTACACCATCGGCGACGTCATTGCCCGCTACCAGCGTATGCTCGGCAAAAACGTTCTGCAGCCGATCGGCTGGGATGCGTTTGGTCTGCCGGCGGAAGGCGCCGCGGTAAAAAACAACACCGCGCCGGCCCCGTGGACCTACGACAATATTGCCTACATGAAAAACCAGCTGAAAAAGCTGGGCTTTGGCTATGACTGGAGCCGTGAAGTGGCGACCTGCACCCCGGAATACTACCGCTGGGAGCAAAAGTTCTTCACCGAGCTGTATAAAAAAGGCCTGGTGTACAAAAAAACGTCTGCGGTGAACTGGTGCCCTAACGACCAGACCGTTCTCGCCAACGAACAGGTTATTGACGGTTGCTGCTGGCGCTGCGATACCAAAGTTGAGCGTAAAGAGATCCCGCAGTGGTTTATCAAAATCACCGCCTACGCCGACGAGCTGCTCAACGATCTGGATAAGCTGGATCACTGGCCTGATACCGTTAAGACCATGCAGCGCAACTGGATCGGCCGTTCTGAAGGGGTAGAAATCTCCTTCAACGTTAACGAGTATGCCGACAAGCTGACCGTCTACACCACCCGTCCGGACACCTTCATGGGCTGTACCTACCTGGCCGTAGCCGCGGGTCATCCGCTGGCGCAGCAGGCGGCAGCGAACAACCCGGAGCTGGCTGCGTTTATCGACGAATGCCGTAACACCAAAGTCGCCGAAGCAGAAATGGCGACGATGGAGAAAAAAGGCGTCGATACCGGCTACAAAGCGATTCACCCGCTGACCGGCGAAGAGATTCCGGTCTGGGCGGCAAACTTCGTGCTGATGGAATACGGCACCGGCGCCGTCATGGCCGTTCCGGGTCACGATCAACGCGACTACGAATTTGCCAGCAAATATGGTCTGAACATTAAGCCGGTTATTCTGGCGGCAGACGGCTCAGCACCGGATCTGTCCGAGCAGGCGCTGACTGAAAAAGGCACCCTGTTCAACTCCGGCGAGTTCGACGGCCTGAGCTACGAAGCGGGCTTCAACGCTATTGCCGACAAACTGGCGGCCATGGGCGTTGGCGAACGCAAAATTAACTATCGCCTTCGCGACTGGGGCGTTTCCCGTCAGCGTTACTGGGGCGCACCGATTCCAATGGTCACCCTCGAAGACGGTACCGTCATGCCGACACCGGAAGATCAGCTGCCGGTCATTCTGCCGGAAGATGTGGTCATGGACGGCATCACCAGCCCAATCAAGGCCGATCCGGAGTGGGCAAAAACCACCGTTAACGGTCAGCCTGCGCTGCGCGAAACCGACACTTTCGATACCTTTATGGAATCCTCCTGGTACTACGCGCGCTATACCTGCCCGCAGTACAATGACGGAATGCTGGATCCAGACGCCGCCAACTACTGGCTGCCGGTCGATATTTACATCGGCGGGATCGAACATGCGATTATGCACCTGCTGTACTTCCGCTTCTTCCATAAGCTGATGCGCGACGCGGGTATGGTTAACTCCGACGAGCCGGCGAAACAGCTGCTGTGCCAGGGGATGGTACTGGCTGACGCCTTCTATTACGTTGGTGAAAACGGCGAGCGCAACTGGGTTTCTCCGGTTGATGCCACCGTGGAGCGCGATGAAAAAGGCCGTATCGTCAAAGCCTACGATCCGCAGGGTCGCGAGCTGGTGTACACCGGCATGAGCAAAATGTCCAAGTCGAAGAACAACGGCATCGACCCGCAGGTGATGGTTGAACGCTACGGCGCGGATACCGTTCGTCTGTTCATGATGTTCGCCTCTCCGGCAGATATGACTCTGGAATGGCAGGAGTCCGGCGTTGAAGGGGCAAACCGCTTCCTGAAACGTGTCTGGAAACTGGTTTATGAGCACACGACTCAGGGCCCGGTTGCCGCACTGGACGTTGCCAGCCTGAGCGAAGATCAGCAGGCGCTGCGTCGCGATGTGCACAAAACGATCGCCAAAGTGACCGATGATATCGGTCGTCGTCAGACCTTCAACACCGCGATCGCCGCGATCATGGAGCTGATGAACAAACTGGCGAAAGCGCCGCAGGAAAACGAACAGGATCGCGCGCTGATGCGTGAGGCTCTGCTGGCGGTTGTGCGTATGCTCAATCCGTTCACCCCGCACGCCTGCTTCACGCTGTGGCAGGAGCTGGGCGGCGAAGGCGATATCGACAACGCGCCGTGGCCGGTCGCCGATGAAAGCGCCATGGTTGAAAATACCACCCTGGTTGTTGTTCAGGTTAATGGTAAAGTCCGTGGTAAAATTACCGTTCCGGTCGATGCAACCGAAGAACAGGTTCGTGCACGTGCGGGTCAGGAACATCTGGTCGCGAAGTATCTCGACGGTGTCACCGTACGTAAAGTGATTTACGTCCCGGGTAAACTGCTCAACCTGGTCGTTGGCTAAGCGCAGGAGGAAGCGTGCGATATCTGGCAACATTGTTGTTATCTCTGGCGGTGCTCATCACCGCCGGATGCGGTTGGCATCTGCGGAGTACCACTCAGGTTCCCACCGCGATGAAAACCATGATCTTTCAGTCGAGCGATCCGAATGGTCCGTTAAGTCGTTCGGTGCGTAATCAGCTGCGTCTGAATGGCGTCGAGATCGTCGACGGCAGCACGCTGCGCAAGGATATTCCGTCCCTGCGTCTGGATGCGTCATCCATTCAGAAAGATACGGCCTCTATTTTCCAGGATGGTCGTACGGCTGAATATCAGATGGTGCTGACGGTGCAGGCAAGCGTGCTAATCCCGGGTCATGATATCTATCCGATCTCGACGAAAGTCTACCGCTCGTTCTTCGATAACCCGCAGGCAGCGTTAGCGAAAGACGCCGAGCAGGATATGATCGTCCAGGAGATGTATGACAAAGCCGCTGAACAGCTGATTCGTAAGCTGCCAAGCGTCCACGTTGCTGATGTCGAAGCCACGAAAGGGGAAGAGAAGACGGTCACGCCGACCCCCGCTTCCGCAACCTCTGGCAATCGCGTCTCCACCACGCTGGGTAACTGATGATTCGGCTGTACCCAGAACAACTCCGCGCGCAGCTCACCGAAGGGCTGCGTGCGGCCTATTTATTACTCGGCAGCGATCCGTTGCTGTTGCAGGAAAGTCAGGACGCGATTCGCGAAGCCGCTGCTACCCAGGGCTTTACCGAACACCATACCGCGACCCTCGACGCCAGCACCGACTGGCCCGCCCTCTTCTCACTCAGCCAGGCCATGAGCCTGTTCGCCAGCCGTCAGACGCTGCTTCTGGTCCTGCCGGAAAACGGCCCTAACGCGGCGATTAACGAACAGCTTGCCACCCTGGTCAGCATGCTCCATGACGACCTGCTGTTAATCGTTCGCGGTAATAAGCTCACCAAAGCGCAGGAAAATGCCGCCTGGGTAACCGCCCTGGCCAGCCGCGCGGTTCAGGTGAGCTGTCAGACGCCGGAATATGCGCAGCTGCCGCGCTGGCTGGCGGCGCGAGCAAAACAGCACCATTTGCAGCTTGATGACGCCGCCAGTCAACTGCTGTGCTACTGCTACGAAGGCAACCTGCTGGCGCTGGCGCAGGCACTGGAGCGTCTCTCTCTGCTGTGGCCGGACGGCAAGCTCACGCTGCCACGCGTCGAGCAGGCGGTAAACGATGCCGCCCACTTCACTCCCTATCACTGGGTGGATGCGCTGCTGGCTGGTAAAAGCAAACGGGTGCTGCATATCCTGCAGCAGTTACGTCTGGAAGGAAGCGAACCGGCGATTCTGCTGCGTACGCTCCAGCGGGAGTTGCTGCTGCTGGTTAACCTGAAACGCCAGTCGGTCCATACGCCGCTGCGTACGCTCTTCGATAAGCATCGGGTATGGCAGAACCGTCGACAGCTGTTAAGCGATGCGCTCGCGCGCCTCAGCACGGATCAGTTACGCCAGGCCGTCACTCTGCTGACCCGAGCGGAGCTCACCTTTAAGCAGGATTACGGCAGCGCCATCTGGCCGGAATTAGAGAGCCTTTCTTTGTTGCTCTGCCATAAAGCGCTGGCAGACGTGTTTATTGATGGTTGATATGACTCAGTTGCAGGCAATGTACGGTGGCACCTTCGATCCGGTGCACTATGGTCACCTCAAACCGGTTGAGGTTCTGGCGAATCAGATAGGCCTTGGCAAAGTCATTATCGTCCCAAACAATGTTCCGCCACACCGCCCGCAGCCTGAGGCGACCAGCGCCCAGCGCAAACAGATGCTGGAACTGGCCATCGCCGATAAACCCCTGTTCGTGCTTGATGAGCGCGAGCTGCAGCGGCAGACGCCCTCCTGGACCGCGCAAACCCTTGAAGAGTGGCGACAGGAACAAGGGCCTGACCAGCCGCTGGCGTTCATTATTGGTCAGGACTCGCTGCTCACCTTCCCGACCTGGCACAATTACGCCACGATTCTCGATAATGCGCATCTGATCGTCTGCCGACGCCCGGGATATCCGCTGGTGATGAAACGGGAAGAGGATCAGCGGTGGCTGGACAAACATTTAACGCACGACGCCGAACAGCTGCACAGCCGTCCCGCCGGGGTCATCTATCTGGCGGAAACTCCGTGGTTTGATATTTCGGCAACGCTTATCCGCCAGCGCCTTGAACGCGGGGAATCCTGCGCTGACATGCTGCCGGCCGCGGTACTGACGTATATCCATCAGCAAAAACTCTACTGTTAACCGGCCGTTGCCCCAACGTTCGTGACGCCGGATGCGATAGCAGAGCGCCGATTCGCTTATACTCTCCCCATCCCTTGACGATGTCAGAAGGCGTATATTCAGTGAAATTATGGTTAGTTCGACATGGTGAAACTGAGGCCAATGTTGCCGGCCTTTACAGCGGACACGCTCCGACCCCGCTAACCGAGCGCGGCATGATGCAGGCGCAAACGCTCGGCCAGCTGCTGCAGGCGGTAGCGTTCGATCGCGTGCTTTGCAGTGAGCTGGAACGCACCCACATCACCGCCGACCTGCTGCTCGGCACACGGAATATCCCCCGGCAGATTGTCCCCGAACTCAACGAGATGTTTTTTGGCGACTGGGAAATGCGCCATCATCGGGACTTACGGCTCGAAGACGCCGAAAACTATGCCGCCTGGTGCGCGGACTGGCAGCATGCGGCGCCCACCAACGGCGAAAGTTTTCAGCACTTCACCCATCGCGTCCGTACGTTTGCGGAGAAGCTGACGCACCATCCGCAGCCAGACCATCTGCTGATCGTGGGCCATAAAGGTGGACTGAGTCTGCTCATCGCGCTGTTGCTGAAGCTGCCGGCGGAAGCCATGTGGCATTTTCCCGTCGCCCATGGCACATGGAGTGAACTCGAACTGCACGCTGATTTTGCCACGCTGCGGGTATTAAATAGCCAGGCGCGCTGGCAGAAGGAACAAGAATTCCGTGCAGACCATTGACAGGTCAGAGCAGGCTGTTATTCTCCGCAGCCTGGACGTATCGGCTAAACGATGTTTCCAGAAATTGTTTTACAAAAATGGCGATGCAATCACGGGCGATGGATGGGATGATAGCCGCCGCCATCGCTTGCTGACCGACATTTATCCCGACTTTTCGACGAGTTCAGGTATACTGTCAGGCTGTTTATTATTATCAATCTTCACTCACCCAGGGGGAACTCTTGCAGGGTAAAGCACTCCAGGATTTTGTTATCGACAAAATTGATGACCTGAAAGGTCAGGACATCGTTGCCATTGACGTTCATGGCAAATCCAGCATTACAGATTGCATGATTATTTGCACCGGCACCTCTACGCGCCATGTAATGTCCATCGCCGACCACGTAGTACAAGAGTCTCGCGCCGCAGGCATGCTGCCGCTTGGCGTTGAAGGTGAAAGCGCCGCCGACTGGATTGTTGTCGATCTTGGCGACGTCATGGTTCACGTGATGCAGGAAGAGAGCCGTCGTCTGTACGAGCTGGAAAAACTCTGGAGTTAATGCGTGAAGCTGCAGCTGGTGGCCGTTGGCACCAAAATGCCGGACTGGGTTCAGACCGGCTTTAGTGAATATTTGCGCCGTTTTCCAAAAGATATGCCGTTCGAGCTGCTGGAAATCCCTGCCGGTAAACGCGGTAAAAATGCCGACATCAAACGAATCCTCGACAAAGAAGGGGAAATGATGCTGGCAGCCGCAGGCAAAAATCGCATCGTGACCCTGGATATTCCGGGAAAACCGTGGGATACGCCGCAGCTGGCACGAGAGCTGGAGCGCTGGAAACAGGATGGCCGCGACGTCAGCCTGCTCATCGGCGGTCCCGAGGGGCTCTCTCCGGCTTGTAAAGCAGCAG
Organism: Klebsiella sp. YJ; assembly: GCF_002108615.1. Taxonomy (NCBI): domain Bacteria; kingdom Pseudomonadati; phylum Pseudomonadota; class Gammaproteobacteria; order Enterobacterales; family Enterobacteriaceae; genus Klebsiella; species Klebsiella sp. YJ. The sequence continues at coordinate 50,182 of NZ_MTEG01000011.1, forward strand.
CGGAACAGAGTTGGTCACTCTCCACCCTCACGTTGCCTCACCCGCTGGTACGCGTACTGGTCGCTGAGAGCCTGTATCGTGCGTGGAGTATTACCACCAACCACCCTTACCACCGTGAATAATGATGACCAGGGTAGACTAAGCAGCGAATGAAATTACAGAATTCTTTCCGCGACTATACGGCTGAATCCTCGCTGTTCGTGCGCCGGGCGCTGGTCGCTTTTTTGGGGATTTTGCTGCTTACCGGCATACTGGTTGCCAATCTTTATAACGTGCAGATTGTTCGCTACACCGACTATCAAACGCGTTCCAACGAAAACCGTATCAAGCTGGTTCCCATTCCGCCCAGTCGCGGCATTATCTATGACCGCAACGGTACGCCGCTGGCGCTGAACCGCACCATCTACCAGCTGGAGATGATGCCGGAGAAAGTCGATAACGTGCAGCAAACGCTGGATGCGTTACGCGACGTCATCGATCTGACCGATGATGACATTGCAAACTTCAAGAAAGAACGCTCGCGTTCCCATCGCTTCACCTCGATTCCCGTCAAGGTCAACCTGAGCGAAGTCCAGGTGGCTCGTTTTGCGGTTAACCAGTACCGCTTCCCCGGTGTCGAAGTGAAAGGCTATAAACGCCGCTACTACCCCTATAATTCCGCGCTGACCCACGTTATCGGCTACGTCTCGAAAATTAACGATAAAGACGTCGATCGCCTCGATAAAGAGGGCAAGCTGGCCAACTATGCCTCCACGCATGACATTGGCAAGCTGGGAATCGAGCGCTATTACGAAGACGTACTGCACGGTCAGACCGGCTATGAAGAGGTCGAGGTCAATAACCGCGGCCGCGTCATTCGCCAGCTCAAAGAGGTGCCGCCGCAGGCCGGGCGCGATATCTATTTGACCCTCGATCTCAAGCTTCAGCAGTACATTGAGACCCTGCTCGCCGGCAGCCGCGCTGCCGTGGTCGTCACCGACCCGCGTACCGGCAGCATCCTCGCGCTGGTCTCCACGCCGAGCTACGACCCGAACCTGTTTGTGGACGGCATCTCCAGTAAAGACTACTCCGCCCTGCTGAACGACCCGAATACTCCGCTGGTCAATCGCGCGACCCAGGGGGTCTACCCGCCGGCGTCGACGGTCAAGCCTTATGTCGCCGTATCGGCCCTCAGCGCGAACGTCATCACCCGTAATACCAGCCTGTTCGACCCGGGTTGGTGGCAGCTGCCGGGCTCTGACAAACGCTACCGCGACTGGAAAAAATGGGGCCACGGGCACCTGAATGTGACCAAAGCGCTCGAAGAGTCTGCGGATACCTACTTCTATCAGGTCGCCTATGATATGGGGATCGACCGCCTCTCTGAATGGATGAGCAAATTCGGTTACGGCCACTATACCGGTATCGATCTGTCGGAAGAGCGTTCCGGGAATATGCCGACCCGCGAATGGAAGCTGAAACGCTTTAAGAAGCCCTGGTACCAGGGTGACACCATCCCGGTCGGGATCGGCCAGGGCTACTGGACCGCAACGCCGATTCAGATGAACAAAGCGCTGATGATCCTGATAAACGACGGTCTGGTGAAAGTGCCGCATCTGCTGCAAAGCACCGTCGAAGATGGTAAGCAGGTTCCCTGGGTTCAACCGCACGAGCCGCCGGTCGGCGATATTCACTCCGGCTTCTGGGAAATCGCCAAGGACGGGATGTTCGGCGTCGCCAACCGTGGTAACGGGACCGCGCATAAATACTTCGCCAGCGCGCCGTATAAAATTGCGGCGAAATCCGGTACGGCCCAGGTGTTTGGTCTGAAAGCCAATGAAACCTATAACGCGCACCGAATCGCAGAACGTCTGCGTGACCATAAACTCATGACGGCGTTTGCCCCTTATAACAATCCCCAGGTTGCTGTTGCCATCATTCTTGAGAACGGCGGCGCTGGCCCGGCGGTCGGCACGATTATGCGCCAGATTCTCGACCACATTATGCTGGGTGATAACAACACAAACCTGCCGAGTGAGAACCCGGCGGTCACGGCGGGTGAGGATCAATAATGACCGATAATCCGAATAAAAAATCACTATGGGATAAAATCCATCTCGATCCGACCATGGTGCTGATTCTGCTGGCGCTGCTGACCTACAGCGCGCTGGTTATCTGGAGCGCCAGCGGCCAGGACATCGGGATGATGGAGCGCAAAATAGGCCAGATCGCCATGGGCGTGGTGATCATGATCGTGATGGCGCAAATCCCGCCGCGGGTGTATGAAGGCTGGGCGCCCTATCTCTATATCTTCTGTATCATTTTGCTGGTGGCGGTTGACGCTTTCGGCGCGATTTCCAAAGGCGCCCAGCGCTGGCTGGATCTTGGCGTCGTGCGCTTTCAGCCGTCGGAAATTGCCAAAATCGCCGTCCCGCTGATGGTCGCGCGCTTTATCAACCGCGACGTTTGCCCACCCTCGCTGAAGAATACCGCCATTGCGCTGGTGCTGATTTTCCTGCCAACCCTGCTGGTTGCCGCCCAGCCCGACCTCGGGACATCGATTCTGATTGCGTTGTCTGGCCTGTTCGTGCTGTTCCTTTCCGGGCTGAGCTGGCGTCTTATCGGCGTGGCGGTGGTGCTGGTTGCGGCGTTTATTCCGATTTTATGGTTCTTCCTGATGCATGATTATCAGCGTCAGCGCGTCATGATGTTGCTCGACCCGGAGACCGATCCGCTGGGCGCCGGCTATCATATTATCCAGTCGAAAATCGCCATTGGCTCCGGCGGATTACGCGGTAAAGGCTGGCTGCACGGCACCCAGTCGCAGCTGGAATTCCTGCCGGAACGCCATACCGACTTTATCTTTGCGGTCCTGGCAGAAGAGCTCGGCCTGATTGGCGTGCTGATTCTGCTGGCGCTCTATATTTTGCTCATCATGCGCGGGCTGTGGATCGCCGCCCAGGCGCAGACCACCTTCGGTCGCGTGATGGCCGGTGGTTTAATGTTGATTTTATTCGTTTATGTCTTCGTAAATATTGGTATGGTGAGTGGTATTTTACCAGTGGTGGGGGTACCGTTGCCGCTGGTCAGCTACGGGGGCTCAGCCCTGATCGTATTGATGGCCGGGTTTGGTATCGTGATGTCGATCCACACCCACAGAAAAATGTTGTCGAAAAGCGTTTAAGGGGTTCGCGATGCGTAAGCAATGGCTGGGGATCTGCATAGCAGCGGGGCTGCTGGCGGCATGTTCGGGTGAAGACGTGCAACAGAAGACGGTCAGCACTCCACAGCCGGCCGTCTGTAATGGCCCAAGCGTGGAAATCAGCGGCGCCGATCCGCATTATGAGACGCCAAATGCCACGGCGAATCAGGATTACGAGCGCGATGGTAAAAGTTATAAAATCGTCCAGGATCCGTCTAACTTTACTCAGACCGGTCTGGCCGCCATTTATGATGCGGAACCCAACAGCAACCTGACGGCATCCGGCGAAGCCTTCGACCCGACGCAGCTTACCGCAGCGCACCCGACGCTGCCGATTCCAAGCTACGTGCGCGTGACGAACGTGGCGAATGGCCGCATGATCGTCGTGCGCATTAACGATCGCGGCCCGTACGGCACCGATCGCGTGATTTCGCTTTCTCGCGCCTCTGCCGATCGCCTGAACACCTCCAATAACACCAAAGTGCGTATCGATCCGATCATCGTCGCAGCGGACGGGTCGCTTTCCGGCCCGGGTATGGCCTGTACTACCGTCGCCAAACAAACCTATGCGCTACCTGCCCGTCCGGATCTTGACGGCGGCGCGGGTGTTTCCAGCGAACCGACGGCGCAAACCGACGTTCGCCCGATCAGCAATGCCACGCTGAAACCGGAAGACAACGTTGGCGCCCCGGTGAACAGCAGCGGCTTCCTCGGCGCGCCGACGCCCCTGAATAGCGGCGTGCTGGAAAGCAGCGAGCCTGCGGTGCAGACTGCTACCCAAAGCGCGCCGGTTACCGCGCCTGGTTCTGTACAAGGCAGCGTCACGCCGGCAGCGCCGGCTGCTGCTGCGACCGCGGCTGTCGCCGCTTCTTCGGCAAGCGCCAGCGGCGATTTTGTCGTCCAGGTCGGTGCCGTCAGCGATCGGGCCCGCGCGCAGCAATATCAGCAGCGTCTGAGCCAGCAGTTTTCCGTGCCTGGCCGCGTCGTGCAGAACGGCGCAGTGTGGCGCATTCAGCTCGGGCCGTTCGCCAGTAAATCGCAGGCCAGCACGGTACAACAGCGCCTGCAAAGCGAAGCTCAGCTGCAATCATTTATTACTCACGCCAACTAAACAGCCAGGGTCGTGGTCCGTACTGTGATGCGCATGAAAAAGTCATTAACAAAGTCATGCGCAATGTCGGATGCCGGTCCACAGAGCATTTGTTATAGTAAGGCACTTTTTTTAACTCCATCACGGATGCCGTTGTTCTGACCATGAAGACCTCTTTCACCGCACGTTTACTCGTTACGGCCCTCTCCGTTGCAGCGCTCTCCTCCGCTGCCCACGCCGATGACCTGAATCTCAAAACCATGATCCCAGGCGCGCCGCAGATTGATGCCGAATCCTGGATTATTATTGATTACAATTCGGGCAAAGTGCTGGCGGAGAATAACGCTGATTCCCGCCGCGACCCGGCGAGTCTGACCAAAATGATGACCAGCTACGTCATCGGTCAGGCCATGAAAGCGGGAAAATTTAAAGAAACCGACCTGGTGACGGTGGGTAACGATGCGTGGGCAACCGGTAACCCGGTGTTTAAAGGCTCTTCACTGATGTTCCTCAAGCCGGGTATGCAGGTTCCGGTTTCTCAGCTGATCCGCGGCATCAACCTGCAGTCAGGTAACGATGCCTGCGTCGCCATGGCCGACTATGTTGCTGGCAGCCAGGATGCCTTCGTCAGCCTGATGAACAGCTACGTCAATGCGCTGGGCCTGAAAAACAGCCACTTCCAGACCGTTCACGGCCTTGATGCCGACGGCCAGTACAGTTCTGCGCGCGATATGGCGCTGATTGGCCAGGCGCTGATCCGCGATGTACCGAACGAATACACCATCTATAAAGAAAAAGAGTTCACCTTTAACGGCATTCGTCAGTTGAACCGTAATGGTCTGCTGTGGGATAACAGCCTGAACGTCGACGGGATTAAAACCGGGCATACCGACAAAGCGGGCTATAACCTCGTGGCCTCGGCGACCGAAGGCCAGATGCGTCTGATCTCCGCCGTCATGGGCGGCCGCACCTATAAAGGTCGCGAATCCGAAAGCAAAAAGCTGCTGACCTGGGGCTTCCGCTTCTTCGAAACCGTCAATCCGCTAAAAGCCGGGAAAGAGTTCTCTTCCGAACCGGCCTGGTTTGGCGACAGCGATCGCGCTTCGCTGGGTGTCGATAAAGACGTTTATCTGACTATCCCTCGTGGCCGCATGAAAGATCTGAAAGCCAGCTATGTGCTGAACAATACCGAACTGCACGCCCCGCTGCAGAAAAACCAGGTTGTCGGCACCATTAACTTCCAGCTGGATGGTAAAACCATCGATCAGCGCCCTCTGGTGGTCCTGCAAGAAATTCCTGAAGGCAATTTCTTCGGAAAAATGATTGATTACATCAAGTTAATGTTCCACCACTGGTTTGGTTAAAAATCGAACGCTTGAAAGTGTGATTTACATCCCCATATACTAATCATCAAAGTAACCTGATAACTCCCACGCTTCGTGGGAGTTATTATTTTTTGTCGTAACACCGGAGCTGACATGAAAACCAAACTTAACGAACTGCTTGAATTCCCTACTCCATTTACTTACAAAGTAATGGGGCAGGCGTTGCCTGAGCTGGTTGATCAGGTGGTGGAAGTGGTACAGCGCCATGCGCCGGGTGATTACTCTCCACAGGTAAAACCGAGCAGCAAAGGGAACTACCACTCAGTTTCTATCACCATCAACGCAACCCATATCGAGCAGGTCGAAACCCTGTACGAAGAGCTGGGCAATATCGATATCGTCCGGATGGTGCTGTAACCCATTCCCAGACCCGGTCCTGCGCCGGGTCATCTCTCCCCGCTGTGCTGTGATATACTCCCCCCTCAAGTCACTTCTCTCTCTGCGGAGACGTTGTTTTGCAGCATAACAAAATCCTTATCCGTCAACTTGGCCTGCAACCTTACGAACCGGTCTCGCAGGCGATGCATGAATTTACCGATACCCGCGACGACAGCACGCTGGACGAAATCTGGCTGGTAGAACACCCTCCGGTCTTTACTCAAGGCCAGGCGGGAAAAGCCGAACACGTGCTGGTTCCGGGAGATATTCCGGTCATTCAAAGCGATCGCGGCGGCCAGGTGACCTACCACGGGCCAGGGCAACAGGTGATGTATGTTCTGCTGAACCTCAAGCGCCGGAAACTGGGCGTGCGCGAACTGGTGACACTGCTGGAACAGACCGTGGTTAATACGCTGGCGGAATACGCGATTGAATCACATCCACGCGCCGATGCGCCCGGTGTCTATGTTGGCGAGCAAAAAATCTGCTCTCTGGGTTTGCGTATCCGGAAAGGTTGTTCGTTTCACGGGCTGGCGCTGAATATTGCGATGGACCTGTCGCCGTTCCTGCGGATCAACCCCTGCGGCTATGCCGGAATGGAGATGGCCCAAATGCGCCAGTGGCAGCCGGATATTCAACCGCAGATGGTGGCGCCTCATCTGGTAGCCAACCTGCTGGCCCTACTCGGTAACCCGCCTCACGAGATGATTGCCGCCGCTTAACTCCCGCCGGCTCGCGCCCCTGTCACAGGGGCGCGACATCCGCATTATCGCTAGTTAAGCCCTTATCTCTGCAATTAAATGTCATGCGCGGCGCCGCTGGTGAGCCAAAGCGATATGTTCGGGCTGATGCCGGAGCGGATGTTTTTTTGCTGGCGCGAACGGGGTCGCTGGCAAGGCTCGAGACGCTGAATGACCCGAAGAGCGCATTGAGATGTTACCGGCTGAGCGCGCAGGAACCGTTGCTGAATCAGGTCATCGCGGTGGTTTGCCAGTTGTTTAAACAATAAAGCACGTGAGGATAAGCATAAAACAACAACTATTTTACAATTTGCCGAACAGGTAGGCTGCTTTCTGTCCCATATCAATGGTATACTGCCTGTCCTTAATTCAAAAATAGTTGATAATTACAACATTTCCTTGAATTGATTCGCTTTCCTTCGTGACTCGCAACTGGAACACGCACGCTATGAGTAAACCCATTGTGATGGAACGCGGTGTTAAGTACCGCGACGCCGATAAAATGGCCCTTATCCCGGTGAAAAACGTGGCAACTGAGCGTGAAGCTCTGCTCAGAAAACCGGAATGGATGAAAATCAAACTTCCGGCTGACTCGTCCCGTATCCAGGGAATCAAAGCAGCGATGCGTAAGAACGGTTTGCACTCCGTGTGCGAAGAAGCTTCTTGCCCAAACCTTGCGGAATGCTTCAACCACGGAACGGCCACCTTTATGATCCTCGGCGCGATTTGTACCCGCCGCTGCCCGTTCTGTGACGTTGCGCACGGTCGTCCGGTGACCCCGGATGCCAACGAACCGCAGAAACTCGCGCAAACTATCGCCGATATGGGCCTGCGTTACGTCGTCGTGACCTCCGTTGACCGCGACGATCTTCGCGACGGCGGCGCTCAGCACTTTGCCGATTGCATCAGCGCTATTCGTGAGAAAAACCCGACAATAAAGATTGAGACCCTGGTCCCTGACTTCCGTGGCCGTATGGATCGCGCGCTGGATATCCTCACGGTGACTCCGCCGGATGTGTTTAACCACAACCTGGAAAACGTGCCGCGTCTGTATCGTCAGGTTCGCCCGGGCGCCGACTACAACTGGTCGCTGAAACTGCTGGAGCGCTTTAAAGAAGCGCATCCGGAGATCCCGACTAAATCAGGTTTGATGGTCGGTCTCGGCGAGACCAACGAAGAGATCATCGACGTCATGCGCGACCTGCGTCGCCATGGCGTGACCATGCTCACCCTGGGCCAGTATCTGCAGCCAAGCCGCCATCACCTGCCGGTTCAGCGCTACGTTAGCCCGGACGAGTTTGAAGAGATGAAAGCCGAAGCGATGGCGATGGGCTTCACCCACGCCGCCTGCGGTCCGTTCGTTCGTTCGTCTTATCATGCCGACCTGCAAGCCAAAGGGATGGAAGTGAAGTAAAACTCACTGCCCGGCAATCGCCGCGTGAACGCTTTCGCGCGGCGATCTGTTTTTACCCCGCCCGTCTGACGTTTCCCTGGCCACTGGTAACAACTGGTTGCATTTTTTCCGCATCTTCGCGAACAAGCAATAAAAAGAGGCCGCAACGCTTATCGCTGCAGCCTCTTCAACGTCCAGACTTTCGCCTGTCGGTTACGCCCTCCCGCTGTCGGGGAACGCGCCTTTAATTACTCTTTATGAGAGAGCTTTTGTGCCGGAGCGTCTTCTTCCGCACTGGTTTTCTTTGCGCTATCGTCATCGTCGTTCATGGCTTTCTTGAAGCCTTTGATAGCGGAACCCAGGTCTCCACCCAGCGTACGTAATTTTTTGGTACCAAACACTAAAATAATCAGTGCTGCGACAACCAGCAGTTTGGTAATACTAATCTCACCCATAGCTAACCTTCTTCTCTAAAACAAGCTGCGAATACGCCATCATACACGCGAACAATTAACGGCTATTTGACGCGCGGACACAATAGCAATCTGTAACAAGGTGAATCAAGCCTTGTTTAAAAAAACATCACAATAATTGCGGTGGCGCAAAGCGGCGGTTCTTCAGCACCGGCAAACGCTCGCGAACCTGGCGCAGCGACGCTGTCGAAATGTCGGCAGTAATCATCTGCGGCCCGTCCCCTGCCCCCGCCATTATCGTTCCCATCGGGTCGATAATGCGGCTCTGGCCAATATTGCGGGTTCCGCATTCACCTGCCGCCACAATATAGCAGGTCGTATCCAGAGCCCTGGCCGCCAGTAGCGTGGCCCAATGATACTCCTTCATCGGCCCTTTTACCCACGCGGTGGGTAAAACCAGCACTTCAGCACCGTTAAGTGCCAGCGTTAACGCCAGTTCAGGAAAGCGTAAATCGTAACAGGTCATCAGGCCCACGCGCACCCCGTCGACATCAATCAGCGGCGGGATCTGTTGCCCGGCATCAACAAGTCGCGACTCCTGCATCGCAAACGCGTCATACAAATGGAGCTTCTGATATTGGGCAATAACCTCGCCCTGGCGTATTGCCACCAGCGTATTCGTCGCTCGCCCCTCACCCGAAGGCACATGCAGCGTCAACACCGTGGTTAAACTATAATTCCGGCTTTCATCACGCAACAGCTGCAGAAAACCGCCATCAATCTCCTGCGCCGACTTTACCGAGAGATCCGGATCGCTGTCGTCGCGCGCCAGCAACGCTTCCGGTAATACCAGCAATGATACTCCCTGCCCGGCCGCCTGGTTCATCAACGCCACGCAGGTACGCGCATTGACTCGCCAGTCCGCCGTAACGGCAAATTGTCCCGCAGCAACCCGCATTCTCTTCTCCCGTCAGGTATTTCGTAGCCAGCGACGTATTTGACGCGCTACACTCAAACCCCTGTATTAACCAAATAGCAGGGAATGAGAGTGTCACAACTACTTTTAGCCGTTTTTGTTGGTGGCGGTACCGGCAGCGTATTGCGCTGGTGGCTTGGAATGAAGTTCAATCCAATGCATCACGCTATTCCCATCGGCACACTCGCGGCAAACCTGCTGGGCGCATTCATCATTGGCGCCGGGCTGGCATGGTTTAACCGCCTGACAAACATTGACCCAATGTGGAAACTGCTGATCACGACCGGTTTTTGCGGCGGGCTGACGACGTTTTCAACCTTCTCATCGGAGGTCGTTTTCCTGCTGCAACAGGGCCGTTTCAGCTGGGCGCTGCTGAATATTCTGGTCAATCTGTTAGGCTCATTCGCCATGACGGCAACGGCATTCTGGCTCTTTTCCCACGCTGCCAGTCGCTAACGGCAGGCAAAAAAAAACCCGCGTTTAGCGGGTTTTTATATTCTACTGACGCAATGCTTAGATAGCGTTTACGTTTGCAGCAGAAGGGCCTTTGGCACCGTTAGTGATTTCGAACTCTACGCGCTGACCTTCAGCCAGAGTTTTGAAACCGTTGGACTGGATTGCAGAGAAATGTACGAATACATCTTTGCTGCCATCTTCCGGAGTAATGAAACCGAATCCTTTGGATTCATTAAACCACTTAACGTTACCTTTAATCTTAGACATCAAAATTACCTTTATATGAAAAAACGACACTGATACTGTGTCGGACACCAGTACATCAATTGTGATGCCTTTTGTCCAGTGCAACTTTATTAAAAAGTGACAAATATCGCTATCTTTTTTAGGAGGTCACGCCTTAGTTGTTGTTTTTTCACGGGACAAACGACTTAGCTCATTTGTTGCTAAGTTATGCCAGTTCTAAAACTGAAAACGGGCCCAGGCAAAGTAGACGTTACCGTTGTTGTAGGTCCCGGGGATATAGGTCATCTGGAAGGTTGCAGGACCATAACCAATGGATGCCAGTGGCAAAATGACCGGAATGGGAATGTAATTCCAGTTATCTCGCGCCGTCACGCCCAGCGTGTACCCCAGACCAAGATGAAAATTGTCGTCTGCTAACGGACGCCAGGTTTTCTCCCAGCCATAGCCGCCAATCGGCTCCCATTTGTTAAAAGAGTCCTTAAAAGCCATCAGGTACAGGCCATGCCAGTTACCTTTATCATCCCAGCGCGAAACCCCGAATCCAGCCCCCCACGGACGCTCGTTATACCCATCGGTCTTTTCTTTGTCATAGGCAAAGCGGGCATGCCAGGTAATCGCGGGAACATACAGATCGTAGTGTTCAGGTTCCTGCCAGGTTTGCACGACGTTATCACTTAAGGTGTTATACCCATCGCGAATCGTCGACGTAAACGACGCGTTAGCCGCGCCACAAGAGAGCATTAACCCCAAAAAACCAAGAAAAAACAATACGAAATGACGTTGTCTCAACACTTATCTCTTACCAATATCGATTTTAAAGCGCAATAAGTTAACAAGTATAATCTTAATATTACCTTAACGAAATTAGGTAAGTTTCTGATTTATGATCGGAAAAACAGCAACCTTTTCACCTTGTCGTTTTGTGATAGCGGCCGCCCCTCCGCTGATGATTGCAGGGTTCTCATCGGTTTATTGATTTGCGTCAGCATGTTTCGCCCATTAATTAGGCACATTCGCTCACTTAATTTTCTCTTCACTTTATTTATTAGCAGATTCTTTGGGTAAAAGGCTTAGGGGTAAAAAATGCTTACGCTAGTTGAGATCCTGATCGGGGTTGTGGTCATTGTGGGTGTTGCCCGCTATATCATAAAAGGGTATTCCGCCACCGGCGTGCTGTTCGTCGGCGGTTTGGCGTTACTCATCGTCAGCGCGTTGATGGGGCACAAGATTTTACCCGGCGATACGAAAAGCACGGGGTATTCCGCGACCGATATCATCGAATACGTCAAAATCCTCCTGATGAGCCGCGGCGGCGATTTGGGCATGATGATTATGATGCTCTGCGGCTTCGCCACCTATATGACCCATATTGGCGCTAACGATATGGTGGTAAAGCTGGCCTCAAAGCCGCTGCGCTATATTAACTCCCCCTATCTGCTGATGATCGCCGCCTATTTCGTGGCCTGTCTGATGTCGTTGGCCGTCTCCTCGGCAACCGGTCTGGGCGTTCTGCTGATGGCCACGCTGTTCCCGGTGATGGTGAACGTCGGTATCAGCCGCGGCGCCGCGGCGGCAATTTGTGCCTCGCCGGCCGCGATTATCCTCTCTCCGACCTCCGGCGACGTGGTGCTGGCCGCCAAAGCCGCAGAAATGCCGCTCATCGACTTCGCGTTTAAAACCACGCTGCCGATCTCCATCGTCGCGATTATCAGCATGGCCATTGCCCACTACTTCTGGCAGCGCTATCTGGATAAAAAAGAGAATGTCGTTCACGAAATGCTTGATGTGAATGAGATCACCACTACCGCCCCCTCCTTCTACGCCCTTCTGCCCTTTACGCCGATTATCGGCGTACTGATTTTCGACGGGAAATGGGGCCCGGAGCTGCATATTATTGCCATCCTCGTACTCTGCATGCTGCTGGCGGCCGTGCTGGAGTTCGTTCGCGGCTTTAATACCAAAAATGTTTTCGCCGGACTGGAAGTCGCCTACCGCGGCATGGCCGATGCCTTCGCCGGCGTCGTCATGCTGTTAGTGGCCGCAGGCGTCTTTGCTCAGGGCCTGAGCACCATTGGCTTTATCAATAGCCTGATCTCAATCGCCACATCATTTGGCTCGGCGAGCATCATTTTAATGCTGGTGCTGGTGATTCTGACCATGCTGGCGGCAATGACCACCGGTTCCGGTAACGCGCCGTTTTACGCCTTCGTCGAGATGATCCCGAAATTAGCCCACTCTTCAGGCATCAACCCGGCCTATCTGTCCATTCCTATGCTACAGGCTTCAAACCTGGGTCGGACTATTTCGCCGGTCTCGGGCGTGGTGGTAGCCGTTGCCGGGATGGCCAAAATCTCCCCCTTTGAAGTAGTGAAACGGACCTCTGTTCCGGTTATCGTCGGTCTGCTGGTGGTGATTATCGCCACCGAAGTTCTGGTGCCCGGTAGCGCACTTTAATAAACGCGAAAAGGCGCCAGCAGGCGCCTTTTTTATGCTTTAATCATTTCCTGTAAATCATTGTCACCCACTATCAGGATTAAAAATGTTCAGGAAGGATTTCGTCGCCATTGCCCTTTTACTGACGGCAACCCAGGCCGGCGCTGAACCACTCACCGCAACGCAGTATGGCGATTTCGACCGTTATGTACTGGCTTTGTCATGGCAAACGGGATTCTGCCAGAGCATGCATGACAGAAACCGTAGCGAGCCGGAAGAGTGTCGCTTGCAGCAGGAATTACCGAATAAAGCGGATTTCCTGACGGTACATGGCCTCTGGCCTGGCTTGCCAAAATCCATTGCTGCCCGGGGCGTCGACGATCGGCGCTGGATGCGTTTTGGCTGTGCCACCCGCCCTGTCCCCAACATGCCTGAAGTTAAAGCCGGGCGTAAATGCCAGGCCGCTGAAACCGGGCTGTCGCTCGAGATGGCGAATAAACTCAATAGCGTAATGCCAGGAGCCGGCGGCAATTCGTGTCTCGAGCGTTATGAGTATGCGAAACACGGCGTCTGCTTTGGCTTCGATCCCGATAGCTACTTTGGCACAATGGTGCGTCTTGATAGTGAAGTGAAGCAGAGCCCGCTGGGCCTCTTTCTGGCGAAACACTACGGGCAGAGCGTCAGCCGCGATGAGTTCGATACCGCGGTCGCGCAGGCATATGGTCAGCAGAGCGTGAAAGCATTTAAGCTGACCTGTAACGGCAATCCGGCTTATTTAACCGAAATGCAAATCGCCATCAAAGCGGAGGCCATCAATCAGCCGCTTTCAGCCAATAGCCTCTTGCCCCAGCCTCATCCGGGGAATTGCGGCAAACAATTTATCATTGATAAAGCCGGCAACTGATGATTCGGCGGCGTAAGCCGCCGGTAGATTATGCGCGAATAAAATCGAGCAAATCCTGGTTAATCTGGTGTTTATGGGTTGTACAGATCCCGTGAGACCCACCCTGATAGACCTTTAATTCGCCGTCAGGCAGTAGCTGCGCCGCCACTTTACCGCAGGTTTCAAACGGGACAATCTGGTCATCATCACCATGAATCACCAGCGTCGGGATTGTCATCTTACGCAGGTCCTCACGGAGATCGGTTTCAGAAAACGCTTTAATACAGTCATAAAGCGCTTTGATTGACCCCTGCAACCCCTGCTCGACAAACCCTTCGCGTACCGCTTTTGACTCTTTGGCGCCGTCCCGATTGTAGCCGTAGAAAGCTGCGCTCAGCTCATAGAAGAACGCCCCGCGATCCTCGATAACGCCCTCTCTGATACTGTCGAAGACCGCTTTGGGTACGCCGTTCGGGTTAAAATCCGTCTGAATCATAATCGGCGTCACGGCGCCAATCAGCACCGCTTTCGCCACTCGGTCAGTCCCGTGCCGGCCGATATAACGCGCGACTTCTCCGCCGCCGGTTGAGTGTCCGACATGAATGGCATCACCTAAGTTCAGATGGGCGGTGAGCTGAGCCAGATCGTCGGCATAGCGATCCATGTTGTGGCCATCCCAGGGCTGCGCCGAACGACCATGCCCCCGACGATCGTGAGCAATCACACGGAATCCATGCGATCCAAGAAACAACATTTGATCTTCAAAAGCATCAGCCGTTAACGGCCAGCCGTGGCTGAACACCACCGGTTGCCCGCTGCCCCAGTCTTTAAAATACAGATAACTACCGTCGTTAAGAGTAAGTTTGTCAAAACCGCTCATTTCAGTCTCCTGTACTGGAAGGGTACTACCTGATACCGCTTAAAAAGGATAAGACAGATTTTTCACTTGCGACGGCAGTATCATAAATTTCATATGTCCCTTTCGGCGATCATCACTTAATGTGCGTTTAATCACTTCAAACCGCCGACAAGTCTCAGTATGATGGGACGACATTAACCCTTGCCTTTTCGGTGAGGGTTTTCTTTTACGGACAGGTTCCTGGATAACACGGAGTATGCGATGACCAGACCCGCAATCATCATTAATGAGCTCGATGCAGAACGCATCGACAGGCTGCTCGAACAGCCGGCTTTCGCGAATTCCCCGGTGGCAGATGCGCTGAACGACGAACTGGATCGTGCACAAATGCTGGCGCCCGAAGCGATGCCGCATGATGTTGTCAGCATGAACAGTAAAGTCAGATTTCGCGATTTGACCAGCGGTGAAGAACGCGTGCGGACACTGGTGTTTCCCTCGCAGGTGACCGACAGCGCAACCCAACTTTCCGTGCTCGCCCCCGTTGGTGCCGCGCTGCTCGGCCTGAAAGTCGGCAGTGCGATCCACTGGGAATTACCGGGCGGGGCATCGGCCCATCTCGAAGTACTGGAGCTGCTTTACCAGCCGGAAGCCGCAGGTGAGTTTCATCGTTAATTATCCCGCTGCCTGAGGCGTTTCACGCTTTATTCAGAGGATGTCTTCGCATCCTCTTTCTGCCCCCCCCTCTCTCCTGGCGCTGACAAAATTTTACCCCTCTCTTCGTCTGAGCTGACAGTTTTGCGAGCTGAATGACACTATATCTTCCTATAATGTGTTGATATAGAAACAGTCGAACAAGGAGGAATGCATATGTATAAAACTATCATTATGCCCGTTGATGTTTTTGAGATGGAGTTGAGCGACAAGGCCGTCCGCCACGCGGAATTTTTGGCTCAGCAGGATGGGATTATTCACCTGCTCCACGTATTACCCGGATCGTCCAGCTTCACAATGAGCCGCTTTACCGCCGATCTGCGCCGTTTTGAAGAGCATCTACAGCACGAGGCGGAAACGCGTCTGAAAACAATGGCCGGTCATTTCAGCATCGACCCTTCGCGGATTAAAATGCACGTCCGCTTTGGTAACGTGCGGGACATGGTGAATGAACTGGCGAACGAAATTAAAGCCGATGTGGTGGTGATTGGTTCGCGCAACCCGTCTATCAGCACGCACTTACTTGGCTCTAATGCCTCAAGCGTCATCCGCCACGCCCATATTCCGGTGATGGTCGTTCGCTAACACCGAACGATAAAAGAAGAGGCTACCCTGGGGTAGCCTCTTTTATATGCAGGTGTAGTCTTACTTTATTATGCGGTTTTGGTACGAATCAGATAATCGAACGAACTCAGGGAAGCTTTCGCCCCCTCGCCCGCGGCGATAATGATCTGTTTGTACGGTACGGTTGTGCAGTCGCCGGCGGCAAACACGCCCTTGACGTTGGTTTCACATTTCGCGTCGATGATAATTTCACCCATCCGGTTACGCTCGATGGTGCCTTCCAGCCAGTTGGTGTTCGGCAGCAGTCCAATCTGCACGAAAATCCCCGCCAGCTCGATATGGTGTTCATCACCGCTGACCCGGTCACGATACTGCAGGCCGGTCACTTTGCTACCATCGCCCGTCACTTCAGTGGTCTGCGCATTGAGAATGATATCGACATTTTTCAGGCTGCGGACTTTATCCTGCAGGACCTGGTCGGCTTTCATTTCCGGCGCGAACTCCAGCAGGGTCACATGTTCTACCAGACCAGCCAGATCGATGGCCGCTTCAACGCCGGAGTTACCGCCGCCGATAACCGCCACGCGTTTACCTTTAAACAGCGGGCCGTCGCAGTGTGGGCAATAGGTCACCCCTTTGGTGCGGTACTGATCCTCACCCGGCACGTTCATGTTGCGCCATTTTGCCCCGGTGGCGATGATCACGCTGCGTGCTTTCAGCACCGCGCCGGAGGCCGTTTCAATTTGGTGCAGGCCGCCTTCTACCGAAGCCGGAATCAGTTTCGATGCGCTCTGAGAGTCAATCACATCCACAGCATAGTCGCTGACGTGCGCTTTTAACGCCCCGGCCAGCTTCTGCCCTTCCGTTTTCGGTACAGAGATGTAGTTTTCGATATCCACGGTATCCAGCACCTGGCCACCGAAACGTTCACCCATCAGGCCGGTACGAATGCCTTTACGCGCAGAATAGACCGCCGCTGCGGCGCCTGACGGGCCGGAACCGACGATCAGCACATCGTAAGCATCGCGTTTATTCAGCTCTTCCGCCGCCCGTTTTTCGGCGCCGGTATCGACTTTAGCGACGATTTCCGCCAGCGTCATACGACCCTGACCGAACTCCTGGCCATTCATAAAGACAGCCGGAACGCCCATCACGTTGCGGTCGGTAATCTCATTCTGGAAAGTCCCGCCGTCAATCGCCGTATGTTTGATACGCGGATTCAGTACCGCCATCAGGTTCAGCGCCTGCACGACATCCGGGCAGTTATGACAAGAGAGCGAGTAATAGGTTTCAAACTCAAAATCACCGTCCAGATCGCGGATCTGTTCGAGCAGTGACTGGGTCTCTTTAGAGGGATGACCGCCGGTCCACAGCAGCGCCAGCACCAAAGAGGTAAATTCATGTCCCAGCGGAGAACCGGCAAAGCGCGGCCCCTGGAGGGATCCAGGATTGGCAATCAGGAACGAGGGCTTGCGGACAGGCAAGCTGTTATCTTCTCTGAAGGTCACTTTTTCCGACAGTTCGGCGATTTCAGCCAGCAGTTCCTTGATTTCTGCCGATTTTGCGCTGTCATCCAGCGTGGCAACCAGCTCAACAGGTTTGGTCAGTTTCTCAAGGTAGGCCTTGAGCTGGGTTTTCATGTTGGTGTCGAGCATTTTTAATCTCCTGCTTAAAAAACATCATCATGCAAGCTGCCTTGCGGGCGGCCTGAATGCGGCTTGCATCATGGTGTTGGAATAAAACGGGCGCAGATGCACCCGCTTGAGGATAAATTCGCAAGCATTTCGTGTTACAGGAAGGCGGCAAGCTTATGAAGCCCCGGGAGCTTACATAAGTAAGTGACCGGGGTAATTAAGCGTTGCCAACACACCTGTGGCATGAAAGACGCCGGAATTTTTAGATTTTACCGACCAGGTCCAGAGACGGAGCCAGAGTCGCTTCACCTTCTTTCCATTTCGCCGGGCAAACTTCACCTGGGTGAGAAGCAACGTACTGAGCAGCTTTGATTTTACGCAGCAGGTCAGATGCGTCGCGGCCGATACCTTCAGCGGTAACTTCGATAGCCTGGATGATACCCTGCGGGTCAACAACGAAGGTTGCGCGGTCTGCCAGACCTTCGTCTTCACGCATGTTGTCGAAGTTACGGGTCAGGGCGCCAGTCGGGTCGCCGATCATCGCATATTTGATTTTCGCGATGGTGTCAGAGCTGCTGTGCCATGCTTTGTGGGTGAAGTGGGTATCGGTAGAAACGGAGTACACGTCTACGCCCAGTTTCTGCAGTTCTTCGTAATGGTCTGCAACGTCGCCCAGTTCAGTCGGGCATACGAAGGTGAAGTCAGCCGGATAGAAGAAGAATACGCTCCAACGGCCTTCGGTGTCTTTTTCGGTAACTTCGATGAATTCACCGTTTTTGAATGCCTGGTTTTTAAAAGGTTTGATTTTAGTGTTAATCAAGGACATCTATACTTCCTCCGTGTTTTCGTTGAGGTCTAAGTTAACGAACTTTTCCTGATTCGACCAATGCGTTTGCATTATCAAATCAATAAGCGATATCTAACAACCGGAACAAGACAGCTTTGTGAACCCGTCGCGACAATCGCCGCGTTTCGTTACTTTTGCATCCCGTGGCACTGAAAGTAAAAAGGCCGCCCTGTTCAGGCGGCCCCGTTACCTGAAATACCCGCAGGTAGGTTCAGTGCCAGACAAGCTGGCTATGTGTTGCGCTCTACATTACCTTAATGTAACAGCAAGGCCGATTACACCATCCGCAGTATTAAAGGGCAATCCGCCCGCGAGCAGGTCTTACCTATAGCTGTGATAGGCTTCATCATCTTTCCACCTTATACATTGATTTAAAAGGAATAATCATGTTAAAGCGTCTGTTTTTTCTGAGTTTTTTACCCTTTTTCTGCCAGGCTGAAGATCTCCCGGCTCCCGTAAAAGCGATAGAAAAACAGGGAATTACCATTATTAAGCCCTTTGAAGCGCCGGGTGGAGTGAAGGGATGGCTGGGGAAGTATCAGGATATGGGGGTCGCTATCTATCTGACCCCCGACGGCAAGCACGCCATTTCCGGCTATATGTACGATGAAAATGGCAATAACCTGAGCGAACAGCTGTTCCAGAAAGAGCTCTATACGCCGGCAGGCCAGGCGATGTGGAAGAAAATGGAGGCCGCCAGCTGGCTACAGGAAGGGAAAAAGGAGGCGCCGATCATTCTGTATGTCTTTGCCGATCCCTTCTGCCCGTACTGCCTGCAATTCTGGCAACAGGCGCGTCCGTGGGTAGAGTCAGGCAAAGTACAGATTCGCACGCTGTTGGTTGGCGTCATCAAACCCGAAAGCCCGGCAACGGCCGCCGCAATTCTCGCCACTCAGGATCCGGCGAAAACCTGGCGTGATTACGAACAATCCGCCGGTAAAATGCCTATTAAGCTCCCGGCTCATCTCTCCCCGGAAAAAATGAAGATCGTCAGCGAGAATCAGCAGCTAATGGATGAACTCGGCGCGAACGCAACGCCGGCCATTTACTACATGAACAAAGATAATATGCTGCAGCAGGTGGTCGGGCTGCCTGAAGCCGACAAGCTGCAGGTCATGATGGGAGAAAAGTAACCCCTCAGCTCTGCTTTCTGGCCAGGTTCCTGAGCAAAAAGAACCTGGCTTACGCCTCTCCAGTCATATACATTCAGTAATGGCGAAGAATAAACGCCAGCATGAATTCACCAAATCAATAATTACAAAAAATAAAATACAAAATATTAATCATTTTTATCACCACGACTTAATCTGGACATTAGCCATGGCGAATCTTTACGGCCTGAAAAAATTCGATCTTAACTTGCTGGTTATTTTTGAATGCATCTATCAACATCTGAGCATCAGTCGGGCGGCGGAAACATTGTTTATTACCCCCTCCGCCGTCAGCCAGTCACTGCAACGCCTGCGCACTCAGCTTAACGATCCTCTGTTTATTCGTTCGGGGAAAGGAATTACGCCCACCAAAACGAGCGTCAACTTGCATTATCTCCTCGAAAAAAACTTAAGCCAGCTTGAGAAAACGATTTCTATGGCCAACCCGGCCAACTTTAAAAAACGTTTTGTCATTTATAGCCCACAGTTATTTATTACCCCCGATGCGTCACAATTCATCCACGCCCTCTACCAGAGCGGCAATATGCAGGTGGAACACCATGACCTGCAGCTCACCAGCGGGTCGGTGGAGAGTCTACTCTCACAGCGCAAGGCGGACCTGATACTCAGTTTGTCCCCCTGTAAAAGCGCGGAGACACTCTGTCAGCCCTTCCGGGAGGCTGAGATGGTACTGGTCTGTGGCCAACACCATCCGCGGGCCGATGAACTCAACGATCGGCAGGCCATCATGCGGGAAAGTTTCGCCGCCTATCTTTCCAGTGAGGTCGGCATAAAGAACTTTCATGCGCACATGAAAAAAAGTTTTCCGGAGCGAATGATTGCCTTTCGCAGCGATTCTCTGATAGCGATTGTCAATATGATTAACC
This sequence comes from Klebsiella sp. YJ, assembly GCF_002108615.1. Lineage (NCBI taxonomy): Bacteria > Pseudomonadati > Pseudomonadota > Gammaproteobacteria > Enterobacterales > Enterobacteriaceae > Klebsiella > Klebsiella sp. YJ. Next base: position 70,409 of record NZ_MTEG01000011.1, read on the forward strand.
AGACCGACCTTATCGGCTTTGTTCCTAAAGCTCTATTTAACCACCCGCTTTTCAATCTGAAATTAATACCGCTGCCCGTTCCGGCGCCATCTATTATGATCTACATGATTTATCACCAGACGCAGATAAATACGCCCATATTCTCCTCGCTGATCGACAAGATAATCCAGCCGCAACCTCAGATAAATAATTCATAACTTGAATGGTTTAATAAAAACCAATACACCACACAAATGCACAGCATAAAGAATGACGATGATGGCTTTCTGTCGTAGCATGATATGCAATCAGATCGTCAACTGCAGTTAAGGAACAGAGACCGTGACATTAATAAAACTTCCGTTACCCGAGTCCGTTCTGCAGGCCGCGCAGAAACGCATTGAATGGGTGATGGATAATTTCCCACGTATCTGTGTCTCTTTTTCCGGGGGCAAGGATTCCACCCTGATGTTACATCTGACCGCGCTTCACGCGCGACGTACGGGCCGCAAAATTAGCGTGCTGTTTATCGACTGGGAAGCGCAGTTTTCCTGCACCATTACCCATTGTGAAGCGCTGCGGGAAACGTATCAGGATGTCATCGAACGATTTTTTTGGGTTGCTCTGCCGCTAACCACGCAGAACTCACTCAGCCAGTTCGCTCCGGAATGGCAATGCTGGGAACCAGGCACCCCATGGGTACGCCAGCCTCCTCCACATGCCATTACCGACCCCGGCTATTTTTCTTTTTACACCCCGGGGATGAGCTTCGAAAACTTTGTTCGCGAATTCGCCGACTGGTTTTCCGCTAACCGTCCCGCGGCGGTCTTAGTCGGCATCCGCGCGGATGAATCCCTTAACCGATTCATCACCATCTCGTCGCGCCGCAAACAGCGCTTTGCCGATGACAAGCCCTGGACCACCGCAGCGCCGGGGGGCCACGCGTGGTACGCCTACCCTATTTATGACTGGAAAACCGCTGATATCTGGACCTGGTTTGCCAAAAGCGGACTCGCCTGTAACCCACTCTATAATCTGATGTATCAGGCCGGCGTACCGCTGCGCTACATGCGTATCTGTGAACCTTTCGGTCCGGAACAACGCCAGGGGCTTTGGCTTTATCACGTACTGGAACCTGAACGCTGGGCCGCCATGTGTCAGCGGGTGAGCGGCGCGTGCGGCGGCGGCATCTACGCCGGCCAGGATAACCAGTTCTACGGGCATCGCAAGCTGGAGAAGCCCGGACATCATAGCTGGAAGAGCTACGCCCTGTTTTTACTCGACAGCATGCCGGAAAAAACGGCCGAGCATTACCGGAATAAAATTGCCGTCTATCTGCGCTGGTATCAAAAGCAGGGGATGGAGGAGATACCTGACCTCCAGAAGGCCGATACCGGCGCGAAGGATATTCCGTCCTGGCGACGTATCTGCAAGGTGCTACTGAATAACGATTACTGGTGCCGCATGCTCTCTTTCAGTCCAACCAAATCCAGCCATTACCGGCGCTACCGCGAACGAATGAGTCAAAAACGCCAGCAGTGGGGAATCCTATGCAACAACAAATAATGCAGGATCTTGAGCGCTATCTGAACACGCTTTCGCAGGCAGAACGCATTGAGGCGCTGAACGCTTTTCGCCAGCTTTTGCACGACTACAGTCCGTTCAAATCGCATCCCGTTGACTGTGTGCTGTGGGTAAAACAGGAAAGCGTTGCGCCAAATGATTACAACCCCAACAACCTCGCCCCGCCGGAAAAACGTCTGCTGCTCACTTCGCTGGAAACGGACGGTTTTACGCAACCCATCGTGGTGCTCAGACAAGATGAGGCGCGCTACACCATCGTTGACGGATTCCATCGTCACGAGCTGGCCAGCAACAAAGCGCCGTTAAAACAGCAGTTGAACGGCTATCTCCCGGTCACCTGCCTGGAAAACCATTCAGCCACTCGCGATACGCTGATGGCCGCCACTATCCGCCATAACCGCGCGCGGGGCCGCCACCAGATCCCGGCCATGTCGAGTATCGTCCATGAACTGGCGAATCTTGGCTGGTCTGACGCTAAAATCAGTCAAGAGCTGGGTATGGATGCTGACGAAGTGTTACGCCTGAAACAAATTAATGGTCTTGCCGAACTGTTTGGCGACCGGCAATTTTCTCAGGCGTGGACCGTAAAATAGCTACAGCTGGCAGAGACGTTCCGCTGCGGCCAGCAAAGTTGCCGGCTGTTTTGCAAAGCACAGGCGTATGAGTTTGTGCGGGAACGGATCGGCGCAGAACACCGACAGCGGGATCGCCGCGACGCCCACCTCGGTCGTCAGCCAACGGCAGAAGCTCACATCGTCGAGATCGGAAATCGCGCTGTAGTCAGCCAGCAGGAAGTAGGTGCCCTCGCAGGGCAGAATCTCCAGACGGCTACTGCGCAGGGCATCGACAAACAGATCTCGCCGCTCGCGGTAGAATTCCGGCAGCTGGCGATAGTGCTGCGGCTCATGGCGCAGCATGTCGGCGATAGCCAGCTGGGCGGGCGTATTCACCGCGAAGGTCAGATACTGATGAACCTTGCGCAGCTCGGCGCTTATTGCCGCCGGCGCCACGCAGTACCCCACTTTCCAGCCGGTCATGTGGAAGGTTTTGCCAAATGAAGAGACCGCCACCGCCCGCTCGCGCAGCTGAGGGTGTGCCAGTACGCTGGCATGCCCGTGCGGCGCAAAGCAGATATGCTCATAGACCTCATCGCTGATCACATAAATTTCGCGATCGGCAATCGCCTGCCACAGCGCGGCAAAATCCTCGCCCTGCCAGACCGTCGCCGACGGGTTATGTGGCGTATTGAGAATCACCAGCCGGGTGCGCTCGCTAAGCGCTGCGGCAAATTCTTGCCAGTCAACGCGAAAATGCGGCGGCTGCAGAGCGATACGTTTCAATACGCCGCCGGATAACTCTACGGCCGGCGCGTAGCTGTCGTAGCTGGGGTCAAAACAGATGACCTCGTCGCCGGCGCGTACCAGCGCGGTGATCGCCGCGTAGAGCGCTTCGGTCGCCCCCGCCGTGACGGTAATATCGCTGTTTGCATCCGGGCGATGGCCGTACAGTTCGGCGGTTTTATCGGCGATCGCTTCACGTAATGCCGGGACACCGGTCATCGGCGCGTACTGGTTAGCCCCCTGAGCGACATGATACGCCAGGCGCTCCTGCAGGTAGCGCGGCCCGTCAAAATCCGGGAACCCCTGCGACAGATTGATCGCCCGGTGTTCCTGCGCCAGCGCGCTCATTTGTGTAAATATGGTGGTGCCAAGAGAAGGAAGTTTACTTTCAGGAATCAGTGGCTTATTACTCATTTTATAATTACCGATTGTAATGCTGTTGTTGAAGCCACTATAACACGATGTTAATATTTGGCAATCAAGACGCTTAGACGTCTAAATGATAATGTTATACCGGTTCTCGCCTGAAGCAGCCCATCACGGCGCACCGCCCACTCTGGAGAAACCATGATCCGCGCTATCGTGACCGATATTGAAGGCACCACCAGCGACATTTCTTTTGTCCACAACGTTCTGTTTCCGTACGCCCGCGAGCGGCTCGCGGCCTTTGTCACCGCGCAACAGTACGCCGATCCGGTGAAGACGATCCTTGATAATCTGCGAGCAGAAATCGGTAACCCCGCCGCCAGCACCGCCGAACTGATTGATACCCTGCTGGCCTTTATGGACGAAGACCGCAAGTCAACGGCGCTCAAGGCGCTGCAGGGTATTATCTGGCGCGAAGGCTATGTTAATGGCGACTTTACCGGCCATCTCTATCCGGACGTTCTGCCCGCGCTGGAAAAATGGAAGTCCCAGGGAATTGATTTATATATATATTCCTCTGGCTCCATCGCGGCGCAGAAATTGTTATTTGGCTACAGCGACGAAGGTGATATTACTCATCTGTTCAGTGGCTATTTCGATACCTTGACGGGAGCCAAGCGAGAAACGCAGTCCTATCGCAATATTGCCGAACAGCTGGGGCATCATCCGGCAACGATTCTGTTCCTCTCCGATATTCATCAGGAGCTGGATGCGGCAGAAGCCGCCGGTTTTCGTACGATCCAGCTGGTGCGCGGCGACCGCGATCCTGCCAGCCATCACCCGCAAGTTCAGCGTTTTGACGACATTCATCCGGAGCAGATCCCAGCATGAGCGCATTAACGATTTATTCAGAAAAAGACGCCGGTACCCCTCTCTGGCAAAGCACCGACGGCGATGAAATCCAGCAGCAGCTCAACGCCAAAGGCGTGCGCTTCGAACGCTGGCAGGCCGACCGCGATCTAGGTGTCTCCCCGACGCCGGAAACGGTGATTGAGGCCTATCAGCACGCCATTGACAAACTGGTCGCTGAAAAAGGCTACCAGAGCTGGGACGTGATCAGCCTGCGCGCCGATAATCCGCAGAAAGAGGCGCTACGCGCGAAGTTTCTCAACGAACACACCCACGGTGAAGACGAGGTTCGCTTTTTTGTTGAAGGCGCCGGGCTGTTCTGCCTGCATATCGGCAACGAGGTGTTTCAGGTACTGTGCGAGAAGAACGATTTGATTTCGGTACCGGCCGATACGCCGCACTGGTTTGATATGGGCTCGGAACCCAACTTCACCGCTATCCGCATTTTCGACAACCCGGAAGGCTGGGTAGCGAAATTTACCGGCGACGATATCGCCGACGCCTACCCGCGGCTGGCATAACGCCGCAATGCAATAATGCCGGGTGGCGGCTACGCCTGACCCGGCCTACAACGTCCCCAGCTTCCCGTAGGCCCGCGCAGCCGGGTTTGCTCCGCAGCCTGGGCGGGCGATAAACCGACCCTGTCCCAGCTGGCGGCTACGCCTGACCCGACCGACAACAGCCACAGCTTCCCGTAGGCCCGCGCAGCCGGGTTTGCTCCGCAGCCTGGGCAGGCGATAAACCGGCCCTGTCCCGGCTGGCGGTTACGCCTGACCCGGCCTACAACGTCCCCAGCTTTCCATAGGCCCGCGCAGCTGGGTTTGCTCCGCAGCCTGGGCGGGCGATAAACCGGCCCTGTCCCAGCTGACGGCTACGCCTGACCCGACCGACAACGTCCACCGCTTCCCGTAGGCCCGCGCAAGCGAAGCGCCGCCGGGCAACACCCACTCCCTAACCCCTAATAAACCTCGGCGGATCGAAGGCGGTAATCGGCGGTAACGGTTCGCGCCATGGTTCGATCTCCACCCGGCAGGTCTGGGCGCTACAGCCCTGTCCCAGCTGGCGGTTACGCCTGACCTGACCGACAACGTCCGCAGCTTCCCGTAGGCCCGTGCAAGCGAAGCGCCGCCGGGCAACACCCACTCCCTAACCCCTAATAAACCTCGGCGGATCGAAGGCGGTAATCGGCGGTAACGGTTCACGCCATGGTTCGATCTCCACCCGGCAGGTCTGGGCGCTACAGCCCTGACCCAGGCGCGAACTGCCGCGATCTTCGGTCAATACGTTCGGATTGCCATGCTTGTCCAGCGAACCTTTGACCTTCGGATCCAGCGGGTCGTACCAGGCTCCCGTTGACATCTGCACCACCCCCTTGAGGATCTGCTCGCTAAGATGCACCCCGGCGAGAATCGCCCCGCGGGCGTTATACACCTTCACCACGCTGCCTTCGACAATGCCCCGCGCCTGCGCATCCTGCGGATGCATCCACAGCGGCTCGCGGCCCTGAATTTTCGTCGCCCGGCTGACGCTGCCGTGATCGTACTGGCTGTGCAGACGGGTGCGCGGCTGGCTGGAGAGCAGATGCAGCGGCCAGCGCCCGGCCTCCGCCTGCTGCCGGGCCGCCTCTTCCGTATCCCACCACGGGTGGCCTGGGCATTCGCGATAGCCAAAAGCGGCAATCGTTGCCGAGTAGAGTTCAATTTTGCCGGAGGGAGTGGATAGCGGATAGCGCTGCGGGTCGGCGCGGAACTCCGCCAGAAAGACCTGCGGTTTTTCCGGGGCACGATATTCCAGCACGCCCTGCTGCCAGAACTCATCGAACGAAGGCAGCTCAATCCCCTCTTCCTGCGCCCGCGGCCGGGAGGCTTCATAAATCTGCCGCAGCCACTGGCCGGCGTCCCGCCCTTCACTAAACTGCTCGCCAATGCCCAGCCGCGCCGCGAGATCGCAGAAAATCGCGTAATCATCGCGCGCCTCACCCACCGGCGGGATCTGGGCGCTCATGGCTATCATAAAGCCGTCGTGACCACCGCTGCCGATATCTTCACGCTCCAGCGAGGTGGTTACCGGCAACACGATATCGGAGAATTTAGCCTGCGCGGTCCAGTACTGCTCGTGGACCACCACCGTTTCCGGCCGCCGCCACGCTTCACACAGCTGGTTGAGATCCTGATGGTGATGGAACGCGTTCCCCCCCGCCCAGTACACCAGGCGGATATCGGGATAGCGCAGACACTGGCCGTCAAACTCGTACTCCTCGCCGGGATGCAGCAGCATATCCGCCAGTCGCGCCACCGGGATCACGCTGCTGACCGCATTTTCTCCGGCCGGTAAGCGCGGGCCGGAGAACGCTTTACGCGAGGCTCCCGCCAGGTTGGTGCAGGCGTAACCGAAGCCCAACCCGCCGCCCGGCGTACCGATTTGCCCCAGCAGCGCGGTCAGCGCTACCGTGGCCCAGTAGGCCTGTTCCCCCTGGCGCGCGCGTTGAATGGACCACGAGATATTCACCATCGTACGCTGGCTGGCCATCATCCGCGCCAGAGAGACAATGTCTTGTTCAGCAATACCGGTAATCGCCGCCGCCCAGCGCGGCGTTTTCGCTATCCCGTCGCTCTCGCCGAGCAGATAAGCGCGATACGGTTCAAAGCCTACCGTATGGCTGGCGACAAATTGCGCATCGTACAAAGATTCCACTATCAGCACGTGGCACAGCGCCAGCAGCAGGGCCGTATCGGTGCCCGGACGAATCGCCAGCCACTGCGCGCTCTCCACGGCGCTGAGATCGTTACGCACCGGGCTGATGTTGACAAAGCGCGTTCCCCCTTCCTGCATTTTATCCAGCCAGTGCTTCAGCATATGGTCATTGGCGCCGCCGCCGTTGACCTGCGCATTACGCAGCGGTAAACCGCCGATGGCGACAAACAGCTGGCACTCGCGCGCCAGCTCAGAGAAGTGAGTATGCTGGCGATGCAGCGGACTGAGCGGCCCGAGCACATGCGGCAAAATGCGCTCCCCGGCGGCGCTGCTGTAGGTATTGGTGCTGGCGGTGTAGCCGCCGAAGGTTTTCAGGAAACGATGCAGCTGGCTCTGGGCATGGTGAAAACGCCCGGCGCTGGCCCAGCCGTAAGAGCCACCAAAAATCGCCTCGTTGCCGCAGCGCGTCTTCAGCGAAGTCAGCTCGCGGGCCAGCAGGTCAAGCGCAACCTCCCAGCTCACCTCCACGAAAGGCTCTGTGCCCCGCCCCTCGCGGGAAGCCGGGCCATTTTTCAGATAGCCTTCTCGCACCGCCGGACGGCGAATGCGCGCATTGCCGGTGACCGCATCGGGGAGTGATTGACCGATACGTGAAGGAGACTTATCCCAGGGGACCGGCGTGACCGCAGCGATATGGCCATCGCGGGCCTGAACCTGCCAGGTTCCCCAGTGCATCACGGTCAGATTATGCTGTTTTCTCATAGTGCCTGTTTTCTTCTCACCCGCTAAAGAGCGCTATAATAGAGCGCTATCCTCGGCAAGATAAAACGCCACCCGCCATATAATATGCTGCATATATAGCAATTAACCCCTCACACTTCGCGGTCCTCCGGGTTATTTACCAGATTTCCCGTCAACTAAACCATAATAATTAAGCAGCAATGATTATTTGCACTAAAAATAACGCATCAGTTTTAATATCCACAATATAAAAGAGGATTAAATTATGCATCATGAAATATTTTCAGCTTACTAATGATAAAATTACGTTTTCCTCGGCTAATCCTGCGATATAACATTGTTGGAATAACTTAGACATATTTCGTATTTGAGGTTGCGTGCTCGTTATTGTCATGCTACGACTCCGCAGCCACCTTCATCACAGGATCATAATAAGAATGTCGCAGAGAAAAAAATTATTACCCGCCGCACTGGGTCTGCTCTCGCTCGTCTCCATTAGCGCATCAGCCGCCGAAGCCCTGTCGCTTCAGGGGAAAACCATCGGCGTCGCCGTGGTTGGCACTCAGCACTTCTGGGATCGTGAAGCCTACAAAGGCGCAACGGAGGAGGTGGAGAAACTCGGTGGCAAGGTCATTGGCGTCGACGGCGGCCGTGATAATCAGGTCCATGCCAACAACCATGATATTTTACTGTCACGTAAAGTCGATGCGGTAATTAGTATTCTCGGCGACAGCGCTGTCGAACCTAAATTTAAAGCCCTGCGCGATGCCGGCATTCCGGTATTTACCGTTGACCATGTGTCAAAATATTCGGTCAATAACACCACTTCCGACAACTACACCCTGGGCTCGACCATTGGCCGCTATATGGCCGATGAATTAGGCGGTAAAGGTAACGTTGCCGTATTCAATGCGTTCTCCAGCTCCTTGCGTATTTGTGGCATTCGCTACGATCAGTGGAAATATGTCCTTAAGGATTATCCGGATATTCATATTATCCAGCCGGAGCTGGCCGAACAGTTTGCCAATTCCCCGGAAGACGCGCGTAAGAAAACCCTCGAATTACTCAGCCAGTATCCTAAAGGCAAACTCGATGCCATCCATGTCGCCTGCTGGGATCAGCCGGCTATCGGCATTGTCCAGGCGCTGGAAGAGACCGGCCGCGATAAAGACGTGAAGGTTACCGCTATCGATGCCGGTCCGGAAACGCTGGAGATCATGGCCGAACCGAATAGCCCGTTCGTCGCCAACGTGGCTCAGCAGCCGCATCTGATTGGCCAGACCTCCGCCGACAACGTCGCGCGCTACTTCGCCAAAGAGAAACTGCCGCTGCAGACCTTTATTCCGGTGGTCCCGGTTAAAGGGCCGCAGGAGGCGAAAGCAGTCTACAAACAGCTGGGATATGGCGAACTGCAGTGATCACTCAATCCTCCGGCGGGGCTAACCCCGCCGCTGGTCTGGCGATGAACCAGATCAGCAAAAGCTTTGCCAACGTGACTGCATTAAATGCGGTCACGCTGCTTCTGAATCCCGGCGAAATTCACGGTCTGATCGGCGAGAATGGCGCCGGAAAATCGACGCTGATCAAAATCCTCGCCGGCGTCTACCAGGCCGATAGCGGCAACGCCACCCTGGACGGCGCGCCGCTGCCGCTTGGTCATCCGGCGGCGATTGAAGCGCTGGGCATTCGCGTGATTCACCAGGAGCTCAACCTGATCCCCCACTTTACGGTGGCGGAATCGGTGTTCCTCGGCCAGGAGTACCGTACCCGCTGGGGGGCGCTGGACCGGCGGCGAATGAATGCCGCCACCGAAGCGTTTTTCCGCGACAGCTGGCAGCTGGACATCAATCCCCGCCGCCTGATCCGCGACCTCAGCCTCGCTGAACGCAAGCTGGTGCAAATAGCCCGCGCGCTGATCGACGGCGCGGCAAAGCTGGTGGTATTCGATGAGCCTACCGCGCCGCTGGAAGCGCAGGAAGCCAGCCTGGTCTCCTCAGCGATTCTGCGCCTGCGGCAGCAGGGGATCGCGATTCTCTATATTTCTCACTATCTCAATGAAATCGCCGCCCTGTGCGATCGCGGCACGGTACTGCGTAACGGCGAAGTCGTCGGCTATCCCGACCGGGAGCTCCTGCAAAACACCGACGCGCTGATTAAAATGATGGTCGGGCGCGATATCGAACAGCTCTATACTCCGCGCCAGAGTAGCGCTCATCAGGTCGATGCCGCCGTACCGGTCCTGTCGGTGCGCCAGCTCAGCGACGGCGCGCAATTAAACGCGATGACCTTTGATATTCAGCCGGGAGAGATCGTCGGCGTCGCCGGTCTGCTGGGCGCCGGCCGCGACGTGCTGGTCGATCTGCTTTACGGGCTACGCCGCGCCCGCAGCGGCACGATTAGCATCGACGGCCAGCCGAAGCGGCTGCGTACGCCGTATCAGGCCACCCGCGCCGGGATGGCGCTGGTGCCGCGCGACCGCCGCCATCAGGGGCTGATTCTTCCCTTCTCCACCGCCGACAATATTAATCTCGCCTCCCTGCCGGAGACCGCCACCCTCGGCTGGGAACATCGCGGTCGGGCGCTGGAAAAAGCGCGCAGCTGGATAGACCAACTCTCTATCCGCCCGGGTCGTCCGGAACTGCCGGTGCGTTTTATGAGCGGCGGCAATCAGCAAAAAGCCATTCTGGCCCGCTGGCTGGGTACCGACGCACGGCTCTTTATTCTCGATGAACCCACTCTCGGGGTCGATATCGGCGCCCGCAGCGATATTTATCAGCGCACCCGCGAGCTGGCGGATCGCGGACGCGCGGTACTGGTCTCCTCCAGCGATGCGCCGGAGCTACTGGGCCTTTGCGACCGCATCCTGGTGATGTGGCGCGGCGAGCTGGTGGCCAATCTCCCGACCCGGGGGCTGACGCTCGACGCGCTGCTGGCGACGATTAACGGTGGACAGGAACAACAGGTATGAGTGCAGGTATCCAGCGCCGCCCGCTTCCGGGCATAACGACGCTTATCGAAAAATTCCCGCTGATTCTCTTTTTTGCGCTGCTGGTCTGGCTTAGCCTCCAGTCGCCTTTCTTTTTAAGCTGGCAGAATATCAGCATGATGCTGGTGCAGAGCGTGCCGCTGGCGATTCTCTGTTTCGGCCTGGTGTGCGTGATTGCCGTTGGCGGCGATGACGTGGTCTCCGGCGGTATCGACCTCTCGCTTCCCGCTATCGCCGTGCTCGGCGTCGCCCTGCTGAGCCTCGGTATGGTCGAATGGAACACCCCGTATCTGCTGCTGTTACTGCTGCTGATCGCGGTATCTCTCGCCTGCGGAGCGGTGAACGCGATACTGGTGCTCGCCGCCGGCTTGCCGCCGCTGCTGGCGACGCTGTCTACCTCCGTCGCCTTTACCGGCCTGACGGATCTGCTGACCGGCCAGCGGCGCATCGCGGTCAACGACCCGCTAATGGTCGCTTTTCGCGACAACGCGGTGCTCGGGGTTCCCTGGCCGCTGATCTACCTGCTGGCGGTATTCGTGCTGTTTCAGTTCTTGCTCCATCACTCCCGCTTCGGCCAGCATTTACAGGCGGTAGGCGGTAACCGCGATATGGCGCAGATGAGCGGTCTCAACGTCCGTCGTCTGACGGTTATGGTCTGGCTACTGGCCGGAATCGCCGCCGGGCTGGCGATTTTGCCGCTGCTCAGCCAGGGCTCCGGTAGCTCCAGCGGCACGGCGACGCCGCTGCTGCTGGAAACCGTCCTCGCCACCTTTATCGGCGCGGCGTTCTCGCGGCGTCGCGTGGTCACCATCTGGGGCGCGCTGCTCGGCGCGGTGCTGGTCAACGCGCTCTCTAACGGCCTTGGCCTGCTGGGGGTGAATATCTTCTGGATGGGCGCCATCAAGGGCGGCCTGATCCTCATCGTTCTGGCGGCCTCGGCGGTCAGGCATCAAGGAGGCCGCTGATGAGTCAGCTGACGCTCAAATCCTCAACCAACCGGTCGGGCAGCAGCCCGCTGGCATGGCTGTCGCGGGCCGGATTCGGCATTATCACCCTGCTGGCGGTCGCCCTGTTCGGCTGGGCCAATCCGGTCTTTCTGACCCTCGATAACTGGGCGAATCTACTCCAGGGCAGCGCCATTCTGCTGATTGTGGCGATGGCGATGACCTTAATCGTCAGCGCCGGCGCCATCGACCTGTCGGTAGGCGTAGCGCTCGATTTCGGCGCCGCCTTTGCGCTGGTCGCCTTAAAAACCTGGCACCTGCCGTGGCAGGCGGCGGTGGGCTGCGCCCTGCTTGGCGGAGTGATGATTGGCCTGCTGAATGCCTTCCTGATCCTTATCTGCCAGATTCGTCCGTTCCTCGCCACCCTCGGCACCTGGTTTATCGCCAGCAGCGCCGAGCGCATCTATACCGACGGCGGCGGCTCTATCTCCTACCGCAGAATGGCGCCTGAGTATCATGACCTGGCGGTCGGCAATATCGCCGGCATTCCAACGCCGGTGGTGATTGTCCTCGCGCTGTGGCTGGCGGCCTGGCTGATTACCGAACGCACGCTGTTTGGCAAATATGTCCGCGCCATCGGCCAGAACGGCGAAGCGGCGCGAATCGCCGGGATCCGCGATCGCCGGACTCTGCTGTGGGTTCTGGTGGCGGCCTCCGCGCTGTGCGCCGTCGGCGGCGTTATTCTTTCCGCCAACCTGCGCCAGTTTACCCCGCTGGCCGGTCAGGCCTATTTGATGGACGCTATCGCCGCGGTATTTATCGGCACCGCCTTTAACCGACTGGGTCGGGTCAGCATCGCCGGCACTCTCGGCGGCGTGCTGTTCCTCGCCATTATTGATAACGGCCTGAACCTGATGGGGCTCAACTATCTGGTGAAAGATGCGCTGGTTGGCGTGATTCTGGTGGTAGCGTTGGCCCTCTCCTTCTGGCAGGCGCGTCTGCGCCAAACCCATCGTTAAGTGGAGCACCTATGGCAGCCTTTGACGCCGTCTTTGTCGGCCTGACTATTCTTGATATCGCCGGTCGCCCGGTGATTGACATCCCGCCGCGCGGCGGGGTGGCCTTTATCGAACAAATTCGCCTTAACCCCGCCGGTACCGCCGCCGGAGCCAATATTAACGCCGCAAAGCTGGGCATTCGTACCGCCGCGGTCGCCTGCCTTGGCGAAGATGAAAAAGCCGATTTTATCCTTGCCAGCTATACGCGGCTGGGGATCGACTGCTCGCTGATCCAGCGCACGGCGCAGCAGGAAACGTCGGCGACGATCCTGCCGATCCGTCCCAACGGCGAGCGCCCGGCGCTGCACTGCCGGGGCGCTTCCGATGCCCTTTTCGTCAGCGAAGAAGAGTTTGACGCGATTCTCGACTGCCGCTTCCTGCACCACGGCGGCAGCGGCCTGCTGGCGGCGATGGATCGCGGGCAAAGCGCCCTTCTGCTGCGGGCGGCGAAGGCCCGGGGTGTTGTCACCAGTTTTGATTTGATCGCCCCGAATGAGAACACGCTGGAACTGCTGCGCCCGTTGCTGCCGTCGGTTGACTACTTTATGCCTTCGCTGGAAGAGGCAAGCTACCTCAGCGGGCGCACCGACCCCGCCGACATCGCCCGCTTCTTCTTCGAGCTGGGCGTCGGAACCTGCATTCTGAAGGATGGCGAAAACGGCTCGTGGATGCTGACCGGCGACGGTGGCATCGAACATATCGCGGCGTATCGGGTCAATGCCGTGGATACCACCGGTTGCGGCGACAGCTACTGCGGCGGCTTTATTGCCGCGCTGGCCCGCGGGTTAAGCATCAAAGAGGCGTGCGAGGTGGCTTCCGCCGTCGCCGCGCTGGTGGCGACCGGGATGGGATCGGATGCCGGCGTGGTGGACTGGCAGCATACGCAGGACTTTATGGCGGCAAACCGGCGCGGATAAAAAGCTTCGCCGCCGCATCGCGCGGCGGCAAGAGCGGCTTAGCGCCACTGATAGAGTAGCGGCTCGCCAGCGACATAGCGCTGGAGGTCGGCGGCAATCATCGCCGTATGCTTAGCGATGCTCTCCCGCGTCGCGCCGGCAATATGCGGCGTGATGATCACGTTATCAAACTCGGTGATAAACGGATGGTCGCGCCACAGCGGTTCGCGGTGATAGACATCCAGCGCCGCGCCGCCGAGCGGGCCATGACGCAGCGCGTGAATCAACGCCTCTTCATCCACTACCGCGGCCCGCGAAGTGTTAATCAACAGCGCGCCGGGCTTCATGCTATTCAACAACGCCGCGCTCACCAGACCATCGCTGTGCGGGCCGCTGCTCAGATGCAGGCTGACGATATCCGCCTCGCGGAACAGTCCCTCAAGCGTCGTTTTCTGTAGACCCGGTTCGTTGATATCTTCGGCGGCGACAAACGGATCCACCACCAGCACCGCCATGCCAAACGCCCGCGCAATACGCGCCACGCGGCGACCGATATTGCCATAGCCAATCAGCCCCAGGGTTTTGTTGCGTAGCTCGCTGCCTTTAAACACTTCATAGGGACTCTCCGGGCTCACGTCCCACACCACATCGCGGCGCAGTCCGCTCTGAGTAGCCTGGGTGTCGTTCTCAGCACGGGTAAATTCACCGCGTTTCAGCGCCGCATGGGACTGCGGAATATGCCGCGCCAGGCTCAGCATCAGCCCGATGGTCAGCTCCGCCGCGGCGTCCGCATTGCGCCCCGGCGTATAGAGCACGCGGATACCGCGGGCCTGAGCGGCTTTGGTGTCAATGTTCACCGGATTGGCGCGGGTGCAGGCGATGACCTGCAGTCGCGGGCAGGCGGCGATCACCTCTTGCGTCACATCGTCATAGCTGGTGACCAGAACATCGGCATCATGCGCCAGCTCAATCAGCTGGCCCGCGCTCAGTTTCGGTTTGCCCAGCGCCCAGCCTGCCACCAGCAACTCGCCGAGTTGCTGAAAGGCTGTGAGATCGCCGGAATGTTCGGCGGTAAAAACGATTTTCATGAATGTTGTTCCTGAGAAAGACGGTGGAGGGCATCCTGTCGGGCCTGCCAGACGGGCAGCATCTGCTCGCGCAGCAGCCGGTAAACCGGGTACAGAGCAGCGTAGCGAGCGTGGGCCTGCGGATCGGGCTGATAGCGGGTCTGCTCCAGCGTTGGATAGTGCGCCAGCGCGCCGACGCTACGGGCCGCCAGAATCGCCGCCCCGCGAGCGCTGAGTTCATTAAAGGTGCTGGAGACCACCGTGCGCCCGCTACAGTCGGCAATAATTTGTAGCCAGGTCGCCGAGGCCGCGCCGCCGCCGGTCAGGTACAGTTCGCCGCCCTGCGGGTAGCCCTGAAGCGAGTCGACGATGGCGTAAGCCAGTCCTTCAAACACCGCCCGCTGCAGCTCCGCGCGGGTCGTGTGCTGACTGATGCCAAAATACCCGGCCCGCGCATCGGGGCTGAAAAACGGCGCGCGTTCGCCGTTGAGATAGGGTTGCCAGAAAACGCCGCCGCTGCCCGGTTCGACATCGGCGATAGACTGCTCCAGCAACTGGAGGTCCGGCGTCAGGGAAATATGCTGTTGCAGCCAGTCAATATTCGGCGTGCCGGCCTGCATCGGGAAGAGATTGATAAAGCTCCCCGACTCGGTGTGGGTGACATAGCGTGTCCCCTCATTCACCGCCTGGCGACCGTGGCAGACAATCCCGGTACAGCAGGTGGTACCGAGAATGGTGTAGATATCGCCATCGTTGACCGCTCCGCAGCCCAGCGCGGCGCTGCACACGTCGAGCGCCCCGGCGGCCACCGGCGTGGCGGCGGGGAGTCCGGTAAGGGCGGCGACCTCATCGCGCAGCGTGCCGGCCGGCGCATCGGGGGCCAGCCGCGGCGGGAACAGGTGCTGAAGATCGGCCAGCCCCATTTCGTTAAGCACCACCTCCGACAGCTCTCCGCTGTGCTGATTGAGCAGCGAGGTACTGGCGTCGGTAAAATCCAGCGCCGCCACCCCGGTTAAGCGAAAACGCACCCAGTCTTTGGCGAAAAACAGATAATGAGCCTGCGCCAGCCGCTCCGGTTGATAGTGCCGGAGCCAGCTCAGCTGCATGCTGGTATTGCACGGTTGCAGGTGAGTGCCGGTGTCAGAGAAAAAGCGCCGGTCGAAGCCCGGACGGCGTAATAGCTCGCTCATCAGCTCGCGGCTGCGGGTATCGCTCCACAGGATCCCCGGGCCAACCGGTTCGCCCTCGGCATCGCTCAGCCAGACGCCTTCGCCCTGCCCGGCAAGGCCGATCGCCCGCAGACGTCCGGTCTTCAGCTCCGGCTGTCGGGCAATTTGTTGCAAAATGGCCATCACCGACTGCCACAGCTGCGCCATATCCTGCTCGGCATGACCGTTCGTCGACAGGCGCGGGCCGGTACTCTCCGCCGTGCTGGCTCGAGCCTGAAAGTGCTCATCAAACAGCACCGCCTTAACGCGCGAGGTGCCGATATCGATTCCGAGATAAAAATCCATGCCTGACCCGTTAGTGGAGTGAAATTTAGTCGCGCTCGTAGCGGCGGCGCATCAGCTCGCACTCGAACAGAAACTCCAGACCTTCCAGCTGACGGCGGGCCTCGTTAATATCTTTGCCCCAGCAGGTCAGGCCGTGGCCGCGCAGCAGGAAGCCGTAGCGCAGCGGGTTGGTCTGCGCATAATCTTCAATGCGCGCCGCCAGGGCGTCGATATCCTGGTCGTTATCGAAAATCGCCACCGGTACGGTATCGAGATGGCTGTGCTGGCCGGTCAGGGTTTTCTGCATCTCATAGCCCTGCAGCGCCAGGGTGGCGCTTTTTTCAATCCGCGACAGTACGGTGGCGTTGACGGTATGGACGTGCAGCACGACGTTCGCTTCCGGGAACAGACGATACACCAGGGTATGCAGACCGGTTTCAGCAGAAGGTTTACGCCCGGAAGGCGCTTTATTGCTGGCGATCTCGACCTGCAGGAAATCTTCCGTCGTCAGGCTGCCTTTATCGCGTCCCGACTCGCTAAGCCAGCACCAGGTCTCATCCTGACGCACCGACATATTGCCGCCGGTTGCCGGCGCCCAGCCTTTCGCGCCGATCCAATGACAGGTGGTGACCAGTTGCGCGAGTCTTTCTTGCCACATAGCAGTTCCTTAGTTTAGCGATGTTAATTTGAGAACCTTTACGGGCAGGCGCTATTGTTGCAGGCAGTCTGGACATGGACAGCGCGGAACACCCGGAGCGTACAGGAAGTACGTGAGGAGTATTCGCTACGCTCACCCTTCGGGCCGCCATCAAAGGCGTTCAAAACTCTACGCGTTTGTGTGAGCACTGCCCGGGTCCAAAATGGCCCATAAAATAGCCTGGTCAAAGGTTCTTTAGCCGTCTAAATGGCTATTTACCCGATACTAACACCGCTAGCTTAAGTGAACAATATTTCAGGAAAGGCTTACATTGATAATGGTTATATCAGAAATGCATATGAAATTACTGTTTTTAACAATGATATAACCGGAGGTTTTCATGAAGCCCCTATTACCGACTATCCGGGTTCAAAAAGACGGGGGATCGTTCTGTAGGAAAGAAGTGCGATGCGCCTGCAGAAACCGGGCGCAAAATGCGTAGAGACGATTATGCCCGACAAGATCGTGATTTGCGGGATTGCAGGCATGGCAACCCCGCGCCGCCAGTCCCTGTCTGATTGTTGATAAAGTGCGCGTCTCGGGCATTGCCCGGTGGCGGCTGACGCCTTACCGGGCCTACGAGATCCACCCTTCATATCAAGCCCGCAACCCGTCAGAGCAATTCCGGCCCCAATCCGCCCCCGTAGTTCGGGTAAACCGCCAGCCGCCACCCGACAAAATCGCGAATAGCCTCAACCCCGCACCCCGTCAGAGCAATTCCGGCCCCCAATCCGCCCCCGTAGGTCGGGTAAGGCGCCAGCCGCCACCCGACAAAATCGCGAACAGCCTCAAGCCCGCAACCCGTCAGAGCAATTCCGGCCCCAATCCGCCCCGTAGGTCGGGTAAGGCGCCAGCCGCCACCCGACAGAAGTGCGGTCACAATCGCTAAATCTCAGCGCCTGCCTGCGTAATCTGTCAGCCGCTGCCCCATCGCGGGGCAAAACTTTGCACCGTGCACACTCTTCTGGCAGCCATCGGCTGATAAACGACTTTTTATGTGCACACTGCCCATCACATTGTGTCACCCCTGCCTTGATTTTGTTGGCATATCTCTTGCTACCTCTCTGCCATCGCCATTCGGATAGCCACTCAGAGGTTCCACAATGTCAAACAGCAATGATTTTCCGCTCGTCGAAGCGCCCGCCTCCGGGCGTAAGGGCCTGTTTTCGATCTCCATGGTTTTGTTCAGCTTTACCTTTTTTACCGGCACGATGTTCGCCGGTGGCAAACTAGGCGTCTCTTTTTCCATCGTCAATCTCCTGTGGATTGCGGCGATCGGTAACTTTCTGCTGGCTCTGTATGCCGCCTCCCTCGGCTGGATTGCCGCACGCAGCGGGCTGAATACCGTGCTGATGGGACGTTTTTGTTTCGGTGAAATCGGCAGCAAGCTCGCCGATTTTATTCTCGGCTTCGCCGAACTGGGCTGGTACGCCTGGGGTACTGCGACGGTCGCCATCTCGCTGGTCAAAATCCTCGCTCTGCCCGCCGCCATGACCATCCCGCTGATGATCCTGTTCGGTATCCTGTTCTGCGTCACCGCGCTGGTGGGCTACAAAGGGCTGGATGCGCTGTCACGCGTATCGGTGCCGCTGATGTTCATTCTGCTGGTGGTCTCGATGTACCTTGCCGCCCACCACGCCGGCGGCTGGCAGGCAATGACCAAAATCGAACCGGGCGAGACCATGACCTGGTCGGCGGCGATCACTATGGTCTTCGGCACCTTCGCCAGCGGCGCGACCCAGGCGACCAACTGGACGCGGCTGGCCAACTCCAGCCGCACCGCTATCGTCGCCAGCATGAGCAGTTTCCTTATCGGTAACGGGCTGATGATTGTGGCCGGCGCCTGGTGCGCCATCGTCTACCAGCAGGCCGATATTGTGGAAGTGCTGATTTTGCAGGGGCTGTCGGTCGCCGCGGTGGTGATGCTGTGTCTCAACCTGCTGACCATTCAGGGGCCGACGATTTATAACGTCTCGGCCGCCGCCTGCCATCTGCTGCGCAGCGAGCGCCGCCGCACTCTGACCGTGGTCGCCGCCGGCGTCGGTATTCTGCTGGCCATTGGCGGGATGTATGAAATGCTGATCCCTTTCCTGGTGCTGCTGGGCAGCATTATTCCGCCCATCGGCGGCGTTATCCTCGCCGACTACTGGTTTTATCGCGGCGGCCGCTATCCGCTGCTGCACACCGCCCGCTTACCACGCTTTAACTGGCTGGGGCTTAGCGCCTACGCCGTGGGTGCGGTGGTGGCTTACCTGTCGCCGTGGATCGCCCCGCTGGTTGGCATTACCGTTTCTGCGCTGGTCTATATCGCGCTGACACGTCTGAGCAAACGTCAGCCCGCCGCTGATTCGGTCGCGGAGCAGTAGTCATGAGCCTGACGGTCAGCGAAATCCTCGCCCTCGAGGGACTCTCCGCCCTGCGCCTGCGCGCGGGTCAACAGGGACTACAGCTGGCGGTGCGCTGGTACTACGTGGCGGAAAATGAAAACATCGCCGAATGGATCATGGGCGGGGAGCTGGTGTTTATCACCGGGATCAACCATCCCCGCGATGAAGACAACCTGATCCATTTGCTGATGGAAGGTAAGCAGCGCGGGATCGCCGGGATGGTGATCCTCACCGGTGACCAATATATTCAGGCGATCCCGCCGCGTCTGATCGCGCTGGCCGACGAGCTGGGTATTCCGCTGATCGAACAGCCCTATCTACTGAAGATGGTGATTGTGACCGAACGCATCGGTACCGCGCTGGTGCGCAGCGAGAATGCCCTGCAATCGCAGCGCGATATTCTGCTACAGCTGTTAACCGGCGACTATCCCGACCTGCAAATCCTGCATCAACGCGCGCTCCACCAGCAGCTGGATTTTACCCGCCCGCTGCGGGTGGCGGCGCTGCGCCTTGAAGGAATCCAGCGCCTGTTTCGCCAGCTTCCGCCGGAGCAGGCCGAAGCCTGGCTCCAGCAGGC
Source organism: Klebsiella sp. YJ (assembly GCF_002108615.1). Lineage (NCBI taxonomy): Bacteria > Pseudomonadati > Pseudomonadota > Gammaproteobacteria > Enterobacterales > Enterobacteriaceae > Klebsiella > Klebsiella sp. YJ. The sequence goes on from NZ_MTEG01000011.1 coordinate 90,127, forward strand.
CCGCCGCACCGTGCGCCAGCGCCTGCAGCAGCAGCTCAATCAGCAGGGCAACCCCTTTCCGCTGGTCGAACGCAGCAATATGTTTCTCTTCCTGCTCCCGGATGAAGAAGGCGAGTTTTATCAGCAGAAAAAGTGGCTCCAGGCGTGGCTGCATGCGCTGGCGGAAGGCGACGACGGGCTATCGCTGCTGTGCGGTCTTTCGGCGCCGGTGCAGCAGCAGCAGGGATATCCGCGCGCGCTGTCGCAGGCGCGTCAGGCGCTGGACCTCAGCGATAGCCTGCGTCCAGCCCAGCGCATCAGCGACTACCAGCAGCTGGGCTTTATCAAGCTGCTCTCCGCCGTCAGCGATCCCACCCTGCTGAGCGATTTTATGCACGACACCCTCGGCTGCCTGATCGAACCCGATCGCAAAAGCCCATGGCTGTTGCTGGAGACGCTGGAAACGCTGCTGCAGGAGAGCGGTAACGTGGTCAGGGCCGCCGAGCGGCTGGGCATTCATCGCAACACGCTGCATCAGCGTATTCAACGTATTGAAAAGCTGACTCGCAATCCGGTCAGCCATCCGCAATTTCATCTCAACGCCTCGGTCGCCCTGGCTATCTGGCGTATGTCGCAAAACCATTTACGGGAACAACCATGAAAATTATCAACGCGCGTCTGCGCCATCAAGAAGCGCTCTATACCCTTGAGTTACAGGACGGTCTGATTAACAGCATCACCCCGCAGGCCGCCGCGCAGGCGGCTGAAGCCAGCGATATCGACGCACAGCAAAAGCTGGTTATCCCGCCGTTCGTCGAGCCGCATATCCACCTCGATGCCACCCTGACGGCGGGCGAGCCGGAGTGGAATATGAGCGGTACGCTGTTCGAGGGGATCGCCCGCTGGAGCCAGCGTAAAGAGAGCGTCACCGTTGAAGATACGCGCCAGCGGGCGCTGAAAACTATCGGTATGCTGCGCGATAACGGCGTACAGCACGTGCGCACCCACATCGATGTCACCGACCCCTCCCTGACGGCGCTTGAAGCGATGCTGAGGGTGAAAAAAGAGGCGGCCCATCTTATCGACCTGCAGATCGTTGCCTTTCCGCAGGAGGGCATTGAGTCCTTCCCCGGCGGACGCGAACTGATGACCCGCGCCATTGAAATGGGCGCCGACGTAGTGGGCGGCATTCCGCACTACGAAAACACCCGTGATAAGGGCGTCAGCTCTCTGAGCTTTTTGATGGACCTGGCCCAGCGCCACGGCTGCCTGGTGGACGTGCACTGCGATGAAACCGACGACCCGCAGTCGCGCTTCCTCGAAGTGCTGGCGGAAGAGGCCCGGGTTCGCGGCATGGGCGCACAGGTCACCGCCAGCCATACCTGCGCGATGGGCTCCTACGATAACGCCTACTGCTCGAAACTGTTCCGCCTGCTCAAGGCCTCCGGCATCAACTTTATCTCCTGCCCGACGGAAAGCATTCACCTGCAGGGGCGCTTCGACAGTTGGCCGAAACGCCGCGGCGTGACGCGGGTGGCGGAGCTGGACCGCGCCGGGATCAACGTCTGTTTTGCTCAGGACTCGATTCAGGATCCGTGGTACCCGCTGGGCAACGGCAACATCATGCGCATTCTCGACGCCGGCCTGCATATCTGCCATATGCTGGGCTATGAAGATTTGCAGCGCTGCCTCGATCTCATTACCGACAATAGCGCCCGCACGCTGTGTCTCGGCGACAACTACGGCATTGCCGAAGGTCGCCCGGCAAACCTGCTGATCCTTGATGCGCAAAACGACTATGATGCGCTGCGCCGCCAGGCCAAAGTGCTGACCTCCATTCGTCACGGCAAGATCATTTTGCAGCGCCAGGCGGAACAGATTCACTACCCGGTATAAGCGTGACGTTGACGCGGTACGCATCCCGCGTCAACCCGCTGCTCGCGCAGGGATTTATGTGATACCTTCTAACTACTTTTTTGTGCCGGCCATGGGCTCCATGCGTCGGCATGGGCTCACTAAGAACAACCCGTACCCTGACACTATGAGCGAAAAAAAATGGATTAAGGCTGAGGATGTTGCCCGACTCGCCGGCGTCTCCCGTTCCGCGGTTTCCCGCACCTTTACGCCCGGCGCATCGGTGGCGGAAAAAACCCGGCAGAAGGTCCTCGCCGCGGCGGAAACGCTGGGCTATCAGGTCAATATCATCGCCCGCGCGATGAATACCGGCAGCAGCAACTTTATCGGCATCGTCACCGCCGGGTTTGATAACCCGTTCCGCAGCAAGCTATTGTCGCCGCTGGTCCACCAACTGGCGCTCAATGGGTTTATGCCGCTGCTGATGAACGCCGACGATCCGCAGCAGCTCGCCCCGTCGCTCAAGCAGCTGCTGAGCTATCACGTCGCAGGAGTCATTATCACCTCCGGAGCGCCGCCGCTGTCGCTGGCGGAGGAGTATCTGGAGCGGAAAATCCCGGTGACGCTGATCAACCGCCACGCCGATCTGGCCGGCTGCGATCGCGTATGCAGCGACAACGCGCAGGGGGCGAAGCTGGTGGCCGACCTGTTTGTTCAGCGCCAGTGGCGACAGGCCGGGTTTATCGGTGAAAGTCTGGATAACTTCAGCACCCGCCAGCGCTACGACGCGTTCGTTGCCCATACGCAAGGCATAGACGTTGCCGCGCACTTCTGCGAAAGCAGCGGCTATCAGGCGGGCTTTCGCGCCGCCAGGCAGCTGCTTGCCGCGCATCCGCAGCTGCAGGCGCTGTTCTGCGCCACCGATATGCTGGCGCTCGGCGCGCTGGACGGTCTGCGGGCCGACAATCCTGCCGCTCCGCTACCTGCCATTATCGGCTTTGATGATATCCCGCAGGCGGACTGGCAGCCCTACCAGCTGACCACCGTGCAGCAGAATACCGCCCTGCTCGCCCACCATGCGGTGGATTTGCTGGTCACGAGGATCGCTAAATTCAACCTGCCGTCACGTCATCGCGAAGTGCCGGTGAAACTGATTGTTCGTCAGAGCACAAAATGAAATATTCATTTTATGCCAGAACGATCACAGAATAATTTTTTTAATCCATCCACACTCACTTCGCCCTTCGGGGCTGTTTTTTTTACGCATAATGCACACGTGTGCAAAAAGGAGAATAAGCATGAAATCCCTGGAATCAGATGCGCTGCAGGCCCGCTATCGCCTGGCCTGCGAGCTGGCGCAAGCCGGTGCTGAACTGGCATTCGAATACTACCAGCAGCGTGACCGGCTGGCGGTAGATCATAAAGGCGACGACCTGCAGGACGTGGTTAGCGTCGCCGATAAGCGGGTCGAGGAGTTTGTTAAACAGCGCATTATCAGCGCCTTTCCGCAGGATGGTTTTCTCGGCGAGGAAAGCGGAACACAGATGCCTGACGCCCGCGTGCTGTGGGTTGTCGACCCTATCGACGGCACCAGCTGTTTTCTTAACGGCCTGCACACCTGGTGCCTGTCGATGGCCATCGTCGCCGACGGCGAACCGGTTATCGGCGTGGTGTTCGACCCCAACCATCGCGAGCTGTTCCACGCCCTGAAAGGCCAGGGCGCATGGCTCAACGATGCGCCCATCGCCCCGCATCCGGCGGCGACGGTCAAAGAGGGAGTGATGGGCGTCGGGACCTCGCACCGCGTGACGCCGGCGATCTTTCTGCCCTTTCTCGATGCGCTGCTGAGCGATGGCGGCATGTTTATCCGCAACGGCTCCGGGGCGCTGATGAGTGCCTGGGCAGCGGCAGGCAGGCTCATCGGTTACTACGAACCGCATATGAACCCATGGGACGCGCTGCCGGGGCTGGTGCTGATGCGCGAAGCCGGCGGCCTGAGCAATGACTATCTGGCGGAGGATGGGATTCGTCATGGCAACCCGCTGCTGCTGGCCAGCAAGAGGCTCTATCCACAATTAAAAACCATGCTTTGTCACCCATTACCTTAACCGTATCGGGTCAGGCTTTATCTGATTATGTACTCTACACAACGACAACATACCCTAAATAATTCGAATTACAGAAAGGCGGCAAGTGCGTGACAAATTCGTCGGGAACGAATTTGACCAGCCGAAGGCTGGCCTCCGGTGAGAGGCAAGAGCCTCTCATTAATCCCCAGCAGCTTACTCTGGTAAGTGACTGGGATGAGCGAACGCAGCCAACGCATCTGCAACTTGAAGTATGACGGGTTAAACCTCACGGACGAACCACACTAATCAGTCAGGCCTCCGACCTTCGGAGATACCATTATGTCTGGAAGAATTATCGCATTTTTTCGCGCTTCTCCGCCCAAGGCAGGCGTGCAGTTCGATGAACAACGCTTTCGCCGCGTGCGCTGGCAAACTTTTTTAGCCATGACCGTCGCCTACGTGACCTTTTACGTCTGCCGACTGTCATTTACCGTCGCCAAAAGCGCGCTCGTCGAGCTGGGTATTTCTCCTACCGAGCTGGGAATGATCGGCTCGGCGCTGTTTTTCAGCTACGCCATCGGCAAACTGGTTAATGGCTTCGTTGCCGATCATGCCAATGTGGTTCGCTATATGAGTCTCGGCCTGCTGCTGAGCGCCGGGATGAATCTGATGATGGGGATGACCAGCAATGCCCTGCTGCTGGCGGTTTTCTGGGGAATCAACGGCTGGGCGCAATCGATGGGGGTCGGTCCCTGTGCGGTATCGCTGGCACGCTGGTACGGATATAAAGAGCGCGGCACCTTTTATGGGATCTGGTCAACCGCCCACAACATCGGCGAAGCGCTGACCTACATCGTGATCGCCGCCGTCATTGCGGCCTTTGGCTGGCAAATGGGCTATTTATCAACGGCAGCGCTCGGCGCCGTCGGGGTGGCGCTGTTGCTGCTGTTTATGCGCGATTCACCGCAAAGCTGCGGCTTCCCGTCAATCAACGTGATTCGCGACGAACCGCAGGAAGAGGCGGAGGCCCGCGGCTCGGTGTTTAAAAATCAGCTGCTGGCGCTGCGCAACCCGGCCCTGTGGACGCTGGCGATGGCCTCGGCGTTTATGTATATCGACCGCTACGCGGTGAACTCGTGGGGGATCTTCTTTCTCGAGCAGGATAAAGCCTACTCTACCCTTGAAGCCTCCGGGATTATCGGGGTTAACGCCATCGCGGGTATTGCCGGCACCATTATCGCCGGCATGCTCTCCGACCGCCTCTTCCCGCGTAACCGCAGCGTGATGGCCGGGTTTATCAGCCTGCTCAACACCGCCGGCTTTGCGCTGATGCTCTGGTCGCCGCACGGCTACTACACCGACATTCTGGCGATGATTATCTTCGGCGCCACCATTGGCGCATTGACCTGCTTCCTTGGCGGACTGATTGCGGTCGATATTTCGTCGCGTAAAGCCGCGGGCGCAGCGCTCGGCACCATCGGTATCGCCAGCTACGCGGGGGCGGGACTCGGCGAGTTTCTCACCGGCATCATCATCGATAAAACGTCGATTATCGAAAATGGCAAAACGCTGTACGACTTCAGTACGCTGTCGCTGTTTTGGGTAGGCGCCGGCCTGATGTCCGCGCTATTCTGTTTTACCACCGCTGCGATTGTCGCCAGGCGACACGCGATAGAACGTCAGACCTCATTCTCGTCATAACCCTTTAACCGATAAGGAAGATTTTATGATGCCTGTACGACATCAGGTTTTGCTACGCTTGCTGTTTGCCTGCGCCCTGCCGCTGCTGGCCGCACCGGGGCATGCCGCCGCGCAGTTTGAGCTGGAAAAAGTGGTTGAACTCAGCCGCCACGGCATTCGCCCGCCGACACCGGGCAACCGGGAAGCCATCGACGCCGCGACTCAGCGTTCGTGGCCCCAGTGGGCCACCCACGACGGCGAGCTGACCGGCCATGGTTATGCCGCGGTGGTCAATAAAGGGCGCGAAGAGGGCCTGCGCTTTCGCCAGCTCGGTCTGCTGACGGCGGGCTGCCCGGCGAACGGCGAGATTTACGTTCGCGCCAGTCCCTTGCAGCGCACGCGGGCCACCGCCCAGGCGCTGGTGGACGGCGCCTTTCCCGGCTGTGGCGTAGCCATTCATCACGTCAGCGGCGACGCCGATCCGCTGTTTCAGACCGAGAAATTTGCCGCCACGCAAACCGATCCCGCCCGCCAGCTGGCGGCAGTGAAGGAAAAAGCCGGCGATCTGGCACTGCGTCGGCAGGCGCTGGCTCCGGTGATTCAGCTGCTGAAAAATGCGGTCTGCGTGCCCGGCAAGCCCTGTCCGGCGTTCGACCAGCCGTGGCAGGTCGAGCAGAGCAAAAGCGGCAAAACGTCGATTAGCGGACTGAGCGTGATGGCCAATATGGTTGAGACGCTGCGCCTGGGCTGGAGCGAAAACCTGCCTCTCAGCCAGCTGGCGTGGGGCAACATCACCCGCTCCAGCCAGATCACCGCCCTGCTGCCGCTGCTGACGGAGAACTACGATCTGAGCAACGACGTGTTTTATACCGCGCAAAAACGCGGTTCGATTCTGCTCAACGCCATGCTGGAGGGGGTAAAAGAAGGCGCCACGCCTGACGTGCGCTGGCTGCTGCTGGTGGCGCACGATACCAATATCGCCATGGTGCGTACGTTAATGGATTTTAGCTGGCAGTTGCCGGGATACAGCCGGGGCAATATCCCGCCGGGCAGCAGCCTGGTACTGGAACGCTGGCGCGATACCCATAGCGGTAAACGCTACCTGCGCGTCTACTTCCAGGCGCAAAGCCTGGACGATTTACGTCGTCTGCAAATACCGGACAGCCAGCATCCGCTGCTGCGCCAGGAGTGGCGTCAGCCAGGCTGCCAGACGACCGCCGTCGGGACCCTGTGCCCTTACCAGGCGGCGCTGACAACCCTCGGCCGGCATATCGACCCGCACTCTGCTCCGGAGGTCGATATGGTTCTGCCGTGATTGGGCAATCGTGCCCGCACGCTTGTCAGGTGGCGGCTGGCGCCTTACCTGACCTACAAAACCCGATCTGAGCCCGTCCCGAAGGCCCGGTAAGGTGTCAGCCGCCACCGGGCAATTTTACAAGGTGCACTTTACCCATAAACAGAGGGGAATAACTGCGCTTTGACTCAGGCCTTTTTCGGCGCAAACGCCCCGGCCGCCACCTGTTCCGGGGTGACCACGCCGCTATCCAGCACCCAGCCGCTAATTAACGCCGCGGGAGTGACGTCAAATGCCGGATTGTAAACGGCGGCATCTTTCGGCGCCCACTGTACCGCGCCAAAGCTGCCGGCGACGCCGGTCACTTCCGCTGCCGCCCGCTGCTCAATCGGAATCGCCTCGCCGTTCGGACAGTGGCTATCGAGTGTGGTTTGCGGTGCCGCCACGTAGAACGGAATAGCGTGATACTTCGCCAGTACCGCCAGGGAATAGGTGCCTATCTTATTCGCCACATCGCCGTTAGCTGCGATACGGTCAGCCCCGACCCATACGGCGTCAACCTGCCCTTTGGCCATCAGGCTGGCGGCCATCGAATCGGTAATCAGCCGATAAGGCACTCCCAGTTCACCCAGCTCCCAGGCGGTCAACCGACCGCCCTGCAGCAGCGGGCGCGTCTCGTCGACCCAGACGTTTTCCACCAGCCCGCGCTGATGGGCCAGCGCAATCACTCCCAGCGCCGTCCCTACGCCCGCCGTGGCCAGACCGCCGGTATTACAATGCGTCAGCAGGCGGCTGCCCGGCTTCACCAGCGCGCTTCCCGCTTCGGCGATGCTGGCGCACAGCTGTTTATCTTCTGCGATCAGGCGCAGCGCTTCCTCTTCCAGCGCCTGGGCATAGTTCTCTTCCGCCAGCGCCAGCTTCATGCGATCGAGATTATTCATCAGATTTACCGCCGTCGGGCGCGCGGCGCGCAGCGTTTCCAGCGCCTGAGCCAGTTCATCCCGGCTGAGGCCGCGCCGGGCCAGCAGCGCCAGCAGCAGACTGGCCGACAGGCCGATTAACGGCGCCCCGCGTACCCGCAGGGCGTGAATATGGTCCACCAGCAACGAAACGTTATCCGCCGCCAGCCAGCGTTTTTCCTGCGGCAATGCCTGCTGATCAAGAATAAAAAGCTGATTTTCGCTTACCCGCAGGCTGGTGGTCTGTAGTGTCTGCATATCGTTAAATCCCTGTTGCGTTGTTGTATCACATTGTGTCAGGATGAAATCCAGAAGTATAGACGTCTGAACGGCTTAATCAGAACTTTTGAGGATCGAGGCAATGTCGCAATACCATACCTTCACCCCCGGCGATGCCGTGGCATACGCACAACAATTTGGCGGCATCGATGACCCGTCGGAGCTGGTGTCCGCGCAGGAAGTGGGGGACGGTAACCTCAACCTGGTCTTTAAGATTTATGATACTCACGGCGTGAGCCGCGTTGTCGTGAAGCAGGCCCTGCCCTACGTTCGCTGCGTAGGGGAATCCTGGCCGCTGACCCTCGACCGCGCTCGTCTCGAGGCGCAAACCCTGGTGGCGCACTACCAGCACGCTCCGCAGCACACGGTGAAAATCCACCACTTCGACCCCGAGCTGGCGGTGATGGTGATGGAGGATCTTTCCGATCATCGTATCTGGCGCGGCGAGCTGATTAACAACGTTTACTATCCGCAGGCCGCCAGCCAGCTGGGAGAATATCTGGCCCAGGCGCTGTTTCATACCAGTGATTTCTACCTCCATCCGCATGAGAAAAAGGCTCAGGTCGCCCGGTTTATCAATCCGGAGATGTGCGAAATCACCGAAGACCTGTTTTTCAACGACCCGTACCAGGTTCACGAACGCAATAACTACCCGGCCGAACTGGAAGCTGAAGTGGCCGCCCTGCGTGACGACGCGTCGCTCAGGCTGGCAGTCGCATCGCTGAAACATCGCTTCTTCTCGCATGCCGAAGCATTGCTACACGGCGATATTCACAGCGGTTCCATTTTTGTTGCCGAGGACAGTTTTAAAGCCATCGATGCGGAGTTCGGCTATTTCGGCCCGATAGGTTTTGATATCGGTACCGCCATCGGCAACCTGCTGTTGAACTACTGCGGCCTGCCGGGGCATCTGGGCATTCGCGATGCGGCCGCGGCTCGCGAACAGCGTCTGCACGATATTCAGTCGCTGTGGAATACGTTTGCCGAACGCTTCCAGTCTCTGGCAGCGGAGAAAACGCGCGATGCGGCGCTGGCCTACCCCGGCTATGCCTGCGCGTTCCTGAAAAAAGTCTGGAACGACGCGATTGGCTTCTGCGGCACCGAGCTGATTCGCCGTAGCATCGGCCTGTCCCATGTCGCCGATATAGAGACGATTCAGGATGAGGCCATGCGCCACGAGTGCCTGCGCCACGCGATCGCCCTGGGTAAAGCGCTGATTGTGATTGCCGACCGTATCGATAGCGTCGAAGAGCTGGTGGCGCGAGTGCGCCAGTACAGCTAAGCGCAGCCTGTATGCCGGGTGGCGGCTTACGCCTTACCCGGCCTACGGTCCTGATACCTTATCCGACACATCGTCATGACGCCTTATCCGGCCTACACTCCTGATGCCTTATCCGGCATATCGTCCTGACGCCTTACCCCGCCTACGCTCCTGATTGTGATTGCCGACCGTATCGATAGCGTCGAAGAGCTGGTGGCGCGAGTGCGCCAGTACAGCTAAGCGCGGCCTGTATGCCGGGTGGCGGCTTACGCCTTACCCGGCCTACGGTCCTGATGCCTTATCCGGCATATCGTCCTGACGCCTTACCCCGCCTACGCTCCTGATGCCTTATCCGGAATATCGTCCTGACGCCTTACCCCGCCTACGCTCCTGACGCCTTATCCGGCATATCGTCCGGGGTTTTGTAGGCCGGGTAAGCGCAGCGCCACCCGGCAAAAAACCTACCCGAGATACTCAATCACCGACAACCCACCGTTGTAATCCGTGCTGTAGATAATCCCCTGCGCATCGACAAACACATCGCAGGACTGAATGACCTGCGGGCGACCCGGACGGGTATCCATCATTTTTGCCGGCGCGGCCGGGACCAGCGCCCCGGTCTCCACCGGGCGATAAGGGTTGGAAATATCGTAGGCGCGAACGCCCGCATTCTGGTAAGTGGCAAAAATCAGCGTTGAGCTGATAAAGCTGCCGGGGCGATTCTCATGCAGATTATGCGGACCAAAGTGCGCCCCTTTCGCCACGTAGTCGGCTTCATCCGGCTGCGGGAATGTGGCGATACTCACCGGGTTTGTCGGTTCGCGGATATCAAAAAGCCAGATCAGCTTCTCGCCATCCTGCTGATTATCAAGCACCGCTTCATCCAGCACGACCAGCAGATCCCTGTCCGGCAGCGGCAGCGCCGTATGGGTTCCGCCGCCAAACGGCGGGCTCCAGTTACGATGGCTAATCAGCTTCGGCTGAGTTCTGTCCTTCACGTCGAGCAGCGTCAGGCCACCGTCGCGCCAACTGCCGTAAGCGGTGTCCCCGGCGATAATGGCGTGATGCAACGCGTAGCGCTTGCCCTGCGGCCAGTCCGCCGTCTCCCCTGCCGCCAGGTTCATCCCCGGCAACCACCAGCGTCCGGCCACTTCCGGCTTGCGCGGATCCGCCAGATCGATAGTCAGGAAGATATAATCGCTAAAACCGTCAATCAGCGCGGAAACGTAGGCCCAACGCCCGCCAACGTACCAGATCCGATGAATGCCGATACCGCTGAGTGACAAAAAGCCAATCTCGCGCGGATGCTCCGGACGTGAAATATCAAAAATCCGCAGCCCGGCGCTCCAGCCCTTATCCTGCACGTCGCTCACCGTTTCACCCACCGAACGCGTGTAGTAAACCTTCTCGTCGGCAAAACGGGTGTCGGCAAACAGATCGCGGGCATTAATAACCAGCAGCAGATCATCATGCGCCTGCAAATGCACGTTCCAGGTCCCCGGCGGCGCGGCAATGTAGTTTACCGCTTGCGGACGCGCCGGATCGCGCACATCCACCACCGAAAAACCCTGCGACACCATATGGCCGATATACGCAAAGCCACGGTGCACCATGAGCTGGACGCCGTCCGGGCGTCCTCCCTGATCGCTATGCCCAATCAGCCGCATATTGCGGCTGTAGTCGGGGCGCGGTAATTCAATCACCTTGAGCTCCTTTTGCCGGATGGTGGCGGCGCCTTATCCGACCTGCCAGACCACAGACCCGGTAAGCGCAGCGCCAGCGGGCGTTACTTGTTTTTTGCTTCCAGCGTGGCGAACCACGGGGCGATAAAGTCTTCCGTCTGGCCCCAGCCCGGAATGATTTTACCCAGCGAGGCAACGTTAACTGCCCCCGGCTGCGCCGCCAGCAGCGCCTGCGGAATAGCCGCCGCTTTGAAGTCATAGGTTGCAGGGGTCGGTTCACCGGCAATCTTATTGGCGATCAGGCGCACGTTAGTGGCGCCGATAAGCTTCGGATCCACCGCCACGCTCACCTTCCACGGGCTGCCGGATTCACGCATCAGCTGCAGATCCTGGTTAGAAATATCAATGCTGTAGAGTTTGATTTCGCTGCGACCGTTCTCCTTCAGCGCTTTATAGGCTCCCTGGCTGAACGCATCCCAGGTTCCCCAAATCGCATCGATCTTGCCTTTCGGGTATTTAGCCAGAATCGCACCCACTTTATTGGCGGTATCGCCCTGCACGTCGGACGAGACGGCGCCAATCGACTCCAGCTCTTTAATCCCCGGGTTTTGCTTAAGCAACGTCTGGTAAGCGGCCTGGCGGCGTTCCATCGGCGGGAAGCCGGCGACCCACAGTTTGATGATGTTGGCTTTGCCGTTGAAGTCTTTCACCAGTTGGCCAAAGGAGAGCTCGGTCAGCGAAGCATCGTCCTGCTGGGTGACGGTGACGCCCGGGATCTCACCGTTGACCGCCGTATCGAATACGGCGACTTTAATTCCGGCATCCACCGCTTTTTTCACCAGCGCGGTCGAGTACGGATCGCGTCCCTGGGAGAGAATAATGCCGTCGTATTTCTGGCTAATCGCCTGGTTAACGAAGTCCTGGAATTTGGCATCATCGCCGTTGCTCAGGAAGGTGCTGATTTTAAAACCGAGCTTTTTACCCTCCTGGATGGCCCCGGAGACAAACTGGGTGGTGTTATCGTCGGATCCAAGATTGCGGATCACCGCGATACGAATCGGGCCGCTATGTTCGGCAATCGCCGCCGGGATCGGCGTCGGGGTTTCAGCAAAGGCCGCCGCAGAGTTGAACAACCCCAATGCGATGAGTGAAAGCGTTATCTTTTTCATGGTGTTTACCCTGTAAAATGTTATGTGCGGCGCTGAAAGTAGGTCAGTGCGAGCGCGCCAGCCAGCACCAGCCCTTTAATAATGTCCATGGCGTAGTACGGCACCGACAGCATCACCAGGCCGTTGGAGAGTACGCCAAGAATCACCGCCCCCACCAGCGTCCCCAGCGCGTTCGGTTTGCCGGATCCCGCCAGCGAAAAGCCAATCCACGCCGCCGCCACCGCATCCATCAGGTAGCCGCTGCCGGCATTAACCTGCGAGGAACCGATGCGCGAGGCCAGTAAAATGCCGCCCAGCCCGGCCAGCAGCGAGGCGATAACATAGGCCGCCACTTTATAGCGGGTGATGCGCAGCCCCGAGAGCCGTGCGGCCTCTGGGTTTCCGCCGATGGCGTACATTCTCCGCCCGTGCGTGGTGAACGAGAGCGCCAGCTGAGCAACCACGGTCACCACCAGCATCACGATCACAATCGTAGGCACCTGTCCCAGCGAGCCGAAGGCGGCCGGAATCACGCCTTCCGCCATGTCACCGCTCGGCAATACCATGTTCTCGGTAATCGATCCGCCGTAGCTGTAGGTCATTGCCACGCCCTGAATCACAAACAGGCTGGCGAGGGTGGCCAGCATGTCGGGAATGCGCAGTACGACAATCAAAAAAGCGTTGAACAGCCCCACCAGCGTACAGAGCGCCAGGGTGACAAGGATCGCCTCGGTAGTGCCGAAGCCGTGCCAGACAAACAGCGAAATCACCAGCGCGTTTGCCAGTGAAGCCGTGGACCCCACCGACAGGTCAAAGCCGCCAATGGTCAACGAAACAGAGACGCCAATCGCAATCACCGTCACGATGGCGATGGAGCGCAAAATGTTGATGATGTTGAACGGGTCGAGGAAGTTGTCCGAGGCGAGGCCAAAAACAGCAATCAGCGCCACCACGGTCAGCAACATGCCCCATTTATAAAGAAAATCAAAAAATCGCTGACGACCCGATGCCGTCGCGTTAACTGCCAGGGCCTTACTCACGCTGCTGCTCCTCCGGTGGAGTAATAAAGAAGTGTCTCTTCCCGGGCCTCAGCGCCCGGAATTTCTGCGACGATACGGCCGTCCCACAACACGCAAATGCGATCGCACAATCCCACCAGCTCAGAGAATTCGCCCGAGGCATAGATAATCCCCTTCCCGTCTCGCGCCAGGCCGTCGATCAGGGTGAACAGGTCGGTTTTGGCTTTCACATCGACGCCCTTGGTCGGCTCGTCGAATATCAGGACGTTGGCGTTGCCGCGCAGCCATTTGCCGATCGCCACTTTCTGCTGGTTACCGCCGGAAAGCCGGCGCAGGGTCTGGGCCGGGCCGGTGGTACGAATCCCGATCCGGGCGATCACCTCTTCCGCCCAGCGCCACGCCTGGCGATGGCCGAACAGGCTCCAGCGCGAAAAGCTGTTATCGGCGCTGACCGCCAGGTTCATGCCGATCGGTTCTTCGATAAAAATGCCCTCTTTGCGCCGCTCTTCCGGCACCAGCGCCAGCCCGCGCAGCACGGAATCTGCCGGGTCGCGAGGCCGCCACGGCTGGCTGTTCAACTCCCCGCGGGTCAGGCGGCTTTTGCTGGCGCCAAACAGCGCTTTGCACAGTTCAGTTTTTCCCGCGCCGGCCAGGCCGGCGATACCAAGAATTTCGCCTTTGCGCAGACGCAGCGAAATATCCTGCAGCAGCCCCTCATCGTGCAGACCGTCAACCTGTAACAGAATCTCTTCGCCGTGCGGCGGACGTTGCGGCGGGAAGATATCGCTCAGCTCATGGCCGAGCATCTTCTCGACGATCTGCTCGCCGCTCAGATCGTTCATCGGGCTGCTTTCAATCAGCTTGCCGTCGCGCAATACCGTCAGGGTGTCGCAAATAGCCTTCAGCTCATGAATACGGTGGGAGATGAACACCACGCCGATCCCCTGCTGTTGCAGGCGGCGCACCACCGTAAACAGGCGCTCACTTTCATGCTGATCCAACGGCGCGGTGGGTTCATCCAGAATCAAAAACCGGCAATGGTGCGACAGCGCGCGGGCCAGCAGAATCTGCTGCTTCTCCGCCAGGGTACAGCTGTCGATGGGGCGACGCACATCGAGCGTAATATCCAGCTGGGCCAGGGCCTCGCGCGCCTGCTCGCGCACTGCGCGCCAGCTAAAGCCCAGCCCCGGCTCCGCCAGACGATCCAGCATAATGTTTTCCGCAATGGACAGGCCGGGCACCAGCGCCACATCGACCTCCTGCTGCACCAGATGAATGCCCAGCTGTTTCGCATCCCGCGGCGAGCGAACGCTCACCGGCTGATTATTGATGACAATCTCGCCCTCATAATGGGCGTGCGTTCCGCACAGCACCGCCATCAGCGTCGATTTCCCCGCCCCGTTAGCACCGGTCAGCGCGTGTACCGACCCTCCCCGCAGGGTGAACGCCACATTGCTCAGCGCCCTGAAACCGGAAAAGGCCAGATTAATGTTGTTCATCTCAAGACGATTCGCTGTCATCCGCCGGGACCTTTACGATTAATATTCTGATTTAACGAATTTTTCACAGCCGACCTTGACTGACAACTGCGTAAAAGGCATAAGATAAAACGAAATAATATTAGCCATCCGGATGTCCAGACATAACATCAGGTTAGCGAAACGAAATAAGGACAGCGTTCATGAGCAACAGCGATATCCGCGTGGTACCCGGCCCGGCTAACTATTTTTCCCATAACGGCAGCCTTGCCCACCTGCACGATTTTTACAGCGACGAGCAGCTTGCCCGCGCCATCTGGATCTACGGCGAGCGCGCCATCGCCGGTGCGCAGCCCTTCCTGCCGGAGGCGTTTCATGCCGTCGGCGCCAAAAAAGTGCTGTTTAGCGGGCACTGCAGCGAAAGCGACGTCGCGCAGCTGGTCGCGGAAGCCGGAGATGACCGCGCCGTGGTGATTGGCGTCGGCGGCGGCGCGCTGCTGGATACCGCCAAGGCCGTGGCCCGGCGGCTGGGTCTGCCGGTGGTGGCCATCCCGACCATCGCCGCCACCTGCGCCGCGTGGACCCCGCTGTCGGTGTGGTACAACGACGCCGGGCAGGCGCTGCATTTTGAAATCTTTGATGACGCCAACTTCCTGGTGCTGGTGGAACCGCAAATCATCCTTAACGCGCCGGCGGAATATCTGCTGGCGGGAATCGGCGATACGCTGGCGAAATGGTATGAAGCAGTGGTGCTGGCACCGCAGCCGGAAACGCTGCCGCTGACCGTGCGTCTGGGGATTAACGGCGCGCTGGCCATTCGCGACGTTCTGCTGCAAAGCAGTGAAACCGCGCTGGCGGATCAACAGCGCGGCGAACTGTCGCAGGCGTTCCGCGATGTGACGGATGCCATTATCGCCGGCGGCGGGATGGTCGGCGGCTTAGGTGAGCGCTATACCCGCGTCGCCGCCGCCCATGCGGTGCATAACGGCCTGACGATCCTGCCGCAGACTGATAAATTCCTTCATGGCACCAAGGTTGCCTACGGCATTCTGGTGCAAAGCGCCCTGCTGGGTCAGGACGACGTGCTGGCCCAGTTGATCAACGCCTGGCAGCGTTTCAACCTGCCCACCACCCTGGCGGAACTTGACGTGGATATCCACAACCGCGACGAACTGGAGCGGGTCATTGCCCATACCCTGCGTCCGGTGGAGTCGATCCACTTCCTGCCGGTGGAACTGACGCCGCAAAGCCTGGCCGCCGCGTTTGAGAAAGTGGAAAACTTCCGCAGACAGGTGCATTGACGGACAGGAATCTCGCTCTATACCTAATGATGCATCTCCCACTCACAGTACGAGGTCATCATGCAGATCGAGTTAACGGGTAAAAGAGCGTTGGTTACCGGCGCCAGTCGCGGAATTGGCCGCGCCATTGCGCTGTCGCTGGCGCAGGCGGGCGCCGATGTGGTTATCACTTATGAAAAATCCGCCGATAAAGCACAGGCGGTTGCCGACGAGATTGTGGCACTCGGCCGCCGCGGCGCGGCGATTCAGGCCGACAGCGCGAACGCCCAGGCGATTCAGCAGGCCGTCACGCGCACGGTCGAGACCCTGGGTGGGCTGGATATTCTGGTAAATAACGCCGGGATTGCCCGCGGCGGCCCGCTGGAGTCGCTGTCGCTGGAAGATATCGACGCGCTGATCAACGTCAATATCCGTGGCGTGGTGATCGCCATCCAGGCAGCGCTGCCGCATCTACCCGCAGGAGGGCGCATTATTAATATCGGCAGTTGCCTCGCCAACCGCGTCGCCTCGCCGGGCATCGCGGTCTACGCCATGACCAAATCTGCGCTCAACTCGCTGACCCGTGGCCTCGCCCGCGATCTCGGGCCGCGCGGTATTACCGTAAACCTGGTGCATCCCGGGCCGACCGATAGCGATATGAACCCGGCGAACGGGGAGCAGGCCGACTCGCAGCGTCAGCTTATTGCCGTCGGACATTACGGTCAGCCGGATGACGTTGCCGCCGCAGTGACCTTTCTGGCCAGCCCGGCGGCCGGACAAATCTCCGGCACCGGTCTGGATGTTGATGGGGGACTTAATGCCTGAAGGAAGGGCTTAACAACATTTCGCGCCGCCTTTTCCGCCGTAGCGTGCATCCTGTCGCTCGCGGAAGAACTCTTCATAGGTCATCGGCGTTTGCTCAGGATGCGTCTGGCGAATATGCTCGACATAATTATCGTAATCGGGCACGCCAATCATCATTTTCGCCGCCTGACCCAGATACTTCCCGGCTTTCGAAAGGGTATCAAACATAGTGCTCTCTCATGGTCCCCCTTTCCGGCATGCGGAAAGGGGGTGGGGTTTAATGTGCGCGCTTCGCCTGAGCCGCCATCGGCTGTGCAGCGGTAGGTAACGCCTCATAAGGCGTCTCTTTCGCCGTCGGTTTGTCCTCTTTCAACGCCGCCAGCGCGGTTTTGATGGAGAAGAACGCCAGCACCACCACGACCACCATAAAGAAGATGGTTAATCCCGCATCCAGCCGGTTGTTAAAGACCAGCTGCGCCAGCTGTGATTCGGTGTACTGGGCAGGAATATTGCCGCTATCGATCATCGCCTGGAACTTATTGGCAATCGCCAGGAAGCCGACTTTGGTATCCGGACTGAACGACTTTTGCCAGCCGGCGGTCAGGGTACAAATCAACAGCCAGGCCGTCGGCAGCAGCGCGACCCAGGCATAGCGTTCGCGCTTCATTTTAAACAGTACCACCGCACACAGCATCAATGCCATCCCCGCCAGCATCTGGTTAGCGATACCAAACAGCGGCCACAGCGTGTTAATGCCGCCGAGCGGGTCAACAACCCCTTGATGCAGGAAGTATCCCCATGCCAGCACGCAAAGCCCGGTTGCCAGCAGGTTGGCCGGCAGCGAGTTGGTTTTCTTCAGGCCCGGGCTGAGCACGCCCAGTAAATCCTGCAGCATAAAGCGCGCCGCACGGGTGCCCGCATCTACCGCCGTCAGGATGAACAGGGCTTCAAACAGAATGGCGAAGTGGTACCAGAAGGCGACATCCATCAGACCGCCCAACGAACCGTGCAGGATGTAGGCCATCCCCACCGCCAGCGTCGGTGCGCCGCCGGCTCGCGAGATGATCGACTGCTCACCCACTTCGCTGGCTATCTGGCGCAGCGTGTCCGGCGTAATGCTAAAGCCCCAGCTGCTGACCACCTGCGCGGCAGAGGCCACCACATCGGTGGTGCCAGCCGGCGCCAGCACCGCCATCGGGCTGTTCATCGCAAAGTAGACGCCCGGATCGATAACGCAGGCCGCCACCAGCGCCATGATGGCGACAAAGGACTCCATCAGCATACCGCCATAGCCGATAAAGCAGGCCTGGCCCTCATTCGCCAGCATCTTAGGCGTGGTTCCGGATGAAATCAGCGCATGGAAGCCGGAGACCGCACCGCAGGCGATGGTGATAAACAGGAACGGGAACATGCTGCCGGACCACACCGGGCCGGTGCCGTCAATAAATTTGGTCAGCGCCGGCATGGTCAGCGTCGGGCGCATAATCAGAATACCAATCGCCAGCCCGACGATGGTGCCGATTTTCAGGAAGGTCGACAGGTAATCACGCGGCGCCAGCAGCAGCCACACCGGAAGAACGGCGGCAATAAAACCATAGCCCACCAGAATCCAGGTCAGCTGTACGCCGGTATAATCAAACCACGGCGCCCAGGTCGGGCTTTCCGCCACCCATCCACCGGAAACAATCGCGAACACCAGCATCACCAGGCCAATCACCGACACTTCGCCGATGCGTCCCGGACGCAGGTAGCGAATGTAGATCCCCATAAAGATCGCCAGCGGAATAGTGAAGGCCACGGTATAGGTGCCCCACGGGCTGTGGGTCAACGCTTTCACCACAATCATCGCCAGTACGGCGAGGATAATCACCATAATCATAAAGCAGGCCACCAGCGCCAGCACTCCGGCGGTTGGCCCCATCTCTTCTTTCACCAGCTCACCGAGAGAACGCCCGTCGCGGCGCGTAGAGACGAACAGCACCATAAAGTCCTGCACCGCGCCGGCCAGCACCACCCCGGCGAGGATCCAGATCATCCCCGGCAGATAGCCCATCTGCGCCGCCAGCACCGGTCCTACCAGCGGCCCCGCACCGGCAATCGCCGCAAAATGATGACCGAACAGCACTTTTTTATCGGTCGGGACATAATCAAGGCCGTCGTTATGCCGTACGGCGGGGGTCATGCGCGTCGGGTCAACCGCCAGCACATTTTTGGCGATGTAGAGACCGTAGAAACGATAGGCGATCAGATAAATGCAGACTGCCGCGACGACAATCCATAACGCATTAATCTGTTCACCTCGGTTTAAGGCGATGTAGCCGAGGGCAAAGGCTCCGACAACCGAGAGCAATGTCCAGATGAGGTATTTCCCTGAATGATTCATCGTTGCGTTCCACCGGTAAGGTAATCAGGATGTTACATTTTGTTTCTAGAACACAACGCCGGGTTTAACAACATTGAAACCGTACAGATGTCGTACAAAGACAGGGATTTATCTCACATTGCTAGCGAGATCACTTCTGGGGGGAAAATGGAATGTATCGTCAGCAAGAAAGCGCTACATGATACGTGGTCAGACAACCCCCGGATCGCGGCGTAAACGCCTGCTCCAGGCAACCTTAGTGCACCGACCCGTCGCCCGGCTAAGCATAGAGCCAGCCGGGAAAACAGGGAGCTTAGCCCGGGTCCCGTAGCCCCGGTAAGCGCAGCGCCACCGGGGAGTCGGCCGCAGAGTATTGCCACACGGAGGACGCTCCCGGAGATGGAATATTGCGCCTCCCAGGCGACAAAACCACAGACGGTTGTTAATCCGTAGCCCGGCTAAGGCGTTCACGCCGCCAGCCGGGAAAGCAGAGCGCTTAGCCCGGGTCCCGTAGCCCCGGTAAGCGCAGCGCCACCGGGGAGTCGGCCGCAGAGTATTGCCACACGGAGGCCGCTCCCGGAGATGAAATATTGTGCCTTCCCCAGGCGACAAAACCACAGACGGTTGTTAATCCGTAGCCCGGTTACGGCGTTCACGCCGCCAGCCGGGAAAGCAGAGCGCTTAGCCCGGGTCCCGTAGCCCCGGTAAGCGCAGCGCCACCGGGGAGTCGGCCGCAGAGTATTGCCACACGGAGGCCGCTCCCGGAGATGAAATATTGTGCCTTCCCCAGGCGACAAAACCACAGACGGTTGTTAATCCATAGCCCGGCTAAGGCGTTCACGCCGCCAGCCGGGAGCAGAGCGCCTCAGCCGAGGACCGCGGTCCCCAGGCGGCAGGTACAGCAGCGGCGGCCCCGCTCGTCAAACACCGCAATCTCCCAACTCTGGTTCTGACGCCCGAGGTGCAGAGGGCGACACTCGCCGCGCACGCGACCGCTCGAGACCGCCCGATGGTGGGTTGCATTCAGCTCGGTCCCCACCACGCACTGCCCCTCTTCGGTCATCAGCCAGCCGGCCATCGACCCCAGCGTCTCCGCCAGCGCCGCGGAGGCGCCGCCGTGCAGCAGACCAAACGGTTGATGCGTACGCGCATCAACCGGCATACTCGCCTCCAGCAGCCCTTCTTCCAGCCGGGTGTAGACAATCCCCAGGTGAGCAACCATCGTATTCTCGCTGGTGGCATTAAGCGCCTCCAGCGTCAGCTGACGTTTCCAGGCCATTTACGCCCCCAGCGTCGAGCCGCCGTCCACCACGATATCCTGCAGCGTGATATGACTGGCGTGATCGGAAGCGAGGAACAGAATCGTGTTGGCAATCTCCTGCGGACGCGCAATTTTACCCAGCGGGATCCCGAGCTTAAACTGCTCGCCGAAACCGCGGATACGGCGCTGCTCGGCATCCTCACTCACCCACAGCGTGCGCTGCATATCGGTGTCGGTGGAGCCCGGCGAAACCAGGTTGCAGCGTACGCCGCTGCCCGCCAGCTCGAGGCCCACGGTCAGCGCCAGACTTTTCAGCGCCGCCTTTGAGGCGCCGTAGGCGCTCATGCCGATGCGCGGCGTATGTGCGGCATCGGAGGCAACGGTGACAATGGCCCCGCCCTGCTGGCGACGGAACTGGCCCATCGTCTGCTGGAACAGGTTAAACGCGCCGCCGACGTTGACGGCGAAAGTCTGCTGCCATGCCTCCAGACTCAGCTCATCGGTCGCACCCATGCGCAGAATCCCCGCGGCGTTAACCAGCACATCCAGCCGATCGATGCCTTTCAGCAGATGCCCGCACACCTCGGCCACCTGCTGCGCATTGGCAACATCCAGGGTGTGGGTGGCAAACGGATAGTCATCCCCCTCAAAAGCGAGATCGAAACCGCTCACCCGGGCGCCGGCTTCAACAAACGCCAGCGCCGTTGCATAACCAATCCCTTTACCGGCGCCGGTGACCCAAACGGTTTGCCCCTGAAAATCCAGCGCGGCCATTATTTCACCTCACGGGAGAGCAGCGCCCACCAGGCGTCAATGGTCGGGTTTTTCGCCAACATCACGAAGTCAATATCGCCGTGCACTTTGCGCCAGCGGGCGGCCAGCGCCATCATACGTACCGAGTCCAGACCGTAGTCGATCAGATTTTCGTCATCCATAGGCTCGTCGGATTCATCGAGCAGCGGCAGCACCAGCGCACGCAGCGCCGTTTTTGATGCCGGCAGCGGCAGCAGCTCTTCGGTCATCACTACGCGGCCACTACGACCGGCAACATATTTCAGCGACATCAGATGTTCTTCACGGCTAAAGTCAGCCAGCGCATCGGCGACGAAGAACGGCTTAATATCGCGCATAAAGGCGTCGGTAGCGGTAGTCATACAGCCGATATGGGCATAGACGCCGGTGATAATCAGCTGATCGCGGCCGCTCTCTTTGAGCATCTCTTCCAGCGGCGAGCGGTGAAACGCACTGTAGCGCCACTTCACCAGTACGGTGTCGTGTTCATCCGGCGCCAGCGCGGCAATCACGCGCTGCTGCTCCGGCGAACGGGTCAGGCCCGGCCCCCACATATCATTAAGCAGGGCGCGATCTTCATCGCTTTGCTCTTTCGGTTGCGCGGTGTAAAACACCGGAATGTTATTCTGTTTGCAGAAATCACGCAGCGCGGCAATATTGGCAACGACTTTCGCCATCATAGCGCTGTCTTCGCCCCAGAAGTTGAGGAAATATTCCTGCATATCGTGGATCAGCAGCGCAGCGCGGGATGGCTCAAAAGCCCAGTTCACTTTGTTCGCCGGGATGTCGCTGGCTTCCGGCAGCGTGTAAGCCTGTAATTTCGGGATGGCCATTCTCTCTTCTCCTTCAGCCCGGCTCGCGTGAAGCCAGCCACTGGCGTAATTGTTTTTTATCGACTTTGCCCACCGGCGTCAGCGGCAGCGCATCCAGGCACTCCACACGGTCCGGCAGTTTAAATTCCGCGACGCCCTGTTCGCGCAGGAAACGGCGTACCGCTACCGCACGCAGCGGCTCTTTCACCACCAGATACGCGCAGCTTTTCTCGCCCAGCAGGCTATCTTCCATGCTGACCAGCGCGGCATGGATCACCGCCGGATGGCGCAGCAGCAGGTTTTCAACTTCCTCCGCCGCGATCTTCTCGCCGCCGCGGTTGATCTGATCTTTTTCACGCCCCTGCACGGTGATGTACCCGTCTTCGTCGATCGAGATCAGATCGCCGGAACAGTAAAAACCGTCGGCATCAAACGCTTCGGCGTTATGCTGTGGACTTTTGTAGTAGCCGCGGAAGGTGTATGGACCCCGGGTCATCAGACGTCCCACCTCGCCACGTGGTAGCGGGTTGCCGTCGGCATCTGCCACCCAGACCTCATCGTCCGGGCACATCGGGCAACCCTGGGTATTGATGATGCGCTCCGGGCTGTCGTTGAGGCGGGTGTAGTTCACCAGCCCTTCCGCCATGCCGAAGACCTGCTGAAGCTGGCAGCCAATCTCCGCCGGAATCCGCGCCGCCAGCGTTGCCGACAGGCGCGCGCCGCCAACCTGCAGCAGCGTCAGCGAACGCAGCTGCTCATTCCCGGCCCCTTCGCGGATCGCCTGTAGCCACAGGCTGACCGCCGGCGGTACCAGTGAAGCGACGTTAATCTGATGTTGTTCAATCAGCGGGAAGCAGAGCGTCGCGCTCGGATCGGCGGCCAGAATCACCCGACCACCGGCGAGAAACACGCCGAGGGAACCCGGCGAGCTCATCGCGTAGTTGTGGGCGGCGGGCAGCGCGTTGAGGTAGCGGGTTTCCGCGCTGATGCCGCAAATTTCGTTACTGCGACGGATGCTGTAGTCGTAGTCGTTATGGGTGCGAGGTATCAGCTTCGGCGTCCCGGTACTGCCGCCGGAGAGCTGGAAAAAGGCCACTTCATCGGCAGGTGTCGGATTCGCGATAAAGTTCTCCGCCGGCCGCGCGATCGCCGCCGCCAGATCGTATTCACCGCAATCGTTGCGCAGCAGCACAACCCGTACTGACGCATGCTGCTCAACAAAGCCATTCAGGAAATGATCATCGGCAAACAGCGCATGCTCGCGATCGGCAATCAGCAGCGCGGGCTCAATTTGCGTCGCGTAGGCATTCAGCTCGCTGCGCTGATGGCTGAACAACGCATTCACCGGCGCCACCCCGATACGCAGCAGCGCAAACAGGGTGATGTAGAATTCGGCGACGTTGCCCAGCTGCACCAGCGCGGTTTCGCCGCGCTTTAGCCCCAGACGCTGGAGCGACGAGGCCAGGTTATCCACCTGCTGATTGAACTGACGATAGCTGTGCTGCTTATCACCGTCGATAATGGCGATGGCGTCGCTGTCGGCGTGACGGGTAATCAGGTTGGTTAGCGGCAAATCCTGCCAGTAGCCCTTTTCGCGGTAGCGGGCGGCAAAACTTTCCGGCCAGCGGTTAAATGCAATCATCATTGCCTCTTAATTCAAGCCAAACACATTCAGCATGGTCGTCAGTTTGACGCCGGTTTCACGCCACTCTCCCAGCGGAGAGGAGGCCGGAACAATCCCCGCGCCGGCAAACAGACGCAGCGTACGCTGATGCAGGCGAGCGCAGCGAATCGTCACCACCCATTCGCCGTTACCTTCGTCATCGCACCAGCCAACAATGCCGCCAAACAGCTGGCGGTCGAACGGTTCAAGCTCGGCAATCAGTCGTTTCGCCACCTGATGTGGGAAACCGCTCAGAGCCGGGGTAGGATGCAGCAGGCAGGCCAGCGACATCGCGTTCTCCTGCGCCAGCGCGGTACCTTCAATCGGCGTCGCCAGGTGCCATAGCGTTGGCGTGGTGACCAGCTGTGGGGAATCCGGCAGCGACAGTTCACGGCAGCGCGGCGTCAGCACCGCCTTCATCGCCTGGGTCACCAGTTCGTGCTCGTGGCGATCTTTTCCGGAAGCCAGTAGCTTGTTACCCGCTTCGCGATCCAGTACGTCATCCGGCTGGCGGCGGGCCGAGCCGGCCAGCGGCAGGGAGCTGAAATGATCGCCCTCTTTGCGCAGCAGCAGCTCCGGGCTGGCGCCCAGCAGCACGCCGCCGTCGGAGAGCGGCACGTGGAAGTTAAAGCTGGCAGGGTTCTGCGCGATCAGACGCTCGAGCAGCGCGCCGCTGTCCACGCGCTCGCGGGTGGTAATATCGATCAGGCGTGACAGGACAACCTTGTCCACTTCCGGCGTCGCGGTCAGCCCGGCGGCCCGCTCAACCATCGCCATAAACGCATCCTGTTGAGGAATCTCCTGACGCTCCACGACATCCATTGGCGTCTGGGCGGTGAAGTAGCGCGCCGACTGCTGTTTACCGGTGCGGGAGAAATTCTCCCAGCTCTCTGGAATAAACAGTTCGGAAGGCTGGTTGGTATCAAACGGGATAGCGCCGACCATCACCGGCTTACGGATCCCGGCAGCCTTCGCGTCAGTGAACGCGGCCGCCATATTCCGCTGAAACTCCCCATCAAGCAGCGCGCCATCGGCGGCAGAGTGGGAAAAACGGCTAAAACAGCCCGCGGTACGAAAACTGCGGTACGGCGACATAAAGAAGAAGCTTTCCGGCAACAGGGTCATTTTTTGTTCCTGTACATCCTCGGCCAGTGACGTTTCCATATCATCCTCCAAAAACGATAAAGATATTACGAATAATTATCATTTATATTTTGGTTGGCTAACCTAAAAGGTATTGCCTGCCATGTCAACCGTACAAACGGCATGTTGTGCGACTTAGGCTTGCATCCGCGCACGACAAAGTTGAAAATGAGACGCATTTATCCCAACTGAATCAGGATGCGAATTCGTGAATTTGTCCACATTATGTCGCCGTACCCTGCTGGCCTGCGGGCTGGTGCTTTTAGGAATTACCTCAGCTCTGGCAGCCGACTGGCCTCGTCAGGTCACCGATAGCCGCGGCGCACATACGCTGGAAAGCAAACCCCTGCGCATCGTCTCCACCAGTGTCACCCTCACCGGATCCTTACTGGCGATTGACGCGCCGGTGGTCGCCAGCGGCGCAACCACGCCGAACAACCGCGTGGCCGACGATCGGGGATTTCTGCGTCAGTGGAGCGCCGTCGCGAAAGAACGTAAGCTCGCGCGCCTGTACATCGGCGAACCCAGCGCCGAGGCCGTAGCCGCACAAATGCCGGATCTGATTCTGATTAGCGCTACCGGCGGGGATTCCGCCCTCGCGCTGTATGACCAGCTCTCCACCATCGCTCCAACGCTTATCATTAATTACGATGACAAAAGCTGGCAGGCGCTGTTGACCGAACTGGGGCACATCACCGGCCAGGAAAAACAGGCGACCGCGCGTATTGCTGAATTTGATAAGCAGCTCGCCACCCTGAAGCAACAGATGAAACTCCCGCCGCAGCCGGTCAGCGCGCTGGTCTATACCGCCGCCGCCCACAGCGCCAACCTGTGGACGCCGGAATCCGCTCAAGGTCAGATGCTTGAACAGCTGGGCTTTAAACTGGCGACCTTACCCGCCGGTCTGCATGCCAGCCAGAGCCAGGGGAAACGCCATGACATTATCCAGCTGGGCGGCGAAAATTTAGCCGCAGGCCTCAATGGCAACAGCCTGTTCCTGTTCGCCGGTGACGGAAAAGATGCCGATGCGATTTACGCCAACCCACTGCTGGCGCACCTCCCGGCGGTAGAGAACAAGCGCGTCTATCCGCTCGGTACAGAAACATTCCGTCTCGATTACTACAGCGCCATGCTGGTACTGCAGCGTCTCGCCACCCTCTTCGGCTAACCTTCAGGCCCGGCAGGCGCTGCGCCCTGCCGCCAATCATCGCTCTGTGGCCCGGATAAGGCGTTGACGCCGCTATCCGGGCTAGCGGTTTCAGACCTCGCTGACCGTTTCAGGACGCTGGAAACGACGCAGCTCCCCCAGCAGCCCAATCAGAATTACGCCGACAATCACCAGCACCCAACCGCTGGCGCTCGCCGACGCGACCGGCGTCATTATCGCCCCCAGCCCACCCAGCAACGCGGCGCCAATGGCATCGCCAGTAACGTTCTGCGCGGTCCACAGACCGTTAATCCGCCCGAGCATCGCTTCCGGCGTCTGGGTCTGAATCAGGGTGTACTGCAACAGCGAGCTGATCGCGCTCAGCCAGCCAAACAGCGCCAGACACAGCGCGCCCAATGCCCAGAACGGCATCAGGCTAAATAGCGCGATGGCCACAAATGAGCCGACCGTCGTCATCAGCATCAGAGCGCCCGGTTTTGCCGTTTGCGCCAGCTGACCGCTGGTCAACGCCCCAAGCGCTGCCCCCAGCGGAATAGCGGCATATAGCAAGCCAATCTGCGAGGCCGACATCCGCCAGCCGTCGGCCAGCGCCGGATAAAGCACCCGTACCGCGCTTGCCATCGTCAGCAGACCGCCCAGCAGAGCAATTCCGCCAATCAGCGGGCTGTTGAAGAGGAACTTCAGCCCCGCCAGCAGCGACTTCAGCGGGTGTTCCCGCGGCTGCGGTGGCGGCGGTAGCAGCGGCAAGCGCAGCAGGGTCAGGGTGGTGATAAAGGTGCCCGCCGCCGCCAGGCCATAGTTCCAGGCCACGCCGCCGGTGGCCAGCAGCAGACCGCCGATCATCGGCGAAATCACCGATCCCAGGCGCACCGTCAGCATGGTGATCGCCCCGGCCTGCATCAGGTTTTCACGCCCGACCAGCGCCGGCGTCGCCGCCAGCAGCGCCGTCACGCCCAGCGAAGCAAAAAAACCGTCCCAGATACCCAGCAGATAGATAGCGATGAGCGACGGTTCAGGCAGCAGCGCGTTGAGGCACAGACCGACAAACCCCACGCCGCAGGTTCCCCGCGCCAGCAGAATCAAACGTTTCCGCTCATAGCGATCCGCCAGCACGCCGCCGACCATCAGGCCAACAAACATTGAGCAGCCGGTCAACGTGACCGAGAGCCCGACCTGCCAGGTGGAGTGGGTCATCATCTGGATTTGTACCGGAATCGCCACGCCCAGCAGGCCAAGCGACAGGATCGAGATAAAACGGGCGATAAAGACGGCGCGAAACGCCGGATGGGTTTGCAGCAGACTGAGGTTCAGCAGCCGGGATTGTCGGTTCATTACAGCGCCTTGTTATTATTTTCCATCAACGCGCGATCGTTCAGGCAGCGTACTTATTGGCTGCACTTCCTTAACCCGGTCATACGGTTAGCGATACTTCCAGGCAAGCGTGCGTTTGCCGCCGCGATGCATTCTGAATGATTTTGCGTATACCATTCTTGTGGGCCGCCATGCTAACATAACTGAATAGAATCGATAACGATAATTACTATCATTATCATGTCAGGGATGTGAATTATGTCGTTTTCTACGACCACGGTGCGCGCCGTTGCCGTACCTGGTCTGTTACTCGTTTTAGCCTTTGCTATCGCTCTCAGCCTGCTGATTGGCGCCAAACCTCTTCCAGTGAGCGTCGTCGTGGAGGCTTTTTCCGGTACCTGTCAGAGCGCCGACTGTACTATCGTGCTGGACGCCCGGCTGCCGCGAACCCTGGCGGGACTACTGGCCGGCGCCGCGCTGGGCCTGGCAGGATCGCTGATGCAGACTCTGACGCGTAATCCCCTTGCCGATCCCGGCATTCTCGGCGTGAACTCCGGCGCCAGCTTCGCGATTGTGCTGGGTGCCGCGCTGTTTGGCATCCACTCCCCGCAGGAACAGCTGCTGATGTCGTTTTGCGGCGCGTTTGGCGCCTCGCTGCTGGTGGCCTTTACCGGCAGTCAGGGCGGCGGTCAGCTCAGTCCGGTACGTCTGACGCTAGCCGGCGTGGCGCTGGCGGCCGTGCTGGAAGGGCTCTCCAACGGCATTGCGCTGCTCAACCCCGATGTTTACGACCAGCTGCGCTTCTGGCAGGCCGGTTCGCTGGATATTCGCACGCTGCAGACGCTGAAAATCGTCCTCCTGCCGGTGGTGATTGCCGCCGCTGTGACGCTGTTGTTAAGCCGGGCGTTGAACAGTCTGAGTCTCGGCAATGATACCGCCACCGCGCTCGGCAGCCGGGTCGCCCGCACTCAGGTTATCGGCCTGCTGGCGATTACCGTGCTCTGCGGTAGTGCCACGGCGGTAGTTGGCCCCATCGCCTTTATCGGCCTGATGATGCCGCATATGT
This sequence comes from Klebsiella sp. YJ, assembly GCF_002108615.1. Lineage (NCBI taxonomy): Bacteria > Pseudomonadati > Pseudomonadota > Gammaproteobacteria > Enterobacterales > Enterobacteriaceae > Klebsiella > Klebsiella sp. YJ. Next base: position 118,491 of record NZ_MTEG01000011.1, read on the forward strand.
CGCGCTGGCTGGTGGGCGCTGACCATCGCTGGTCGTTGCCGGTCACCTTACTGGCAACCCCTGCTCTGCTGCTGTTTGCCGATGTATTGGGTCGCCTGCTGGTCCCCGGTGAACTGCGAGTATCGGTGGTCAGCGCCTTTATCGGCGCGCCGGTGCTGATTTGGCTGGTGCGCCGTCAGCCGCGCGGAGGTGCAATATGATAGCCCCTTCTCGCCGACTGTTGCTCAGCTGTCTGATTCTGCTGGCCACCAGCCTGCTGGTCTCCCTCTGGGGCCTCGGCAGCGGTCTGGTGCCGTTAAGCGTCGAGCAGGTGCTTTCCGCTCTGCTGGGCGATGCGCCGCGTAATATCACCATGGTGGTCACCGAATGGCGACTGCCGCGGGTGCTGATGGCCCTGCTGATCGGTGCGGGACTTGGCGTCAGCGGCGCCATTTTTCAGTCGCTGATGCGCAACCCGCTGGGCAGCCCGGACGTGATGGGCTTCAACACCGGCGCCTGGAGTGGCGTGCTGGTGGCGATGGTGATGTTCGGCCAGAACCTGACGGCGATTGCGCTGGCGGCGATGACCGGCGGCGTGTTGACCGCGCTGGTGGTCTGGCTGCTGGCCTGGCGCAACGGCATTGAAACTTTTCGCCTGATTATTATCGGCATCGGCGTTCGCGCCATGCTGGTGGCCTTCAATACCTGGCTGCTGCTGCGCGCCTCGCTGGAGACCGCTCTCTCCGCCGGGTTGTGGAATGCCGGCTCGCTCAATGGCCTGACCTGGGGAAAAACCTGGCCCTCCGCGCCGCTGATTGTGCTGATGCTGATAGCGGCGGCACTGCTTGCCCGGCGCATGCGCCTGCTGGAGATGGGCGACGATACCGCCTGCGCGCTCGGCGTGCGGGTAGAACGTTCGCGCCTGCTGATGATGCTGGTGGGCGTGGTACTGACCGCCGCCGCCACCGCGTTAGCCGGACCGATCTCGTTTATCGCCCTGGTCGCGCCGCATATCGCCCGCCGCCTGAGCGGCACCGCGCGCTGGGGATTAACCCAATCGGCGCTCTGCGGCGCGCTGCTGCTGGCGCTGGCTGACTACAGCGCCCAGCGCCTGTTTATGCCCTATCAATTGCCGGTGGGAGTGGTGACCGTCAGCCTCGGCGGCATCTATCTTATCGCGCTATTAATTCAGGAGTCCCGCAAAAAATGACCGCCGAAACGACCCGTTTGCGCGGCGACCAGCTAACCCTGGCGTACGGCAAAAAGACCATCGCCGAATCGCTGAATGTGACCATTCCTGACGGCCATTTCACCGCAATCATTGGCCCTAACGGCTGCGGGAAATCGACGCTGCTGCGAACCCTGAGTCGCCTGATGACGCCGGCCAGCGGCCATGTTTATCTCGACGGTGAGCAGATCCAGCGCTATGCCAGCAAAGAGGTGGCGAAACGCATCGGTCTGCTGGCGCAAAATGCCACCACCCCGGGGGATATTACCGTTCAGGAGCTGGTGGCGCGCGGCCGCTATCCGCATCAGCCGCTGTTTACCCGCTGGCGTAAAGAGGATGATGACGCGGTCAACAGCGCCATGAGGGCGACCGGAATAACCGATCTGGCACGACAAAGCGTCGATACGCTCTCCGGCGGCCAACGGCAGCGGGCCTGGATTGCCATGGTGCTGGCGCAGGAAACGGCCATTATGCTGCTCGATGAGCCCACTACCTGGCTGGATATCAGCCATCAAATCGATCTGCTGGAGCTGCTGAGCGAGCTCAACCGCGAAAAGGAGTATACCCTGGCGGCGGTACTGCACGACCTCAACCAGGCCTGCCGCTACGCAACGCATTTGATTGCCTTGCGCGAGGGTAAAATCATTGCCGAGGGGGCGCCGAAAGAGATTGTCACCGCCGAATTGATCGAGCAGATTTACGGCCTGCGCTGCATGATCATTGACGATCCGGTCGCCCATACGCCGCTGGTCGTGCCGCTGGGGCGCCGGTAAATCCCCTCACTGCGGACTTCGCCCGGTGGCGCTACGCTTACCGGGCCTACCGTTCTGTCTCCTTCCGCGAGCTCTGCATCGTCCCGTAGGCCGGGTAAGGCGGCAGCCGCCACCCCGGTAATATTCCCCCAGCGACCCCAAATCTCCCGCACTACCGGACCATCGGGGATTCGCCCGGGGGCGCTACGCTTACCGGGCCTGTCGTTCTGTCTCCTTCCGCGGGCCCTGCATAGTCCCGTAGGCCGGGTAAGGCGCCACCCGCCACCCGGCAATCTTCTCCGGTCTACCCCAAAATCTCCCGCACTACCGGACCATCGGGGATTCGCCCGGGGGCGCTGCGCTTACCGGGCCTGTCGTTCTGCCTCCTTCCGCGGGCTCTGCATAGTCCCGTAGGCCGGGTAAGGCGGCAGCCGCCACCCCGGTAATATTCCCCGCAGCGACCCCAAATCTCCCGCACTACCGGACCATCGGGGATTCGCCCGGTGGCGCTACGCTTACCGGGCCTGCCGTTCTGTCTCCTTCCGCGGGCTCGGCATCGTCCCGTAGGCCGGGTAAGGCGGCAGCCGCCACCCGGCAATCTTCTCCGGGCTACCCCAAAATCTCCCGCACTACCGGACCATCGGGGCTTCGCCCGGGAGCGCTGCGCTTACCGGGCCTGCCGTTCTGTCTCCTTCCGCGGGCTCGGCATCGTCCCGTAGGCCGGGTAAGGCGGCAGCCGCCACCCGGCAATCTTCCCCGGGCTACCCCAAAATCTCCCGCACTACCGGACCAATCGATTCGAAGGCCTGCGGGGAGATAATATCCACGTGGGCGCAGTTCTGGCTAAAGACCTCCAGCTCACCCACCCACGGTCCCCACGCCGCCTGTGGATCCATCCCCGCCTGGCGCGTTTTTTCAGCCACAAACAGCGTCGCTTTGCCATCAAACTTCGCGCTATGCGCGGTGGTCAGCAGGCGTACCGCATCGGCATAGTTGCCCTCGATGACACGGAACAGTTCCCCGGAAGCCTGCCCCTGCTGGGCGGCAAGGAAGGCCTCTCGTTCACGTTCAATCTCGGCCAGTACCTCCGGGTCCAGACCGTTAGCCTCTTTCTCCGCCCAGTTCTGCGTCTCCGGCGGCCAGGTGTCCAGCAAGCCGAGGAACGCCACCGCTTCGCCGCGCTGACGCAAACGGGCAGCAATGCCCTGCGCCAGCGTCCCGCCGAGGGAATAGCCAAACAGGTAATAGGGCCCGTGCGGCTGCTGCGCCAGCAAGGTCTGCAGATGCTGCTCGCACACTTCATCGAGGTTTGCCGCGCTCATCATCGGCCCTTCCGGTCGCGGCGACTGGATGCCGGTAATCGACCAGCGCGGGCTGAGATAGCGGGCCAGCACGCTGAACTGCCAGGCAAAACCCGATGCCGGATGGAAACAGAACAGCGTTGGTCCGTCGCTGACGCGCAGCGGCAGAATCGCATCAAAGCCCAGGCGCTGCGCTTGCTCATCGCTGAGATCGGACGCCAGCAGCGCACTCAGTTTTCCCACCGTCGAGGCCACCATCACCTGCCCGGGCGTCACCTGACGTCCCAGCTCGCGGCTAAGCTGCGCCGCCAGGCGCATCGCCAGCAGAGAATGACCGCCGAGGGCGAAGAAATCGGCTTCAATGTCGTTCACTTCGCAGCCCAGCAGCCGGCTGAAGGCCTCCGCGACCGTGGCTTCAATACCCGGCTCCGGCGGACGACCGCCGCGCGCGGTGCCCAACGTCGGCAGCGGCAGCGCTTTGCGATCCAGTTTGCCGTTGGCGCTCAGCGGCAGTTCCGCTAGCTGAATCAACACCACCGGCACCATATGCGGCGGCAGCTGTTCGGCCAGGCGCGTTTTCAGCGCTGCCGTATCCAGCGGCAGGCCGGACTCTGACACCAGGTAGCCGACCAACTGGCGGGCATCGCCACCGGTCGCCGCCGCCTGATTGAAAACGCAGGCGTGGGTTACTGCCAGGGAAACGTCCGCTAGCGCGGACATGACGCGGTCGATTTCGCCCAGCTCAATACGCTGTCCGCGAATTTTCAGCTGGTCATCGCTGCGCCCGAGGTACTCCACCGCGCCGTTATCCAGCCAGCGCGCCACATCGCCGGTGCGATACATCCGCTCACCGGCGGCAAACGGGTCGGCGATAAAGCGCGAAGCGGTCAGATCCGGGCGGCCCAGATACCCCTGAGCCAACTGTATGCCGGTCAGATATAAATCCCCGGCGACGCCCGGCGGAACCGGCCGCAGAGTGGCATCGAGAATACGCAGCCCGGTATTCCATACCGGCCAGCCGATAGGCACGCTGTTGCCGGTGACCGCCGCCAGCTCCGCCCCGCAGGCCGGATACCAGCTCACATCCACCGCCGCTTCGGTCGGGCCATAGAGGTTATGCAGCGGCGCGCCGGTCAACGCTTCCCACTCGCGGCACAGGTCGGTTGGCAGTGCTTCCCCGCTGCAGAAGACGCGCTTCAGCGTCCGGCAGGTCGTTACGTTTTCAGCATCCAGCGAAGCCACGAACGCCGCCAGCATTGATGGCACAAAGTGGGTGGTGGTCACTCCATAGCGGGCAAAGAACTGCTGCATCGCCTGCGGATCGCGATGGGCTTCCGGTTCGGCCATCACCAGCTGTGCGCCGGTGATAAACGGCCACCAGAACTCCCATACCGACACATCAAAGCTGCACGGCGTTTTCTGCGCCACCACATCCCCGGCGGTAAGCGGATAGTGATTTTGCATCCACAGCAGACGGTTAACGATCGCGGTTTGCCCGACCATCACCCCTTTCGGGCGCCCGGTGGAGCCGGAGGTAAAGATGATGTACGCCGTATGCTCCGGCTGTGAGAGCGCCAGCGGCGTGTCATCATCCGCCGCAAGCGGCTGCTGATAACACAGGGTTTCAAGACCCGGAATATCGCTGAAGCGGGCCAGCTGATCTTCTGCAGTAATCAGCAGCGTAGGACGCGCGTCCTCCAGCATCATCCGCAGGCGGTCGTCCGGATACCCGGTATCCAGCGGCAGCCAGGCCGCGCCGGCCTCGACGATGCCGTGCAGCGCGAGGGTGAGGAACACCGAACGCGGCAACGCCACCGCCACGCTGTCGCCCGGCTTGACGCCGCGCTCACGCAGCAACCGCGCCAGCGCCACCACCTGCTGACGCATCTCCCGATAGCTGAACTGCCGGGTGGCATCCGCCAGCGCCGGGGCATCCGGCGTTTTCGCCGCCTGTTCAGCCACCAGGGCGCTGAGCGTCGTCGTCGGCAGCGCCACGCCGGTATCATTGACCTGCGCCAGCTGCGCCGTCTCGTCGGCCGAAAGCAGATTGGCCTCTGCGCAGCGTAGCGCCGGATCGGCGGCAAACTGGGTCAGCAGCGCGGATAAACGCGCCACGTGAGCGCGCAACGTTGCTTCGTCATAGCGCGCTTTGTTCGCCAGCACCTCCAGCGACAGTCCGCCGGACTCATCCGGAAATAGCGCCAGTTCCAGATCGTTGACCGGACCGGTCGCCAGGGTGTGGGTCACCGCGTCGATACCGTCAATATCGAGAACATAATCAAAAACTTTCACATTGAGCACCGGGCCAAACAGCGGTTCATCGCCCGCCGCTTTGCCGCTATCGCGCACGATTTGTTCAGCATCGTAGCGCTGGTGGCGGCGCATCTTTTTCAGCTGGGCGCTGAGACGCAGCGCCAGCTCCGCCAGGGTTTCTTGCCCATCGATATGTATCGCCAGCGGCAGGACGTTCAGTACCGGACCGGTTGCGGTCAATGCCGCCGATCCCATCCGCCGCATAAAGATAAAGCCCGCCGCATAGTCCATGCGGCTGCATAAACGGCCGAGCCACAGGGTGGTCAGCGCCAACGCCAGATCGGCTCGCTGGCACTGCGGTGCGCCGGCGGCCAGGCGGCTGAACAGGCTGGCATCCAGATCCAGCTTCAGACGCCAGATATCGCTACTGGTCGCCCGCCCCGCCAGCGGCGCAGCAGAGAGCGACGCCGGTGACGGCAGGGCTTTGCGCTGTTCCATCCAGAATGCTTTATCGCGCTGCCAGGCCTCACTGCCGTAGTAGCGCTGATACTCTTCAACAACCTCAGCGAAAGGGGTAAATGGCGACGCCGGCGTCGCCTCCCCGCGTTGCCAGGCGCGATAAATTGCCGCAATCTGGCGGGTAATAGCGGGGAAACTGAAGCCATCTACCAGCAAATGATGATAACGCTGATACCAGTACCAGCAGTCATCCGCCACGCGCAGCAGCTGGTGACAAACCAGCGGATTGCCGCCATCCACGCGTAAATTCTGTCCGAGGTCGGCCTGCATTATCGCCAGCGCGGCGTCGTGCGGATCGCGCGCCTCGCGCAGATCGCAATAGTCAGGTTCGGCAAAAGCGCGCTGCTCATCGACCCATTGCCAGGCTTCGCCGTTATCTTCGCAAAAGCGCATGCTGAGGGTGTCGGCCTGCGTCAGACCGGTGACGATCGCCCGTCCCAACAGCGCCGGGTCCAGGTTGCCGCGCAGCTCGACATAGTGGGCGACACTCCATGCGCCGGGCAGCGTAGAGAGGCGCTCCGCCATCCAGATCCCAGGCTGCGCCGCGACCAGCGGTAAACGAGTGCTCATGTCCGGCTCCTTGAGGTTGCATAGTGGGCAGGGGTAAGGGTTGACCAGTTCGCCGCCAGCCAGCTGTTGCACGCCTCTAAGGACTGCGGCGGGCATTCCACTACCCAGCCTTGCGGCAGCGCGCAGTGGTGCGGCCACAGGCTGTACTGCTGTTGTTCGTTGCGCAAAATGTAAAACTGCCCTTGCGGATTATCGAAGGGGTTGCTGAATTGCATACCAAACTCCTGTCTTTACTCGCCATCCTCCTGTCGGCTTTCGCCCTGGCTAGCGCCTCGGGGTATGCGGAAGGATGTTGAGTCTGAAGCGCACTTTGTTATTGCGCGCGGCTCAACGGCTGCCAGAGCTGGATGAGCCCAGCCGTCAGCCCACCGCGCCAGCAAAGCGCATCGTGCCCGCCGTCAACCTGACGCCAGAAAATCGTCTGCTGTGTCTGCTGTAGTTGTGTTAAAAGCGCCTGATTGGCGCGAAAAATAAGCGGCTCACGCTCTCCGGCTTCCAGCCAGATTCGCAGCCCGTGGGGGCGGAGCACTCCCTGGCTCAGGCGTTCGATCAGCAGGCCGGTTTGCGCGCCGCCGCGATGCGGCCACCAGTAGGAGCCAGACTGGCTCAGCACGCAGCCAAAGCGCTGCGGCCAGTAGAGCGCGGCAAACATCGCCGCCAGGCCGCCAAAGCTCTGACCGGCGACCACGGTACAATCGGCGCGGTCGCTAAAAGGCGCGATTTGCTGTACCCGAGGCAATAGTTCTTCCTGCACCGCCAGCCAGAAATCGGCGTTACAGGGCAGCTCCCGACTCCGGTGTTCGTTATCGATGACATCAATCAGCAGGTAGACCGCTGGCGGCAGCTTTGCCTCGCGCGTCAGCCCGGCCAGTGCGGACCAAACCGGCATACTCTCGGCCCAGAACTGGCCATCAAGCAGCACCGCCAGCGGACGCTCTGCGGCAACGGCCTCTCCGGTGGTGTAAACCCATATCCGCCGCGTATTACCCAGTCGGGCGCTGTGCCATTCAATGCACACCGGCGGTTGATAAGGCGCATTACGCAGCGACCAGCCCGGTTGTTCCGGTGCCAGCGGCAGCTCCAGCGCCGAAACGGCGTGGCCGCGCCCGCCTTTCCAGCTTTGTGGGTTTAACGGATCGGCTATCGCTCGCGGCAGCAGTCTGCGCCAGCCTTCCCGCAGCAGAGTGCGGTCCGGGCTGCCGCCGTTGAAAATCTCAGGGGCAAAATCGTCATCGCGATCGGAGGGAATAAAGCAGTAGCTGCCGCGCCAGGCGGGAGACAGCGTGGTTTGCCATTGCCAGGCATCGGTGCCGGGCACGCGCTTGAGGGTTTGTGGTACGGCATTTTGATGATGGTCGGTGACGCCGGTGATGTAAATCCACACCCGCTTCGTCAACGAGGTCTCTTCGCTGCCCGCCGGATCCCGCCACCAGAAGGTCACCCGGTAGCTATCGCCAACGGCCTCGGCCTGCGGACCGAAGATCCCCTGCCACCAGTCATCACTTCCTGTCATTAACATTCCGTCATTAACCCTATGTTTACCGTGATTTTTCTCAATAAACGTAATTTTTATTGATAATATTATTGATAACTATTTGCATTTGCAATAGCGTATTACCGCACTTTGGGAAGAGTCACTTCTAATTACACATGTCAGAAAGGGCCATTTGGTCAGCGATGGAATGCCTTCGCCCTCTACTGACCACATTTCTGCCGCCTCCCCTCCCGGTGGGAAGGGGTTCCAGGGGCATGCGGCAACGGAAAGCAGGACGTAAAATGAATAACAAGATCAAATCCTTGACCTTGCTGGTCAATCTGGGAATTTATGGGGTTGCCTTCCCGCTGTGTGCGGAAGAGACCCTCGACAGTAAAAAAGCGGCCACCGAAGAGACGATGGTGGTCACTGCCGCCGAACAAAACCTGCAGGCGCCGGGCGTATCGACGATCACCGCCGAGGAAATTCGTAAACGTCCCCCCGCTCGCGATGTCTCCGAAATTATCCGCACCATGCCGGGCGTTAACCTGACCGGCAACTCCACCAGCGGCCAGCGCGGGAATAACCGCCAGATTGATATCCGCGGCATGGGCCCGGAAAATACCCTGATCCTGATTGATGGCAAACCGGTCACCAGCCGTAACTCCATCCGCCTGGGCTGGCGCGGCGAGCGCGATACCCGCGGCGATACCAACTGGGTCCCGCCGGAGCTGATTGAGCGCATTGAAGTCATTCGTGGACCGGCGGCGGTCCGCTACGGCAACGGCGCCGCGGGCGGCGTGGTCAATATCATCACCAAAAAAGGTGATAACGAGTGGCACGGTTCGTGGAACACCTACATGAACGCCCCGGAGCACAAAGATGAAGGCTCCACCAAACGCACCAACTTCAGTCTGAACGGCCCGCTGGGCGGCGATTTCAGCTTCCGCCTGTTGGGCAACCTCGATAAAACCCAGGCCGATGCCTGGGATATCAACCAGGGCCATCAGTCAGAACGTACCGGTATTTACGCCGATACGCTACCGGCCGGCCGTGAAGGGGTAGAGAACAAAAATATCAACGGCGTCGTGCGCTGGGATTTTGCGCCGATGAACTCGCTGGAGTTTGAGGCGGGCTACAGCCGCCAGGGCAACCTGTACGCCGGGGATACGCAGAACACCAATACTAACGATCTGGTGAAAAAGAACTACGGCAAAGAGACCAACCGTCTCTATCGCCAGACCTACTCGGTGACCTGGAACGGCGGCTGGGATAACGGCATCACCACCAGCAACTGGGCGCAGTACGAGCACACCCGCAACTCGCGTAAAGGCGAAGGCCTGGCCGGGGGTACGGAAGGGATTTTCAGCAGCGATCAATTCTCTGATATCGACCTGTCCGACGTGATGCTGCACAGTGAAGTCAGCGTTCCGTTCGACCTGTGGGTCAATCAGAACCTGACGCTGGGTACCGAATGGAACCAGCAGCGGATGAAGGATCTGGCCTCCAACACCCAGACCTTTATGGGCGGCGACATTCCGGGTTCAACCAGCACTGGCCGCAGCCCGTATTCTCAGGCGGAGATCTTCTCGCTGTTTGCCGAAGACAACATCGAGCTGACCGACTCCACCATGCTGACCCCGGCGCTGCGCTTTGACCACCACAGCATTGTGGGGAACAACTGGAGCCCGTCGCTTAACCTGTCCCAGGGGCTCGGGGATGACTTCACCCTGAAAATGGGCATCGGCCGCGCCTATAAAGCGCCAAGCCTGTACCAGACCAACCCGAACTACATTCTGTACAGTAAAGGCCAGGGCTGTTACGCCAGTGCAACCGGCACCGGTTGCTATATGATGGGTAACGAAGACCTGAAAGCGGAAACCAGCATCAACAAAGAGGTCGGCCTTGAGTTTAAACGCGACGGCTGGCTGGCCGGGGTGACCTGGTTCCGTAACGACTACCGCAACAAGATTGAAGCCGGCTATGCGCCGATCTCCCAGACCGGTACCGGTAAAGTGAAAACCGATATTTACCAGTGGGAAAACGTACCGAAAGCGGTGGTAGAAGGCCTGGAAGGGACATTGAACGTCCCGGTTAGCGAAACCGTTAACTGGACCAACAACATCACCTATATGCTGCAGAGTAAGAACAAAGAGACCGGCGATCGTCTGTCGATTATTCCGGAGTATACGCTGAACTCAACGCTGAGCTGGCAGATATACCAGGATGTTTCCGTGCAGTCGACCTTCACCTGGTACGGCAAGCAGGAACCGAAGAAGTATAACTACAAAGGTCAGCCGGTAACCGGCAGCGAGAAGAACGAGGTGAGTCCGTACAGCATCCTCGGCCTGAGCGCGACCTGGGACGTCACCAAATACGTCAGCCTGACCGGCGGCGTGGATAACGTCTTCGACAAGCGCCACTGGCGCGCGGGTAATGCCCAGACCACCGGCGGCGATACCGGTTATATGTACGGCGCGGGCGCCGAGACTTATAACGAATCGGGCCGGACCTGGTATATGAGCGTCAACACGCAGTTCTGATTACGCGCCTGAAGACCAGGCCGTTCTCTCCCCCGGAGGACGGCCTGGCTATCTGGCCTCCTGACAGGACCACGACAAAGCTATCCCCTCGCCTGCATCCTGACGTAGGATGACCCTATGCAAACGACACACTCGACTTTTCTTTTTGCCGGCCATCGGCTGCATCAGATTGATTTCGACCCGGCCACCTTTGCGCCTCACGATATCCTGTGGCTCCCCCACCATCAGCAGCTCGAAAATTGCGGCCGGAAACGGCAGATGGAACATCTTGCCGGGCGTATCGCGGCGGCCTGCGCCCTGAAAGCTGTTGGCGTGAAAGGCGTTCCCGGAACAGGTGACCAGCGGCAGCCGCTGTGGCCTGTCCCCTGGTCTGGCAGCATCAGCCACTGCGACACCCGCGCGCTGGCCGTCGTCGCCGCCCGACCGGTCGGTATCGACATCGAAAACGTGCTCACCCCCGCGCTGGCGACGGAGCTGGAGAGCAGTATTATCAGCCCGACCGAACGCGCGGTGCTGAAGGCGAGCGGACTGCCCTTCGAATTGGCTCTGACGCTGGCTTTTTCGGCGAAAGAGAGCGGGTTTAAGGCCCTGCCTATCGCGCAACAGTCAGGAACAGGGTTTATGCACTTTCGGATAACCGACATTCAGGGCGAGGTCGTCACTTTGTGGACTGAGCAGCAGATGTACCAGGTGCATTGGATGGCGGTTGAGCCCTGCGTCATCACGCTTTGCCAAACGCAACACCGGTAATAAAGGAAGAACCCGCGCGGTCAGAGCCGCACGGGGGAAACGCCATGCTGGCTCAACACATCGTTTTCGCGAGGGAGATAATAGCCTGGGCATCAAAACCGTGGTGCTGGCGCATCCAGCCACGATCCGCCGCCGCCGCATATTCGCCATCAGGAATACCCAGCCGTTTCAGCGGAATACCGATACCAGCCTCCGCCATAACCTCTGCGACCAGGCTTCCCAGACCACCGTTCACATTATGCTCTTCAACCGTAATCACCGCGTTGCATCCCTTCAGCGCGGCCAGTAACGCTGGCGTGTCGCAAGGGCGAATCGAAGGTACGCTGACCACCTGCGCCTGAATCCCTGATTCTGCCAGCGCTTGGGCAGCCTCGACAATTTCATGCACCGTCGAACCGGTAGCGACCAGCGCCAGATCGTGGCCTTCACGCAGCGTGTTTACGGCTCCGGGGACAAAGCGATAGTTTTCAGCATACAGCTCCGGCAACGCTTTGCCGTCGAGACGGATGTAAACCGGCCCCTGATGTTGCAGGGCGTAGTCGATTATCTGTCGACATTCCCGTGGCGATGACGGCGCATAAATCTCAATGTTGCCGAATCCCCGCATCACCGCAAGGTCATCAATCGCGTGGTGCGTGCTCGCCAACGGGCCATAGCTGGCTCCCGCGTTCAGACCAAATAATTTGACGTTGGTGTTGTTGTAACAGACATCGACTTTGATTTGTTCATTGGCGCGGGAAATCAAAAATGGCGCGGCATTGCAGGTCACCGCCACTTTCCCCCCCAGCGCCAGCCCGGCTGCCATCCCGACCATGCTTTGCTCGGCAATGCCGACGTTAACCAGCCGGTCAGGGAACTGTTTAATAAACGGCGCTATTTTTGCGGTTGATGTTGAGTCGGCGACAACAGGCACCAGATCAACTCCATTTTCTACGGCATCAATAAACGCCTGAACCATCACGTTTGCCAGGTGTTCTGCATTACTCATCTTTCAGTTCCTCCAGCGCCAGCGCAATCTCCTCACCTTTCGGCACCCGGTGGTGCCATTCCGGACGCCCCTGGATAAAGGAGATGCCGGCGCCTTTCGTGGTATTCGCAATAATGACGTTGGGTTTTCCTTCCTGCTTTAATCCTTCAAGCGTCGCGACAACCGAGGCCATATTATTTCCCTGACATTCGGTGACGGTCATACCAAAGGCCTTCCATTTTTCGGCAAGCGGATCGGTATTCATGATTTCGCGGGTTGGCCCGGCCAGCTGCAGGTTGTTTTTGTCATTAATAATGATCAGATTATCAAGACCGTAATGTGCTGCGGCCAGTGCGGCCTCCCAGTTACTCCCCTCAGCCAGTTCACCATCGCCGGTGATGAGGAAGACGCGGCGGGCGCTGTGGTTCTTTTTCGCGGCCAACGCCAGTCCCACCGCCACGGGCAAACCGTGTCCTAAAGCCCCGGTATTCAGCTCGATGCCCGGCGTCTTCTGGCGAACCGGATGGCCAGGCAGGTGGGAGTTGGCATGCTGATAGGTGCTCAGCCAATCGACCGGGAAGAATCCCGCCTCGGCCAGCACGCAGTAGTAGCAGCCCACCGCATGACCTTTCGACTGGATATAGATGTCACGCCCTTCATCGGCAATGCGGTCCGGCGCAACGTTCAAAATGCGGAAGTACAGCGCGGTTAAGAGCTCCACCTGCGACAGGTCAGCGCCGGTATGACCGCCGGCAGGGCTGTTGGCGTTCAATCTGATAATGTGGCGGCGTACCGCGCGAGCCTGACGCTCAAGTGCCTGAACATCGTAGTTATAGGGATTCATTTAATACCTCTGAATTTAATTTCAACTTGGAATATTTATTCCGTAAGGGACTAAAAAAACCAGATATCCCCTGGCAGCGCATCGCAGCGCTTTCGCCGCTGCACCAGACTCAGGAACATTCTGCCTCCTCACCATCAGGCATACCTGCGCCTGGATAATTTTTCAGTTGATCCAAAACCACAATGAATATATATTCATATATGATTCTTTATTCGATTATGCAACCACTGTTCTGTTTTTGTCCATAGCTGTTTTAGAGGATTGATAAAAGTTAGAGTCTCATCACACTTAAATGTCTTTTTTTTTCGCGTATGATTACAGGCTCTAACATAATGGCTGCACGTTAATGATTTTCGGGGATATATATGGCTAAGCAGGATGAACAACGGCTATTAGTTAAGATTGCCACTCTTTACTACCTTGAAGGACGCAAGCAGTCCGACATTGCTCAACTTCTCTCGCTTTCTCAGTCATTTGTCTCCCGCGCTATCACCCGCTGCCAAAAAGAAGGGGTGGTCAAAATTAGCGTCGTACAGCCCTCAAATATTTTCCTGAATCTCGAAAAAGGCATTGAGGATCGCTACGGCATCAAGCAGGCCATCGTGGTGGACACCGAAGAGGATGCCAGCGACCACACCATTAAACGCGCCATCGGTTCAGCGGCGGCCCACTATCTTGAAACGCGGCTACGACCAAAAGATCTGATTGGCGTCTCCTCCTGGAGCTCGACCATTCGGGCCATGGTTGATGAGGTTCACGCGCAGAACCTGAAAGCCAGCGGCGTGATTCAACTGCTGGGCGGTGTGGGTCCTAATGGCAATGTGCAGGCAACGATCCTCACTCAGACGCTGGCGCAACGGCTGAACTGTGAAGCCTGGCTGCTACCTTCGCAAAGCATTGAAGGCTCGGTGGAAGAGAAAAACCGGCTGATTGCCAGCCAGGATGTGGCCGATGTGATTTCACGTTTTGATGAAGTCGATATCGCTATCGTCGGGATTGGTATTCTCGAACCTTCGCAGTTGCTCAAAACATCAGGCAACTATTACCACGAAGATATGCTGCAGGTGCTGGCGGAGCGCGGAGCAGTCGGGGATATTTGCCTGCACTACTACGATAAAAACGGGCAGGCGGTGTTACGTGATGATGAAGATCCTGTTATCGGCATGGCGCTGGAGAAAGTCAAAAAATGCCCCAATGTCGTCGCGCTGGCCGGCGGTAGTGATAAAGTCGCCGCCATCAAGGGCGCCCTCTCCGGCGGTTATATTGACATTTTAATCACCGATTATCCTACCGCCCGGCTGCTCGTCACCGCGTAATCAGCCGCTAAAACATCTTTTCTCATGCCTTTGCGCCCTTCAGGAAGACGCAAAGGCACATCAAATAAATGCTTATATTTCAATTTAATAAATAGTTAAAGCGCCGTACCCCCTCAACATCCCCTGCACATTTCACGATCCAGATAAGTGTGATTGCCAGCACAATTGATAACTTTCCCTCTGGCCCCAGAGAAACTTTCTGGCTAAGGTATTAAATAAATAATCACTATCGAATATATATTCAGTGATTAAAAAAGTGATAACGAAATGTCACATCATGGCCTGCTAAGCAGCAATGCGATAACGAGGAATGCTCGCCCTTCCCTTCGCGCCAGGACGACGTGTGACTCAGGAGACTATCTAATGCTGGCAACACAGAAAGAGTTCATCATTGCGCTCGATGAAGGTACCACGAACGCCAAAGCGGTGGTGCTTGACGGCCATGGCAACGTTATTGTGAAGTTTTCTCAACCGTTAGCTATCCAGACACCGCGCGATGGCTGGGTAGAGCAATCCGGAGAGGCGTTAGTCGAGGCCTCACTGGAGGTGATAGCCAACGCTATCGACCACGTTGGCGCAGAAAACGTGGCGGCATTAGCCATCAGCAACCAACGTGAAACCGCCATCGGCTGGTATCGTCAGAGCGGCAAACCGATTAACGCAGCCATCACCTGGCAATGTACCCGTAGCGCGGGTTTCTGTGAGGCGCTGCGCCGCGATCGTAAAGAATCCCAAATTAAATCCACCACCGGGCTACCGATTGCCCCGCTGTTTTCCGCCTCAAAAATGCGCTGGCTGCTGGAGTCGCTGCCGGAAGGCCGGGCGATGGCAGAGCGCGGCGAGATTTGCCTCGGTACCATCGATAGCTGGCTGCTGTGGAACCTGACGCAAGGCGCAGCATTCCGCTGCGACTACTCCAACGCCGCGCGGACGCAGTTACTTAATTTACATACCGGTCAATGGGATGACGAAATGCTGGCGCTGTTCCAGATCCCTCGCGCCGCGCTGCCTGAGATTAAACCCTCCAGCGGGTTATTCGGTTATACCCGCGGTCTGGCCGCCATTCCTGACGGCATCCCGGTGATGGCGATGGTCGGCGATTCACATGCCGCGCTGTTCGGTCACGCGCTCGGTGAACTGGGCTGCGTTAAGGCCACTTATGGCACGGGATCGTCGGTCATGGCGCCGGTGAAGTCAGCCCAATGCGATATTGCCGCACTGGCCACCACCATCGCCTGGCACGATGGCGACAGCATCATCTATGGCCTGGAAGGCAACATCCCCCATACCGGCGATGCGGTGGCCTGGATGGCTGATAGTACGGGATTAAGCGAGCTCTCCGAGCGCGAACTGGCCCACGAGCTCAATACCCTGCCGGCTTCCGTCGATTCCACGCTGGGCGTCTATTTTGTCCCCGCGCTGACCGGTCTTGGCGCCCCCTGGTGGGACGACAGCGCGCGCGGGGTTATCTGCGGACTCAGCCGCGGCGTCAAGCGCGCCCACCTGATTCGCGCCGCGCTGGAATCCATCACTTATCAGATTGCTGATGTGGTGGTTGCCATGCGCCAGCATGACGACTTCCACCTGGCAGCACTGATGGTCGATGGCGGGCCGACAAAAAATGATTGGCTGATGCAATACCAGGCCGATCTGCTGGGTTGCCCGGTGATGCGCAGCGATGTCCCCGAGCTGTCGGCAATTGGCGCGGCCCTGCTGGCCCGTAAAGCGATTCATCCCGGAACGCTGACTGATTTAAGCGCGTTCTTAACCGAACACAGCGAATTTCGCCCCGATATGGCGCGCCATCTGCGTTTAC
This sequence comes from Klebsiella sp. YJ, assembly GCF_002108615.1. NCBI lineage: Bacteria > Pseudomonadati > Pseudomonadota > Gammaproteobacteria > Enterobacterales > Enterobacteriaceae > Klebsiella > Klebsiella sp. YJ. Next base: position 134,803 of record NZ_MTEG01000011.1, read on the forward strand.
AGAAAAGATGGCAGGAATGGCGCCATGCGGTGGACAGAACATTATGGAAACCGGCCCCGTCCGCCTGACGCCCCACCAGGGATCCTGCTGCGCGACGAACCTGAATCATCAACATAAGGAGAGCTCCGGACCATACAACTGATTTTCAGGCCTTGCGTTGTTTCACCGTACCCGACAATAACAACATAGAGAGAACATTGTCATGAAATTACGTTTAACGTTGTTAACTGCTGCAACCCTGACCGCTTTTTCATTTTCCGCTCAGGCGGTAGAAAAAGGCACCATTATGATTATGGTCAACTCGCTGGATAATCCGTATTACGCCTCTGAAGCCAAAGGCGCCAGTGAAAAAGCCAAACAGCTGGGATATAAAACGACGGTTCTGTCACATGGCGAAGATGTCAAAAAACAGAACGAACTTATTGATACCGCCATTGGTAAAAAAGTTCAGGGTATTATTCTCGATAACGCCGACTCAACCGCCAGCGTCGCCGCCATTGAAAAAGCCAAAACAGCAGGCATTCCCGTGGTATTAATCAACAGGGAAATTCCTGTCGATGATGTGGCACTTGAGCAAATTACGCACAATAACTTCCAGGCGGGTTCGGAAGTCGCCAACGTATTTGTTGAGAAAATGGCGGAGAAAGGAAAATACGCAGAGCTCACCTGCAATCTTGCCGATAATAACTGCGTGACCCGCTCTAAATCTTTCCATCAGGTTATCGACCAGTATCCAGACATGGTCAGCGTCGCCAGACAGGATGCCAAAGGAACGTTAATCGACGGCAAACGCATTATGGACAGCATCCTGCAGGCTCATCCGGACGTTAAAGGGGTGATTTGCGGTAATGGCCCCGTCGCTCTGGGCGCTATCGCCGCGCTAAAAGCAGCGAACCGTACGGACGTGGTGGTGGTCGGCATCGACGGCAGCAATGACGAGCGTGATGCGGTTAAAGCGGGAACCCTACAGGCCACCGTGATGCTGCAGGCCCAGTCCATCGCCGCGCAAGGGGTGACCGACCTCGATAACTTCCTGCAAAAAGGGGTGAAACCGGCGAAACAGCGCGTCATGTTCCGCGGCATCCTGATCACTAAAGATAACGCAGACAAAGTTCAGGACTTCAATATCAAGTCCTGAGTTCGGGTTGTTGCGCCCCTTGCGGGGCGCACAGGAGAGTCTCATGTATAAAAAAACCTGGCTGGCATTGGCCATCGTCGCACTGGGAGGCTGCCGCATTGTCTCTCAGCAAGAGCTGGCCGATCTTAAATCCCCGCCCAATCCGCACATGGCGAATATCGATCGGACGTGGCAGGAGAAAATTGTGCCGCAGGTAGTGGCGCAGGCTCGCTCCACGGAAGCGTTAATGACCGCGCTGCATGCGGCCAAAGATTTCGACAGCGCTTGCAAAACATTGGGTTATCGCGCTCAGGAAGAAAATCCGTGCATTTTCTTCGTCAAGGTTGAAGGCAAGGTCATCAAGCTTGACGCCACCTCGCGCAGCGGAAAAATGACCGTACAGGAGCAAAACGGCAGCGCTATCGTGGTGCAAATTGGCCCGACGCTACGCGGGACCCAGCTACGCGATGGCTATAGCGGTGCCAGTTATGCAGACTTTAACGACCAGGTGCTGTTTGGTGAATACGGTCGGGCCATTAATGAACAGGCCGTAAAAATGATCCACAGCGCACAGCTAAAATCCGGCGAAATGGTTGAGGTCTATGGCGTATTTTCCGCCTGGGATATACCGCAAACCTTCCCTGATATTACACCAGCGAAAATTATTCACCCCGGAGGACAATAAGATGTCAGCGCAAGAAATCGTCACTCCCCAACCAGTCGAAGCTGAAGTTATTATCGAAACCCGCGGATTATCTCGCGTTTACCCAGGCGTTATCGCCTTAGATAACGTCGACTATCGGGTGTATCGAAATAAAGTCAACGTTCTGATCGGAGAAAATGGTGCGGGCAAATCCACCATGATGAAAATGCTTGCCGGTGTCGAAACTCCTTCCTCCGGACAAATTATTCTCGAGGGTTCTCCCGTTTCATTAAACTCGACTCACCAGGCTGAAAAACAGGGTATCAGCATTATTTTCCAGGAGCTGAATTTATTCCCGAATATGAATGTCATGGATAATATTTTCATGGCTAATGAGTTTTTCCAGAAAGGAAGAATCAACGAAAAATACCAATACGAGCTGGCTAAATCACTGCTGGAACGGCTGGAGCTCGATGTTGATCCCTATACCCCGCTTGGCGAACTGGGTATTGGCCATCAGCAGCTGGTCGAAATTGCGCGCGCCCTGTCCAAAGATACTCGCGTATTGATTATGGATGAGCCCACCTCCGCCCTCAGCCAGTCTGAAGTCAAAGTCCTGTTCAATGTTATCGGACAGCTTAAACGGCGCGGCGTCACCATCATTTATATCTCTCATCGTCTGGAAGAACTGATGGAAATTGGCGACCACATTACCATTTTCCGCGATGGCCGTTTTATCAGCGAACGGACCGTCAGCGATGCCAGTATCCCCTGGATCATTGAACAGATGGTCGGCGATAAGAAAAAGCATTTCGACTATCAACCGGCCCCCAAAGGCGAAGCGGTGCTGGCGGTGGACGGTCTGACCGCGCTGCACCATAGCGGCGGTTACAAGCTTAATGATGTGACCTTTACCTTATGTAAAGGGGAAGTCATCGGCATTTACGGCCTGCTGGGCGCCGGGCGTACCGAGCTATTTAAAGGGCTGGTCGGCCTGATGCCGTGCCAGAATGGCAGTATCCATCTCAACGGTGAAAATATCGGCAGGGCCCCTTTTCAGGCCAGACTCAAAAAAGGGCTGGCGCTGGTACCGGAAGACCGACAGGGCGAAGGCGTGGTGCAGATGATGTCCATTCAATCCAATATGACGCTCTCCGATTTCAGTCTTCAGGGGTTTCGCCGCGCCTGGCAATGGCTGAATCCGCATAAAGAGCATGCCAGCGTTAAAGAGATGATTCAGCAGCTTGCCATCAAAGTGAGCGATCCCGAGCTTCCCATCACCTCTCTGAGCGGCGGCAACCAACAAAAAGTGGTGCTGGGGAAGGCGTTAATGACGCAGCCGCAGGTCGTTTTCCTCGATGAACCCACGCGCGGCATCGACGTGGGTGCCAAAACGGACGTGTATCACCTGATTGGCAAAATGGCGCAACAGGGGCTGGCCGTGATGTTCTCCTCCTCAGAGCTGGATGAAGTGATGGCTCTGGCAGATCGTATTTTGGTGATGGCCGATGGCCGTATTACCGCCGACCTACCGCGTCATGCGGTCACCCGCGAAAAATTAATCGCGGCTTCAACACCTCAAGATTAATCAGGCTGGAATCCATCATGAACCAGAAATATATGATCTATATGTACCTGCTGAAGGCCAGAACGTTTATCGCTCTGCTGCTGGTTGTTGCGTTTTTCAGCGTGATGGTACCGAATTTCCTGACTACCTCAAATCTGCTGATCATGACCCAGCATGTGGCCATTACCGGCCTGCTGGCCATCGGGATGACGCTGGTCATTCTGACCGGGGGAATTGACCTTTCAGTCGGTGCCGTGGCCGGGATTTGCGGCATGGTGGCCGGTGCCCTGCTGACCAATGGCCTGCCCTTATGGAACGGTAGCGTCATCTTCTTCAACGTACCGGAAGTTATCTTGTGCGTGGCTGTCTTTGGCGTGTTGGTGGGTCTGGTTAATGGCGCCGTGATTACCCGTTTTGGCGTGGCGCCCTTTATTTGTACCCTCGGAATGATGTACGTCGCCCGCGGTTCTGCCCTGCTGTTTAACGACGGCAGCACTTACCCCAATCTCAACGGCATGGAAGCGCTGGGCAACACCGGTTTCTCCACCCTCGGCTCCGGTACCGTCCTGGGAATTTATCTGCCGATCTGGTTGATGATCGCTTTTCTGCTACTGGGATACTGGCTGACCACGAAAACCCCGCTGGGCCGCTATATCTACGCCATTGGAGGCAACGAATCCGCGGCCCGTCTGGCCGGCGTCCCGATTGTTAAGGCCAAAATCTTTGTTTATGCCTTCTCCGGCCTCTGCGCCGCGTTCGTCGGGCTGATAGTCGCCTCACAGCTGCAAACCGCGCACCCGATGACCGGCAACATGTTCGAAATGGATGCGATCGGCGCCACCGTTCTCGGCGGGACCGCGCTGGCGGGCGGCCGGGGCCGGGTGACCGGTTCGATTATTGGCGCCTTCGTGATCGTCTTCCTCGCCGACGGCATGGTGATGATGGGGGTCAGCGATTTCTGGCAGATGGTGATTAAAGGCGTGGTCATTGTCACCGCCGTCGTCGTCGATCAGTTCCAGCAGAAACTACAGAACAAGGTCATTCTCATGCGCCGCCATGAAGAAAAGCTGGCGACGGTTCATCCCAGCGGCGCGGCATCCCGTTAATTCACGCATAGCACCGATTCTTCCGCCGGGCGTCACCGCCCGGCTTCGCTAAAGGGAAAAAAGTATGCACAGAAATTTTGACAATAAAACCATCGTCATTACCGGAGCCTGCCGGGGTATTGGCGCCGGCATCGCCGAACGCTTTGCCCGCGATGGCGCCAGGCTGGTGATGGTCTCTAATGCACCGCGCGTCCATGAAACCGCAGAAACCTTACGCCAGCGTTATCAGGCCGATATTCTGTCGCTGGAGATTGATGTCACCGATGAAGCCCAGGTCCAGTCCCTGTACCAACAGGCCGCAGCCCGCTTCGGCACCATTGATGTTTCAATTCAAAACGCCGGCGTGATCACCATCGATTATTTCGATCGCATGCCAAAAGCCGATTTCGAAAAAGTGCTGGCCGTGAATACAACCGGCGTCTGGCTGTGCTGTCGCGAAGCGGCCAAATATATGGTCAAACAGAACTACGGAAGTTTGATCAATACCTCGTCGGGCCAGGGGCGCCAGGGCTTTATCTACACCCCGCATTACGCCGCCAGCAAAATGGGCGTTATCGGCATTACGCAAAGCCTGGCTCATGAGCTGGCGCCGTGGAACATCACCGTCAACGCCTTCTGCCCCGGGATTATCGAAAGTGAAATGTGGGACTACAACGACCGGGTGTGGGGCGAAATCCTCAGCAGTGAACAAAAGCGCTATGGCAAAGGCGAGCTGATGGCGGAATGGGTAGAAGGAATACCGATGAAACGGGCAGGAAAACCGGAAGATGTTGCCGGGCTGGTGGCCTTTCTCGCCTCTGACGATGCGCGCTATCTCACCGGACAGACGATTAACATCGACGGCGGCTTAATTATGTCTTAATGCCCGCGAGGGTTTTGACCACAAGAGTAATCACTATGATCGCAAAAGATTTTGCTCAACAGTTGTTTAACCTGCAGGACCGCGTTGCCTTTGTCACCGGCGCGGGCAGTGGTATTGGCCAGATGATCGCCTACGGGCTCGCCAGCGCGGGCGCGCGCGTCGTCGGTTTTGATTTGCGCGAAGACGGGGGACTGGCCGAAACCGTGAGTCATATTGAAGCGATAGGCGGCGAAGCCTGCTTTTACACCGGGGATGTGCGCCAGCTAAGCGATCTCCGCGCCGGCGTCGCGCTGGCCAAAAGCCGCTTCGGTCGTCTCGATATCGCCGTCAATGCCGCCGGTATCGCCAACGCCAACCCGGCGCTGGAGATGGAGACGGAACAGTGGCAGCGGGTTATTGATATCAACCTCACCGGCGTGTGGAATTCCTGTAAAGCGGAAGCGGAACTGATGCTGGAATCCGGCGGCGGCTCGATTATTAATATTGCCTCGATGTCCGGAATTATCGTTAACCGCGGGCTGGAACAGGCGCATTACAACAGCGCCAAAGCCGGCGTGATTCATCTCTCTAAAAGCCTTGCCATGGAGTGGGTCGGCAAAGGGATTCGCGTCAACTCAATTAGCCCGGGTTACACCGCAACGCCGATGAATACCCGTCCTGAAATGGTCCATCAGACCCGCGAGTTTGAAAACCAGACGCCCATTCAGCGCATGGCAAAAGTTGAAGAGATGGCGGGACCGGCTCTGTTCCTCGCCAGCGACGCCGCCTCATTTTGTACCGGCGTTGATTTGGTCGTTGATGGCGGATTTATCTGCTGGTAAGCGGAGCGCATGGCGACATTCGCTCGAAAAAAGGCGCCCACGGGGCGCCTTTTTACTCATGCAGCCTTCTGCTCCCTACATCCCCGGAAACATCACGCTGTTCCCCGGCGCTTCCCGGTGCAGGTGGATAAAGTTCAGGTGACGCTCGTACTGATCGAGAATATCGGTGATCACCTGCTCCTTGCTGTAGTCCATCAGGTCATTGCCCTGGCTGCCCTCCAGCAGGAAGGTCTCCAGACGATAGTAGGTTGATTTACCGCTGCGCGCCCGGTAGGTGAAGCCCGGAATCGAATACTGCTGCGGCCAGATCTGATAGACAAAATTCTGTTCATCGCCCATATGCACCAGCAGTTCGAGATGGCCCAGATTATCCCCCTCTTCCGGCGGTAAACTTTTCAGATCCACATAGGCGCCGCGCAATTTAAGCTCCTGCGCCACCTCCTCCATTGCCGGGTAGCACACCGTCTCCATCATCTGGCGCGTATAGCGGGTTCCCGGATAGTTCATCAACCGCGACAGACGCTTCTTCCAGCTCAACCGATCCTGCACGCCGAGCGGGCGCGGGGCGGTATCGCGACTGGCGCTCTCGCGGCGATAGTCTTCGACCTTCAATGATTTATACAACCCTGCCATCACAAAAAAGATCACGAAGCTAAACGGCAGCCCCATGATCACCGTGGTGTTCTGCAGCGCCGAAATCCCGTTGGTCATCAGCATTCCGATGGTCAGCAGACCGATAGCGACCGACCAGAAGATCCGTAGCCAGTTCGGCGCATCGCTGTTGATATCTTTGAGTTTCGAGGTGAAGTTCCCCAGCACCAGCGCCCCTGAGTCAGCGGAGGTCACATAGAACAGTAACCCGGTGATGGTGGCGACCGAGGCGCTGAAGGTAAAGGCCGGGTACTGCGCCAGCAGATTATAGAAGCCGCGCTCCGGATGGGCCATCGCCTCTTCGGCAAAGGCGACATTGCCATGAATAATCTCGTACAGCGCGCTGTTACCGAACACCGACAGCCAGAGTAAGGTGAAGGTAAACGGAATAATCAGCGTCCCCAGCACAAACTGACGAATGGTGCGCCCGCGCGAGATACGCGCCAGGAACAGCCCCACAAACGGTGACCAGGCCACCCACCAGGCCCAGAAAAACAGCGTCCAGTTGTTCATCCACTCGACCGGGCGATCGAAAGCGAAGCTGTTGAGGGTCATGCCCATAAAGCGGTTCACGTAGTCGCCAACGTTCAGCACCAGCGCGTTCATCAGAAACTCGGTATCGCCCATAAACAAGATGAACAGAATCAGCCCCAGCGCCAGCACCACGTTCAGCTCGGAGAGAATACGAATCCCTTTATCGACCCCGGAGGTCACCGAAATCGTGGCGATAATCACCGACAGGACAATCAGCGCCGCTTTCGCCCCCAGCGAATCCGGAATATCAAACAGCACGTTCAGGCCATAATTAAGCTGCACGACCCCGATCCCCAGCGTGGTGGCAATCCCAAAAATTGTCCCGACCACCGCCGCGATATCGACGCTATGACCAATTGGACCATCGATTTTTTTACCGAAGATGGGATAGAGGGCGGAACGTATGGTGAGCGGCAAATTATAACGATAGCTAAAGTATCCCAGCGCCATGCCCATCAGAGCATACATCGACCAGCCGGTCAGCCCGTAGTGGAACAAGGTCCAGACCATCGACTGGCGCGCGGCCTCCATGGTCTGCCCGGCCCCTTCCGGCGGCTGCATATACTGGGTGACCGGTTCGGCGACCGAGAAGAACATCAGGTCGATACCGATACCGGCGGCAAACAGCATCGCCGCCCAGCTCAGCATGCTGAACTCCGGTTTGGAGTGCTCAGGCCCGAGCTTCACCGAACCGAAGCGCGAGCAGGCAATGCAGACCACAAACACGATATACAGCGTGGCCGCCAGCAAATAATACCAGCCAAAAGTCGTCGAAACCCAGTTCAGGGTACGGCCAATCCAGGCCGCTGAAAAATCGCTGAAGAAGATAGTCATCAGGGAAAACAACAAAATCAGTCCGGCGGAAGTATAAAAAACCACCGGATTGATTTTGTCCTTTTCTCTGCTCGGCGAAAGGTCTGTCATCCAGTATCCCCACTGTTTTTGTAACTATTAAAATCCAAAACCGCAACAATTAAGACACATTTTATATTGAACGTCCAATCAAAAACCGCTTTAATAGATAAACAAATCTGATGAATGGAACCAACGAAATGCCCAAACTGGGGATGCAACCGATACGCCAGCGGCAGCTCATTGACGCGACCCTCGAGGCGATAAATGCGGTGGGAATGCACGATGCCACCATCGCGCAAATTGCCCGACGGGCGGGCGTATCGACCGGCATCATTAGTCACTATTTCAAGGATAAGAACGGTCTGCTGGAAGCGACGATGCGCGATATCACCGGCCAACTGCGGCTGGCGGTACTGAGCCGTTTGCACGCGCTGCCGGGCGCCAGCGCCGAACGGCGGCTGCGGGCCATCGTGGCGGGTAATTTCGATGACAGCCAGATAAGCAGCGCGGCGATGAAAGCCTGGCTTGCCTTCTGGGCCAGCAGCATGCATCAACCGATGCTCTATCGCCTGCAGCAGGTCAGCAGCCGGCGTCTGCTGTCGAACATCGTCTATGAATTTCAGCGCGAACTGCCGCGCCAGCAGGCGCAGGAGGCCGGTTATGGCCTCGCCGCCTTAATCGACGGACTGTGGCTACGCGCGGCGCTGAGCGGTAAACCGCTCGATAAAGCCCGCGCTGAAACGCTCGCCGACCATTTCATCAGCCAGTATCTGCCACCGACTTCTCAATAATGGAGGAAACCATGTCCCGAATGGCCGAACAGCAGCTTTATATCCACGGTGGTTACGTCCCTGCCACCAGCGGGAAAACCTTCGAGACCCTCAACCCTGCCACCGGGGAAGTGCTGGCGACAGTCCAGGCCGCGGGTCGCGAAGACGTCGACCGGGCGGTAAAAAGCGCCCAACAGGGGCAAAAGGTGTGGGCGGCGATGAGCGCCATGGCGCGTTCGCGGATCCTGCGTAAAGCGGTGGATATTCTGCGCCAGCGTAACGACGAGCTGGCGCGTCTGGAGACGCTGGATACCGGTAAACCGCTGAGCGAAACCGCCGCTGTCGATATCGTTACCGGCGCCGACGTGCTGGAGTATTACGCCGGCCTGATCCCGGCGCTGGAAGGCAGCCAGATCCCGCTGCGCGACAGTTCATTCATCTATACCCGCCGCGAACCGCTCGGCGTGGTTGCCGGGATCGGCGCGTGGAACTACCCGATCCAGATCGCGCTGTGGAAATCAGCGCCGGCGCTGGCCGCCGGAAACGCGATGATTTTTAAGCCAAGCGAAGTGACCCCGCTGACCGCCCTCAAACTGGCGGAGATCTACCGCGAAGCCGGCCTGCCGGACGGCGTCTTTAACGTCCTGCCGGGGATCGGCGCCGAAACCGGACGGTATCTGACTGAACACCCGGATATCGCCAAAGTCTCGTTCACCGGCGGCGTCGCCAGCGGCAAAAAAGTGATGGCTAACTCCGCCGCTTCGTCGCTGAAGGAAGTCACCATGGAGCTGGGCGGCAAGTCGCCGCTGATCGTCTGCGACGATGCCGACCTCGACCTCGCCGCCGATATCGCGATGATGGCCAACTTCTACAGCTCCGGCCAGGTCTGCACCAACGGCACCCGGGTGTTTATCCCGGCGCGCGCGAAAGCGGCGTTCGAAGAGAAAATCCTCGCCCGCGTGGCGCGAATTCGTCCCGGCGACCTGTTTGATGAAACGACCAACTTCGGCCCGCTGGTGAGCTTCCCGCACCGCGACAACGTCCTGCGCTATATCGAGAGCGGTAAGCAGGAAGGCGCGCGTCTGCTGTGCGGCGGCGGGGTGCTGCAAGGTGACGCCTTCGCCAGCGGCGCGTGGGTGGCCCCGACCGTCTTTAGCGACTGCCATGACGAGATGACCATCGTGCGCGAAGAGATCTTTGGCCCGGTGATGTCGATTCTGACCTATGAAGACGAGGCGGAAGTGATTCGCCGCGCCAACGCCACCGAATACGGTCTGGCGGCAGGCGTGGTCACCCCGGACTTAAATCGCGCCCACCGCGTGATTCATCAGCTTGAAGCCGGGATCTGCTGGATCAACAGCTGGGGCGAATCCCCGGCGGAGATGCCGGTCGGCGGCTATAAGCACTCCGGTATCGGCCGCGAAAACGGCGTGATGACGCTCCAGAGCTACACCCAGGTAAAATCCATCCAGGTTGAGATGGCTCAGTTTCACTCCATATTTTAACCAGGAGGTCATGTTTGCAATTTGACTACATCATTATTGGCGCCGGCTCTGCCGGCAACGTACTGGCGACACGACTGACGGAAGATCCGCACACCACCGTCCTGCTGCTGGAAGCCGGCGGCCCGGATTATCGTTTTGATTTCCGCACCCAGATGCCCGCCGCGCTGGCTTTTCCATTACAGGGCCGACGCTATAACTGGGCCTACGAGACCGAACCTGAGCCGTATATGAATAACCGCCGCATGGAGTGCGGCCGCGGCAAAGGTCTCGGCGGCTCGTCGCTGATTAACGGCATGTGCTACATCCGCGGTAATGCAATGGACCTCGACAACTGGGCCACCGCGCCAGGCCTGGAGAGCTGGAGCTATCTCGACTGCCTGCCCTACTACCGTAAAGCGGAAACCCGCGACATCGGCGCGAATGATTATCACGGCGGCGATGGCCCGGTGAGCGTCGCCACGCCGAAGCAGAATAATAATCCGCTGTTCCATGCGATGGTGGAAGCGGGTGTGCAGGCCGGCTATCCGCGCACCGACGACCTGAATGGCTATCAGCAGGAAGGGTTCGGGCCGATGGATCGTACCGTCACTCCCCAGGGGCGCCGGGCCAGCACCGCCCGCGGCTATCTTGACCAGGCCCGCGGGCGCCCAAATCTGACGATTCGCACCCATGCGCTGACCGACCATATTATTTTTGCCGGTAAGCGCGCGGTTGGGGTCGAATGGCTGGAGGGCGACAGCACCGCGCCGTCAAAAGCGACGGCCAGTAAAGAAGTACTGCTGTGCGCGGGAGCCATCGCTTCACCGCAGATCCTGCAACGTTCCGGTGTCGGCAACCCGGATCTGCTACGCCAGTTTGATATCCCGCTGGTTCACGCCCTGCCCGGCGTCGGCGAAAACCTGCAGGACCATCTCGAGATGTATCTGCAGTATGAATGCAAAGAGCCGGTGTCGCTCTATCCGGCGCTGCAGTGGTGGAATCAGCCGAAAATCGGTGCCGAATGGCTGTTCGGCGGCACCGGTATTGGCGCCAGCAATCAGTTTGAAGCCGGCGGGTTTATCCGCAGCCGGGAAGAGTTCGCCTGGCCAAATATTCAGTACCACTTCCTGCCGGTGGCGATTAACTACAACGGTTCAAATGCGGTGAAAGAGCACGGCTTCCAGTGCCACGTCGGCTCCATGCGTTCGCCCAGCCGCGGCCACGTGCGCCTGAAATCACGCGACCCGCACGAGCATCCGGCGATTCTGTTCAACTATATGTCCAGCGAGCAGGACTGGCAGGAGTTTCGCGATGCGATACGCATCACTCGCGACATCATGAACCAGCCGGCGCTGGATAAATATCGCGGACGCGAAATCAGCCCCGGCCTCGACTGCCAGAGCGATGCCGAGCTGGATGAGTTCGTGCGTAATCACGCCGAGACTGCTTTCCACCCGTGCGGCACCTGTAAAATGGGCGACGACGAGATGGCAGTAGTGGATGGCGAAGGCCGGGTGCACGGTCTGGAAGGCCTGCGGGTGGTGGATGCGTCAATTATGCCGCAGATCATCACCGGCAACCTCAACGCCACCACCATCATGATTGGCGAGAAAATAGCCGATGCCATTCGCGGCCGCCAGCCGCTGCCGCGCAGCACGGCGCGCTATTATGTGGCCAACGGCGCGCCGGTGCGTCGTCAGGCTGCTGGATAGCAAGCCTGCTCTGGCTCGCGTTCTGACATCTCTGCCGGGCGGCGGCTGACGCCTTGCCCGGCCTACGACAGCGAGTCTGCCCCATAGAACCCGCTCTGCAAACCGGAAGCGATCCCGTAGAACCCGGTTTGCAAACCGACATCAGTCCCGTAGGCCCGCTCTGCAAACCGACATCAGTCCCGTAGGCCCGCTCTGCAAACCGACATCAGTCCCGTAGGCCCGCGCAAGCGAAGCGCCGCCGGGCAAATCCCGGAGCACCACAAATATAAGGTCCGATAGCAAGCCTGCTCTGGCTAGTGTCCTGACATCTCTGCCGGGCGGCGGCTGACGCCTTGCCCGGCCTACGACAGCGAGTCTGCCCCATAGAACCCGCTCTGCAAACCGGAAGCTATCCCGTAGAATCCGGTTTGCAAACCGACATCAGTCCCGTAGGCCCGCTCAGCAAACCGGCACCAGTCCCGTAGGCCCGCGCAAGCGAAGCGCCGCCGGGCAAATCACCGAGCAACGCAGATAATTCCGGATGCACGCACTTTGTCAGCAGGCTGCAATTAGCGAAAATCCTCCAGCCGCTTCACCTGTCTCCCGTCACCATCAAAATTCTCCGCCGCCAGCCATGCGCGCAGCGCCGCATCACGCTGCGGCCATTCGCTATCAATGATCGACAGCTGGTCGCTATCGCGGGTGCGTCCTTTGCGCACCATTTTTTGCCGCAGACACCCTTCCCAGGTAAAACCCAGACGCTCCGCCGCCCGCCGTGAGGCGATATTCATCGAATCACATTTCCACTCCAGCCGGCGATAGCCCTGCTCGAAAGCGTTTTTCAGCAACAGCCACACCGCTTCCGTACCCAGCGGCGTATTCTTCATCTTCCGCGACCAGGTAACATGGCCGATTTCAACGGTCCCCATTGCCCGATCGATGGCCATATAGCTGACCAACCCAACCGCCCGCTCGGTCCGCAGATCGATAACCGCAAACGGCACCAGCGCATCATCGTTGACTTTACCGGCCACCCAGTGGGTCGTCGCTTCCACGCTTGCCGGGCAGGTGCTGGCCAGCCATGTCCAGTCGCTCTCATCTCCCAACGCGTAGGCGGCGAAAAGATCGGCGGCATGGCGCTGCACCTCCAGCGGCTCAAGCCGACAAAAGCGCCCGCTTAACGGCGTGCGTTTCAGGATCCTGGCCCCCTGCCAGTCTGCGACAACATCATTCACCACCTGACCATATTGATTGATTTCCGGCATGCCCGCACCCCGTTGAATTGTAATGAAATTGTTATATCAAGAAGCGCAGCGGACAGAAAGCGCGCCGCCGCTTTTTTTCATTAATAACCCAGCGCTATGAATTATTCTTTTTATGCATAAGCTTATCCGTATTTTGACTTTACGACTGCGGGGAAGCGGCCTAACGTAGCGAAGCATAAATAATCAAAACAACATTTTTTCAGGGATTGCACATGACCAAAAAACTGCTGTCTTTACTGGTGCTGACCGCACTCTCCGCCGCCGTCCATGCCGCGACGCCGCCCTCCACCCTGGTCGTTGCCCAGGGCCTTGACGACATCGTCAGCCTCGACCCGGCAGAAGCCAATGAGCTTTCCAGTATTCAGACGGTACCAAGCCTCTACCAGCGCCTGGTTCAGCCAGATCGCGACAACCCTGAAAAAATCACCCCGATTCTGGCTGAAAGCTGGCAGGCCGACCCGGCGGCGAAAACCTTGACCATCAAGCTAAAGCCTGATGCCAAATTCGCCTCGGGCAATCCGCTGCGTCCGGAAGATATTATTTTCTCCTATACCCGCGCGGTGACGCTGAATAAGTCCCCCGCTTTTATCCTCAACGTCCTCGGCTGGCAGCCGGACAACATCGCCAGCCAGCTGAAAAAGGTCGATGACCATACGCTGCAGCTGCACTGGACCGCTGACGTCAGTCCGGCGGTGGCGCTGAATATCCTCTCCACGCCGATCGCCTCCATCGTGGATGAAAAGCTGGTGGCGCCGAACGTCAAAGACAACGATTTCGGTAACAGCTGGCTGAAAATGCACTCCGCGGGCAGCGGCGCGTTCAAAATGCGCGTCTATCAACCGCATCAGGCCATCGTGCTGGAGGCCAACGACAGCTCGCCTACCGGTGCGCCGAAGCTGAAAAGCATCATTATTAAAAACGTCCCCGATCCGGCCTCTCGCCGCCTGCTGATTCAACAGGGTGATGCCGATATCGCCCGCGATCTCGGCGCCGATCAGATAGCCGCCCTGCAGGGGAAACCCGGCGTTAACGTGCTGAGCATTCCCTCCGCCGAGCAGAATTACCTGGCCTTCAACACCGGCAACAGCGCGAACCCGCTGCTGAAAAACCCGGCCCTGTGGGAAGCCGCGCGCTGGCTGGTGGACTACGACGGGATCACCAAAGATCTGCTTAAAGGCCAGTATTTTGTGCATCAGAGCTTCCTGCCGGTTGGTCTGCCGGGCGCGCTGGATAATAATCCGTTCAAATTTGACCCGGCGAAGGCCAAAGCGATTCTCGCCAAAGCGGGGATTAAGGACGCGCACTTCACTCTTGATGTCGAGAACAAACCGCCGTTCATTACTATCGCCCAGTCGATGCAGGCCAGCTTTGCCCAGGGCGGCGTGAAGATTGACCTGCTGCCGGCAGCGGGCAGCCAGGTGTATGCCCGCGTGCGTGCCAGGCAGCACCAGGCAGCTATTCGCCTGTGGATCCCGGACTATTTTGACGCCCACTCCAACGCCAGCGCCTTCGCGTGGAATGATGGCAAATCCAGCACCGTCGCCGGTCTGAACGGCTGGCAGATCCCGCAGCTGAATAAAGAAACCCAGGCGGCGGTCGCCGAAGCGGATCCGGCAAAACGCCTCGAACTGTACAAAAAAATGCAGGAAGAGCTGCAGCGCAGTTCGCCGTATGTGTTTGTTGATCAGGGGAAAACGCAGATCGTGGTCCGCGATAACGTCAAAGGCTATCAGCAGGGCCTCAACGCCGATATGGTCTGGTACGATAACGTCACCAAGTAATTTCCCTTGTTGCCGGGTGGCGTTACGCTTACCCGGCACGGGTTCTCGTTTTTTGTAGGCCGGGTAAGGCGAAGCCGCCCCCCGGCATGAAGAGACTTCCCATGCCACATCTTTCCACGCGCGTGCTTCAGGGGCTGCTTACCCTGCTACTCACGCTCTTCGGGCTCTTGCTCGTCACGTTCGCGCTCTCCGCGTTTTCACCTGTCGATCGGGTGCTACAAATCGTCGGCGATCATGCCAGCCAGTCGACCTACGATCAGGTTCGCCACCAGCTCGGGCTCGATCGCCCGCTGCCGGTGCAGTTCTGGCACTATCTGGTTAACCTTGCCCACGGCGACCTCGGCACGGCCAGCTCCACCGGCCAGCCGGTGCTGCACGACCTGCTCGCTACCTTTCCCGCCACCCTCGAACTGGCCACCCTGGCGCTGATCGTCGGGGCGCTGTTCGGGGTGATTGCCGGCGTGCTGTGCGCCCGCTACGCCGGTTCCCCGTGGGATCTGGCGGTACGCACCTTGACCTTGATCGGCAACTCGGTTCCCATCTTCTGGCTCGGGCTGCTGATGCTGGCGCTGTTCTATGCCAAATTGCAGTGGACGCCGGGCCCCGGGCGACTGGACGATATCTATCAATATACCGTCGAACCGCGAACCGGCTTCGTGCTGATTGATACCTGGCTCTCCGGCGATAAAGAGGCCTTCAAAAACGCCATCGGCCATCTGCTGCTGCCGGTGCTGCTACTGGGATACTATTCACTGGCCAGCATCACCCGCCTGACCCGCTCCGCCTGCCTCAGCGAGATGAACAAAGAGTACATCCTGCTGGCGCGCGCCAAAGGCGCCAGCGAAATGACGATTCTGCTGCGTCATGTGCTCCCCAACATTCGCGGCACTCTGCTGACGGTCATCGCCCTGGCCTGGACCTCGATGCTGGAAGGCGCGGTGTTGACGGAAACCGTCTTCTCGTGGCCGGGAATTGGCCGCTATCTGACTACCGCGCTGTTTGCCGGGGATACCACGGCGATCATGGGCGGTACGCTGCTGATTGGCGCCAGCTTTGTTTTCATTAATAACCTCACCGACCTGCTGGTGCGGTTGACCGACCCGAGGGTGCGCTGATGCCGGCTTATCTGTTTTTGCGTCGTCTGCGTCGCTCCCCCGCCGCCTTTTGCGGGCTGATCGTTATCGCGCTGCTCCTGCTGGTGGCGCTGTTCGCGCCGTGGCTGGCGCCGCTCGATCCCAACTGGCAGGATGCGGCGGCTCGCCTGCAAAGCCCCGATGCCCGGCACTGGCTCGGCACCGACAGCTATGGCCGTGACCTGCTCTCCCGCCTGATTTACGGCGCGCGCCCGGCGCTGGGGCTGGTGGCGTTAGTCACTCTGATTACGCTCCCCGCCGGCCTGCTGGTGGGGATTCTTTCCGGCTATTACGGCGGCTGGCTGGAGCGTATTCTGATGCGGTTTACCGACGTGGTGATGTCAATGCCGCGCCTGATCCTCGCCTTTGCCTTTGTCGCCATGCTGGGGCCTGGGCTGGTCAACGGTGCTCTGGCGCTGGCGCTCACCACCTGGCCCGCCTACGCTCGCCAGGCGCGGAGCGAAATTCAGCGTCTGCGTCATAGCGATTATCTGGCCGCGGCGGAGATGATGGGCATTCGCGGCTGGCGGCTGCTGATTGGCCATATTTTGCCGCTGTGCCTGCCTTCCGCCATCGTGCGCCTGGCGCTGGATTTGGCCGGCATTATTCTCGCCGCCGCCGGACTGGGCTTCCTTGGCCTCGGCGCACGTCCGCCGATGGCGGAATGGGGCGCGATGATCGCCGACGGAATGCAGGTCATTTTCGATCAGTGGTGGATTGCCGCCGCGCCCGGAGCGGTGATCCTGATAGCCAGCCTTGCCTTTAACCTGCTGGGCGACGGCCTGCGCGATGTTCTGGAGCCGCAACATGACTGATACCCGACTCGCCGTTCAAGGGCTGTGCATCGACTACCCCTCTGCCCGGGTGGTGAATAACGTCAACTTTACGCTCGGCAACGAGCGGCTGGCGCTGGTGGGCGAATCCGGTTCCGGCAAATCGATGACCGCCCGCGCGCTGATGGGGCTGGTGCGTCGTCCGGGCGTGGTCAGCGCAGAAACGCTGAACGTGCTGGGCCACGATCTTCTGACCCTCAACGAACGCCGCTGGCGCGCGCTGCGCGGCAACGATATCGCCATGGTGTTGCAGGATCCGCGCTATGCGCTGAATCCGGTACAGAACATTCAGGCACAGCTGGAAGAGGCATTAACGCTGCATCAGCGCCTGAGCCGCCGCGCGCGACTGGAGGCGGTGAAAGCCGCCGTTGCTGCCGTCGGTCTCGATTTACCCGTACTCAGCCGCTACCCCGGCGAACTCTCCGGCGGGATGGGGCAACGGGTGATGATCGCCATTGCGCTGTTGAACAACCCGAAGGTGCTGATTGCCGACGAGCCGACCTCGGCGCTCGATTCCCGCCTGCGCAATCAGATCCTCGAACTGCTGGTGGAACAGTGCGAGCAGCGGCAAATGGCGATGCTGCTGATTAGCCACGATCTGCCGCTGGTGGCGGAGCATTGCCACCGGGTGCTGGTGATGTATCAGGGCGCGCAGGTCGATGAGATGCCCGCCCGCGAGCTGCCTCAGGCCACGCATCCCTACACCCGTACGCTGTGGACCTGTCGTCCCGATGCGAGCACCTACGGCCAGATGCTGCCCACTCTCGACAGAACCCAGGACTTTACGGAGGCGGCGCATGGCAGTCGTTAATCTCGATGCATTACAGGTCATTTTTGCGGAAAAAACGGCGGTTTCCGCCGCCAGCTTCAGCGTTGAGGCCGGGGAAACTTTCAGTCTGATCGGCGCCTCCGGCTGCGGAAAATCGACGATTTTGCGGGTTCTCGCCGGGCTACAGCGCGAGTGGCGCGGCGGCGTTCAGCTGTTTGGCACAGCGATAGCTCCCGGAGTTCGTTTTCAGGGCGAGCTGCGCCGCAACGTGCAGATGGTGTTTCAGGATCCCTATGCCTCTCTGCACCCCAACCATACGCTGTGGCGTACCCTGGCCGAACCGCTGAAAATCCACGGCCTCGACGCCATCCGGCAGCGGGTCGACACCGCGCTGGAACAGGTGGGGCTCCCCGCCGACGCCGCGCGTCGTTATCCGCATCAGCTTTCCGGCGGCCAGCGTCAGCGGGTGGCAATCGCGCGCGCGCTGCTGCTGCGCCCGCAGATCCTGCTGTTAGATGAGCCCACCTCGGCGCTGGATATGTCGGTGCAGGCGGAAATTCTCAATCTGTTGAACCGATTGAAACAGGAGCACGGTATGACCTATCTGCTGGTCAGTCATGATGCCGATGTGATTGCGCATATGTCGGATCGGGCGGCGTTTATGGCCGAGGGGGTAATTCAGCACTTCTTCGACCGTGAAGCGCTGATACAGGGCGAACACCGGATGGCGTGATAGCCAGCCAACCGGGAAAATCCCCGGTGGCGCTGCGCTTACCGGGGCTACGGGGTCGTGCGGTCAGGTAGCCCGCATAAGGCGCTGGCGCCGCCAGCCGGGAAAATCCCCGCTGGCGCTGTGCTTACCGGGGCTACCGGGTCGTGCGGTCGGATAGCCCGGATAAGGCGCTGGCGCCGCTATCCGGGAATAAGGTTGGTTTATTTCGCCAGAGTGGCGAAGCGGGCGAATACGCTGTCAAAAATCGCCAGCCCTTTCGCAATCTGCTCAGCGCTGATGGTGCATGGCGGCACCACGTGAATGCGGTTTTCCACCACAAAGGCCAGCAGACCCGCTTCGGTTAACGCCCCCTTAATCGCCGCCATATCCGCCGCGGTTAACGGCGTTTTAGCTTCGCGGTCGCTGACCAGTTCCAGCGCCTGGAACAGGCCACGGCCGCGGACATGACCGATAATCGCATGTTTTTCCGCCAGCGCCTCCAGCCCCGGACGCAGGACGTGATTCCCCATCTGCGCCGCGTTTTCGACGATGTTTTCCTCTTTCATGGCATCGATCGTCGCCACAATCGCCGCCATCGCCAGCGGATGGCCGGAGTAGGTCAGGCCACCGGCAAAGAAATGGTCGTCAAAATAACGGGCAATCGGATCGCTAATCAGCACCCCGCCCGCAGGCACATACCCGGCGTTAACCCCTTTGGCAAAGGTCACCAGATCCGGCACCACGCCATCTTGCTCGAAGGCAAACCAGCTGCCGGTACGGCCAAACCCGGCCATCACCTCGTCGAGGATCAGCACAATACCAAACTCATCGGCCAGCGCCCGTACGCCCTGCATATAGCCGTCAGGCGGCACCAGAATACCCGCGGTACCGGGAATCGACTCCAGCAGAATGGCGGCAATCGCGCCAGGGCCTTCACACTCAATGATTCTGCGTAGATGCGCCAGCGCGCGCAGACACTCCTCCTCTTCCGTCACCGCATTAAATTCGCTGCGATAGAGGTAGGGGTTGAAAAAGTGCACGTGGCCGCGGGAGTACTCATTCGGCACGCGGCGCCAGTCGCCAGTGGCGGCAATCGCGCTGCCGGTATTGCCGTGGTATGAACGATAGGCCGACAGCACCTTATCGCGTCCGGTGTACAGCCGCGCCATGCGAATGGCATTCTCGTTGGCGTCGGCTCCGGCATTGGTAAAGAACACTTTGCTGAAGCCTTCCGGCGCCAGCTCGACGATGCGTTTCGCCGCTTCGCCGCGGGCGAGGTTGGCGGTCGCCGGCGCAATCGTCACCAGCTCCTCCAGCTGCGCTTTCATCGCCGCCAGCACGCGCGGGTGCTGATAGCCGATATTGACGTTAACCAGCTGACTGCTGAAATCAAGGTAGGTTTTGCCTTCATAATCCCACAGTTCACAGCCCCTGGCCCCGGCAATCACCAGCGGGTTGATGTTGCCCTGTACTGACCACGAATGGAAAACATAAGCGCGATCCAGTTGGCGAACGTCATCGTTGCTTACCGTTACATCGTTCTGTATTGCCAGCTTCATACCCTGCCCTCTGATGTCATTGTTGTTCCCCCCATCATTGGTCGCCCGGCGGAAAAAGGGATAGAGCCAGTCGGTCGAAAAAGTTGTGACACCGTGTCACAACGCCACCTGACAACTGGCCCTGTGTGGTCGTGCACGGCGTTTTTATAGTGAGGACAACAATGCGCACAGGAGAGTGAAATGACCACCAACAACGTAGTGTTTATTACCGGGGCCACCTCCGGTTTTGGGGAGGCAGCGGCACAGGTGTTTGCCGAGGCGGGCTGGTCGCTGGTGCTGAGCGGGCGTCGTCTGGCGCGCCTGCAAAAATTGTATGACCGGCTGAGCCTGCTGGTGCCGGTACATATTATCGAGCTGGACGTGCGTGACAGCGAGGCCGTTGCCGCCGCGGTGGCAGAGCTGCCTGCCGCCTTTGCCGATATCAAAACGCTGATTAACAACGCCGGGCTGGCGCTGGCGCCGCAGCCGGCGCAGAAGGTGGACCTGCAGGACTGGAAAACGATGATCGACACCAACGTTACCGGTCTGGTTAACGTCACCCACGCGCTGCTGCCGACGCTCATTCAGCACGGCGCCGGCGCCAGTATCATCAATGTCGGTTCCATTGCCGGTCAGTGGCCCTATCCGGGCAGCCACGTCTACGGTGCCAGCAAAGCGTTTGTGAAGCAGTTCAGCTACAACCTGCGCTGCGATCTACTCGGTACCGGGGTGCGGGTGACCGATCTGGCGCCGGGCATTGCCGAGACCGAATTCACTCTCGTGCGCACTAAAGGCGACCAGGCGGCATCCGATAATCTGTATCGCGGCACCACTCCTCTGAGCGCGCAGGATATCGCCGGGCAGATGTTCTACATCGCCACCCTGCCGGATCATATGAATATCAACCGCGTAGAAGTGATGCCGGTGCGCCAGGCCTGGCAGCCGTTCGCGATTGACCGGGATTGATTGTAGACCAACGCAATTTATCTCCCCCTCCCCGGTGGCGCTGCGCTTACCGGGGCTACCTGTTTCCAGCCGTCTGCAGCCAGGGAAAAGCGCTGACGGCAGCTGTAGTCATTCGGCAATAACAAGACTTACGCGATGCTCTGGTATCCGCTGAAATCGGCGAAACGGAGGTCGGAAAGCAGGGGCTGGACGCCAGGGACGGGACCAGTAGCATCGAGTTGATGCCGACCGCAGGCTGAGCGCCGGGCGGCCGATTTCTTTGCGCGCAAGCGGGGATTGTAAAGAGGACTCCCTCTGTTTCCGTTGATGTGCCACAAACCTGTTTTGCCGATTGATGACGAACGGAACCATGTACCTTGCTGCCGGAACATCTCCCCGGGTCGCAGCACCAGTGGGGGATTTTCCCGGCTAGCGGCGCCAGCGCGTTATGCGGTCTATCCGATCGCACGCCCCCCGTAGCCCCGGTAAGCGCAGCGCCAGCGGGGATTTTCCCGGCTAGCGGCACCAGCGCCTTATGCGGGCTACCTGACCGCACGACCCCGTAGCCCCGGTAAGTGCAGCGCCACCGGGGATTTTCCCGGCTAGCGGCGCCAGCGCCTTATGCGGGCTACCCGACGCACGACCCCGTAGCCCCAGTAAGCGCAGCGCCACCGGGGATTTTCCCGGCTAGCGGCACCAGCGCCTTATGCGGGCTACCCGATCGCACGCCCCCCGTAGCCCCGGTAAGCGCAGCGCCAGCGGGGATTTTCCCGGCTAGCGGCACCAGCGCCTTATGCGGGCTACCTGACCGCACGACCCCGTAGCCCCGGTAAGTGCAGCGCCAGCGGGGATTTTCCCGGCTAGCGGCACCAGCGCCTTATGCGGTCTATCCGATCGCACGACCCCGTAGCCCCGGTAAGCACAGCGCCACCGGGGAGAGCGGCCGCAGGCGAGCGGGCCCCCTCTTATTAGCGGCGGCTCTGCAGAAACTGGCGTACGCGTTCAGAGTCGGGGTTGGTGAAAAATTTCTCCGGCGGCGCTTTCTCAATCAACAACCCTTTTTCGAGAAACACCACTTCATCCGATACCTGGCGGGCAAAGTCCATCTCATGAGTCACCACCACCATGGTGTAGCCCTCCGCCGCCAGCGCCTTCATCACCCCCAACACTTCGTTGACCAGCTCGGGATCCAGCGCCGACGTCGGCTCATCAAACAGAATCACCTCCGGCGACATCGCCAGCGAACGGGCTATCGCCACCCGCTGCTTCTGCCCGCCGGAGAGGGTAATCGGCCAGGCGTCGGCCTTGTGCGCCATCCCGACCTTTTCCAGCTGCTGTATGGCTATTGCAGAGGCTGCATCGCGCTTCATCCCTTTGACGTGGAGCAGCGCTTCGCTGACATTCTGCTGCACGGTCAGGTGCGGCCACAGGTTAAAACTCTGGAACACCATCCCCACCCGCTCACGAATCTTCGACAGCTGGCGGTGGGACATGGCTTTGCCGTTCTGTTCATCAATCCCCAGCCGCTGGCCGCCGATATGAATCTCCCCGCGGTCCGGCTGTTCCAGCCAGTTCATGCAGCGCAGCAGCGTCGATTTACCGGAACCTGATGACCCCAGGATACTGACCACCGACCCCTTTTCGACGGTCAGATTGATGTCTCGCAGAACTTCAATATTATCAAACTGTTTAGAGACGTTTTTAATGCTTACTGCGGTGGTATCAGGCATGACTCATTCCTCTTTTAGCTCCGAGGGCGCTCAGTCGCTTAATCAGCAACTCCAGCAAAATGCTGATCGCCCAGTAGAGTGCAATCGCGACGATAAAAGCGTTAAACGGGATGAACCAGGTCGCCTGCACGCTGTTGGCCGCGGCGGTAATTTCCTGAACGGTGATAATGCTGAGAAAAGCGGTATCCTTCAGGCAAATAATCAGCTGGTTGCCGAGCAGCGGCAGCGCCGATGAGACGATATTCGGCAAAATAATCCGCCGGTATATCTGGTAGCGAGAAAAACCCTGCGCCACCGCGGCCTCGATATATCCGGCGGAGAAGACCCGGCGCTGGCTGCGCAGGATTTCAAAGAAATAGGCGCCGTGGTAGATCATCAGCGCTACCAGACCTGCGCTCCAGGCGTCCATACTGATCCCCACTTCCGGCAGGCCGTAATAGAGCAGATAGGCGAGGATTAAGAACGGAATTGCACGCATCAGGCTGACAAAACCGATAATCACGCGGTTAAGCCAGCGCTTTTGATATTCGGTCAAATAGCACAGCACAATGCCAATGGCTAACCCCACAACGGCGGCCACAATGAATAGCTCAAGAGTGGCAATCAGGCCGGCAATAAAGCTGTCGCGCGCTGACCAGATAATGGCCCACTGATTCATAGATCCTCCTGTTGTTATCGTGCCAGGCGTTTTGCTTTACGTTCCGCCAGTCCCTGCAGCTTCAGCAGCATGCCGATGATCACGACATAAAGCAGACCCGCCGCGAGAATCGGCGACAGGGGCTCATAGGTGACGGATGAGATGCGATTGGTCACGCGGGTCAAATCGACCACGCCGATCACCGCAATCGCCGGGCTGCCTTTAATCAGGAAAGACATTTCGTTCACCAGCGCCGGCAGGCTTTCGATCCACATTTGCGGCAGCATGATGTAGCGAAAATAGGTCCAGCGGCGCATCCCCACGGATTCTGCCGCCTCGCGCTGCTCGCGCGGGAAGGTGCGAAACGCATTGCGCCAGATTTCGGCGTTAAAAGCCGAGGTGTTGAGGGTCAGCGCCACGATTGCCGCCACGTTTTTATCAAGATTAATCCCCACCGTGGGCAGCGAGAGAAACAGAAACAGCACCAGCGTCACCAGCGGCGTGGCGCGCGCCAGGCTGATATAGACCACCAGCAGCTGGTCGACAATCGGGAGACGCAGCATCCTCACCAGCGCGATCAGCAGGCCAATCACCACCCCAAAGGCGATAGCGATAGCCGAAATCCAGAGGGTCGTCCATGCGCCTTCAATCAATAACTGCCAGGAAATTGCATCCATATGGCCCTCCTGTGGATTAAAAACGCGGCGGTGACCCGCCGCAAACTGTTACAAACCAGCCAGTTTATGGAACTGTTCCGGGCTGGTAATCGCTTCCGTCGGGAGGTTATCGTAGGTTTCGCCAAACCATTTTTTCTGCAGCTCCGCAAGCTTGCCGGTTTCACGCATATGGTTGATAAACTTGGTCATGTAGGCCAAAAGCTGCGGGGAGTTTTTCGGAATCGGCCACGCCATATAGCCCGGACCGGACACCGCCAGCCCTTTGGCAAAGACCTTCGGTTTGGCTTTCGCCAGGTCGTTGACTGAAATCACCACGTTAATCACGTAATCGAGGCGCTTATTGGCAAGGTCGGCGTAGGCTTCCGGGTAAGAGGGATACTCCACCACCGGCCCGAGCTTGCCGCCGGTTTTTTCCAGCATCGCTTTCAGCTCAGGCAGTCGCGCCAGCAGCGCGCTGCCCGCCTGGACGCCCACTTTTTTGCCGCTCAGGTCGGCGATGGTATCGAGTGAATTATCCCCGGCGCGTTTTACGAAGTAGTGCTGCGCCGAAGCCCATGGCGGCGTGAAGTCAAAGACCTTCAGACGGTCATCGGTGATCACCGCGCCGGTTAACGCCATATCGTACTGGCCGGTGGAGACCGCCGCTAACAGGCCGGTCCACGGCAGGATGCTCTGGTCGACGTGGAATTTCGCATACTTGCGTAGCTCCTCCAGCATATCTTTGTTAAAGCCATCGGCCTGGCCGTTACTCATAAAGTTAAACGGCGCGTAATCATCTTCGGTCGCGACTTTCAGGGTGCCGGATTTTTCAATTTCCGGGAGATCTGCTGCCGCTGCGTGATAAGAGAAAGCCAGTGCCATAACGGCGCCCAGACACATTGAAGCCAACGATTTGTTCATCAAGCCACCCCTAATTAATTCGCCAGACGTGTTCATTCCCGAACATGAAAAGGTTTTGCAAAACTTGTGCCGACGGAAGTTCCGTTCCGCGACTGATGAATGCGTTTTTACTGTAGGGAGCGTTTTTGTTTTCCGGATAGAGCCAGTTTCGTTGCGTCCGTGTGTCAGACTTTTTCAGGGTGGTATGGAATTTGCTGCAAGGTAGTCAGAGTATTCACCTAAGGAGCCCCGCATGATCCGTCACCTTTTGCACGTCGAGTTCGACCAACGTCGCGGTTTACAGGAACAGGTGCGGGAGACGTTGGTTAACGCCATTCTGAGCGGTATCTTTTCCGCCGACACGCCGCTGCCATCCTGTCGTCAGCTGGCCAGCCAGCTGCGGGTGTCGCGCAATACCACGGCGCTGGTTTTTGAGAGTCTGGTCAGCGAAGGGTATCTCATCAGCCGCCCGCGCAGCGGATACTATCTGCATCCCGACTATCAGCATTCCGCCGCGACGGTTGCCGTGCAGGGTGCACCGGATGACGAGCGTACTGCACCACGCTGGGGCGCACGACTGCAAATCACCCCCAGCCAGCAGGAGTCGATTCTGAAACCCGCCGGCTGGATGAACTATCGCTATCCGTTTATCTATGGCCAGCCGGATACCCGCCAGTTCCCGCTGACCACCTGGCGTTCGGCGGCCAACTGGCTGCACGGCGGCGTGCGCGATCCGGCCTGGGTCGTCGATCATATCGACCAGGACGTCCCGATGCTGATTGAGCAGATCCGCACCCGGGTTCTGCCCAAGCGCGGCATCGTCGCCGCAGCGGATGAGATCCTGATTACGCTCGGCTCGCAGAACGCGCTCTACCTGCTCACCCGCCTGCTGATGTCGTCCAGAACCCGGGTCGGCGTGGAGAATCCCTGCTTCCGCGAAGCGATTAATACCTTCCTGCTGGCGGACGCCGACATCGTGCCGCACCCGGTGGACGAAGAAGGGATCGTGCTCGACGATGCTCCCTGCGATTACTACTACGTCACCCCCGGCCACCAGGTGCCGACGGGGGTGGCGATGAGCCAGGCGCGGCGCAGCCAGCTGCTGGAACATGCGGCCCGCTACGATGCGGTGATCGTTGAAGATGATTACGACTCGGAAAGTAACTTTACCCTCAACCCGCTACCGGCACTGAAAGCCAGCGACCGTAGCGGGCGGGTGATTTACGTCAGCAGCCTGTCGAAGGCGCTCTCTCCCGGCCTGCGGCTGGGATTTATGGTGGCCGACCCGGACCTGATTGATGAAGCCCGCGCGCTGCGGCGGCTGATTTACCGCCACCCGCCCACCAATATTCAGTATCAGATGGCCCATTTTCTCGCCCAGGGGCACTATGAAACCCACCTGCGCCGCTACCACTATGACTCCGCCCAGCGCTGGGAGCGGCTGAATAATGCGCTGCACCGCTACCTGCCGGAGTGCCGAATTATTCCCGGGAGCGAACATGCCAATGCTTTCTGGCTGTCGACACCGAAACAGATCAATACGCAGCAGCTGACCTGGCGTGCCGCCCATGCCGGGGTGCTGATTGAACCCGGCGCGCGCCATTTCCTCAACGCCACGCCGCCGGAAAACTTTTTCCGCATGGGCTTTCACGCCATCAATCCCGATGCGATTGCGCCCGGCGTCGAGGTGCTGTGCCACCAGCTGGCGCAGCTGGAATAGGCAGGCTCCATGGCCTGCCCTCCCCCGGGTAGCGCCGCTTGCGCCTTATCCGGGCTACCATCCCCACCGGTCCGTGGTCTGGGCAGCACAACGCCGTAGCCTGGCTAAGCGTAGCGCCAGCCGGGGAATCCCGACTCCGGGTTACGCCACCTGCGCGTATTGCAGCATGACCTGCAGCAGCACGTTTGCGCCGGCAGCAACGTGTTCCGGCGAGGCATATTCGATTTCGTTATGGCTAATCCCGTCTTTGCAGGGAATAAAGATCATTCCCGTCGGCGCCAGATAGCTCATATACACCGCATCATGCCCGGCACCGGAGACAATCTCCCGCGATGGATAGCCAAGCTGTGCCGCCGCCTCGGCAATGGCCTGCCGGCAATCGGGATGAAACGGCGCCGCCGGATAGTGGCTGACCTCTTTCAACTGTACCGTCAGCCCGCTCTCCTGCTGCACGCGCGCGATAAAGGCGCGCAGCTGGCGGTCCATATCATCCACTGCCGCGTCGCTGAGATTGCGCATATCAATAGAGAACGTCACCTCGCCCGGCACCACGTTGCGACTATTGGGATAGACCTGCACCATCCCGACGGTGCCGCGCCCCTCTTCGCTCCGCCCGGCAATCGCCACCACCTCCTGCATAATCCGCGTCGCCACCTGCAAGGCATCCTGACGCAGACGCATCGGCGTCGGCCCGGCATGTGACTCCTGCCCCGTCACCACGCAATCGTACCAGCGG
The DNA here is from genome assembly GCF_002108615.1 of Klebsiella sp. YJ. NCBI lineage: Bacteria > Pseudomonadati > Pseudomonadota > Gammaproteobacteria > Enterobacterales > Enterobacteriaceae > Klebsiella > Klebsiella sp. YJ. Next base: position 162,259 of record NZ_MTEG01000011.1, read on the forward strand.
ATCCCCAGCACGCCCTGCACCACGCCGATGATTTTCTCTTCATCTTCAAGGATCGGTCCCTGCTCGATATGGGCTTCAAAGTAGGCGCCGATCGGATGATCGCCGGGAGTCTGGCTGCCGATATAGCCGATACGCGCCAGCTCCTCGCCCACCGTTTTTCCCTGCGCATCCTGCGCGGCATAGATGGTTTCCAGCGGGAATACGCCGGCAAAAACGCCGGACCCCATCATCACCGGCACAAAACGCGAACCTTCTTCATTGGTCCAGAACACCACTTCAATCGGCGCTTCGGTTTCAATATCGAGGTCGTTCAGCGTACGCACGACCTCCAGCGCCGCCAGCACCCCGTAGTTACCGTCAAATTTCCCGCCGGTAGGCTGAGTATCGATATGGCTGCCGGAGACAATCGGCGGCAGCAGCGGATTGCGCCCTTCCCGGCGCATAAACACGTTACCGATTTTATCAACGGTAACGCTCATCCCCGCCGCTTGCGCCCAGCCGATGACTAAATCTCGTCCCTGTCGGTCGAGATCGGTGAGCGTCAGGCGACAGCAGCCTCCTTTCGGCGTCGCGCCGATTTCCGCCAGCGCCATCAATGAATCCCATAACCGCTCACCGTTAATACGCCAACCCGTCGCCTCGGCAACCGGGGTGAAAAGAATCTCACTGCTCATTTTTGTCTCCTTGCGCGAAGGCAACGGCCAGCTCCACCAGCAGACGATCGCTGCCGCGCGGCCCTAAAAAAGAGATGCCCAGCGGCAGACCGCCGGCCTGGGCGACCGGCAGCGTCACCTGCGGGCGCCGGGTCATCACCGAAATCAACAATAAATCGTGGGAAAGGCGCCGGGTGGTCTCAATCTCCTCAGCCTGCGCCGTCAACAGCGGCGCGCCGTCGGGCACGGTGGGCAGAACCAGTATCGCGTCGCCCAACAGCGCATCCCACCAGTGGGTAACGTGCTCCCGCCGCTGGCAGGCGGCCTCATACTGCGCCGGCGTCACCGCTTTTCCCCATAAGAAGCGTTCACGCACATCCGGTCCCAACTGCAGGCCATAGCGTTCTATCGTCTCCCCCTGCGCCTGCCAGGCCTCGAATCCCTGAATCTGCCGGAAGGCGAGATAGATCTCATCGATGTCCGGCAGCGGCGCATTCAGCGGCGTGATGGCGCCAAACGCGCGCTCAAGCCGCTGCCGAACGGGCAACAATGCCTGCTGGCTGCGCAACGGCAGGCGGGAAAAGAGGGTGTCATGGCACGCCAGCGCCACGCCGGCAATTGCCGGAGGCTTCGCGTCCAGCAGGCAATCAGCGACCGCCCGAAAGACCTCCGGCGTTTGAGCGAAGAAACCGCAGGTGTCCATCGTGGCGCACAGCGGCTGGCAGCCGTCGAGCGAAATGCGCCCGTGCGTGGGGCGCAGACCAAACAAGCCGCAGTAGCTTGCCGGGGTACGCACCGAACCGCCGGTATCGGTACCCAGCGCAAAATCGCACACGCCGTTCGACACCGCCGACGCCGACCCGGATGACGAGCCGCCGGGAATATGGTTCGGCGCGGCGCCGTTGCGCGGCGTCCCGTAATGCACATTGTGGCCGCTCATCGAGTAGGCCAGCTCGCTGGTGTGGGTTTTACCGATAAAACGTGCGCCGTTATCCAGCAGGCGCTGCACCACCGGAGCAGTGCGGCGTTTAATGCCGGAGAGCGCCAGTAAATGCGGGTTACCGCCGCCGGTGGGATAGCCCGCAACATCAAACAGATCTTTGACGGCAAAGGTCATCCCGCTGAGCGGCCCGCTCAGCGCGTGAGGTACCGGCTGCGGCGGGTAAGGCATAAATGCGTGATTATCATCCTGCATGCGTATCACCTCTTTTATTCGGCCGACCGTTCAGGCATACAGCGCCGGCTTTTCGACGGCCGTCGTCAGTTCTCGCCAGCGATGACAACTCACCACATGACGCTGGCCAACCTGTTCGGTCACGGGTTGAGTTTGCGTACAAACGGCTCTCGCATGCGGGCAACGGTCGGCGAACGCGCAGCCCGGCGGCAAGCGGGAAAGATCCGGCGGCGAACCGGGAATGCAGTGCAGCGCGTCGCCTTTTTTCAAGCCGTCTTTGGGACGGCTGCCCAGCAGCACCTGGGTATAGGGATGGCGAGGACGGGACAAAATATCCGTCATCGAGGCCTCTTCGACGATCCGCCCGGCGTACATCACCGCCACCCGGTCGGCTATCTCCACCGCGGCGCCAATATCATGAGTCACAAAGATAATCGCCAGGTCGCGCTGCTTTTGCTGTTCGCGCAGCAGGATCAGAATCTGGATCTGCACCGTGGCGTCCAGCGCGGTCGTCGGTTCATCCGCCAGCAGCAGCTGGGGATTACACGACAGCGCCAGGGCAATCATCGCCCGCTGACGCATCCCGCCGGACATCTCATGCGGATAGGCGTCCAGCCGCCGTTCCGGGCTGGGGATCCGCACCTGGCGCAGCGCTTCCAGCGCCCGTTCTTTTGCCGCCTGACGCGATAGCCCTTCGTGGCGACGCAACCCTTCGACGATCTGCTGACCGACGGTATACACCGGGTCAAACGCCAACAGCGGCTCCTGGAAAATCATCGCGCAGCGGGCGCCGCGATAGGCCCGCAGCCGGGAAGCGCTCATCTTCAGCACCTCCTCATCGCCGACGCGTAGCGTCCCCGAGAGCACGCTGCTTGTTGGCGGATGCAGGCGCATCAGCGCCCTCAACGTGACGCTTTTACCGGACCCCGACTCACCGATCAGCGCCATCACTTCGCCTTTATGGACATCAAAAGAGACGCCGTTAACCGCATTCACCGTCTGGCCATCGCGGCGAAATTCCACCCGCAGATCGCGAATATGGACAAAAGCCTCATGCGACATGACTCACCTCCTGAATGGCGATGTTCTGATGCCAGGGCGACGACGGTTGGGCCATCAGGCAGGCGCTTTGATGCCCCTCGCCGACGCTTTCGAGCTTCGGTTTCACCTCGGAGCACACCGCTCTGGCGTGCGGACAGCGGGTATGAAACCGACAGCCCGCAGGCGGTGATATCGGGCTCGGCGGATCGCCGTTCAGTGGCGAGGTCAGGGTGCGGTTTTGCGGGTCCATCGATGGCATCGAGCTGAGCAATGCGCGGGTATAAGGATGAGCGGAGCGGGTAAACAACTGTTCCGCCGGCCCAATTTCCACCACCTCGCCGAGATACATCACCAGAATGCGATCCGACAACCAGCGCACCACGTGCAGATCGTGGCTGATAAACACATAGGTCAGCTCAAGGGTGCGCTTGAGCTCCTGCAACAGCTGCAGAACCTGCGCCTCTACCGATTTATCCAGCGCCGACACCGCCTCGTCGAGAATCACCAGCCGCGGCTTCATTGCCAGAGCGCGGGCGATGTTGACGCGCTGACGCTGGCCGCCGGAGAGCGCATGTGGATAGCGGTGAGCAAAACGTTCGGGTTCGAGGCCAACGTGGGCCAGCAGATAGCGCGCATATTCGCTGGCATCTTTGGCGCTCACTCCGTGTACGCGCTGGCCGAAAGCGATACTCTCCTCCATCGTCATACGCGGATTGAGCGAAGCATAGCTATCCTGAAACACCATCTGTACCTGACGACGATACTCTTTCATCGGCAGGCGCGAGGAGCCCACCGTCAGGCCATCAAAGATCAGCTCGCCGCTGTCCTGATTAAGCAGCTGCATCAGCAGGCGCGCCGTCGTCGATTTGCCGCAGCCGGACTCCCCTACCACGCCCAGCGTTTCACCTTTCATCACCGTAAAGCTGACGTTATCCACCGCCTGCACCACTTCACGGCTTTTTGCGCCACCGGCACGAAAATACTTCAACAGCTGATTGACCTTCAGCAGCGGCTGAGCCGGGCCGCCAAGGTCGATATTGATAAAAGGTTGCATCGTTACTCCTTAATCGCCATCGCCGTGCGCAGGCGGTCAGCGAGGATGTTGAACGAAATGGAGGTGATAAAAATCATCAGTCCCGGCAGGGCCGCCACCCACGGCTGGGTGTAGATGGCCGTGCGTAAGGTGTTGAGCATCAATCCCCATTCTGGCTCCGGCGGCCGCACGCCCAGGCCAAGAAAAGAGAGGCCGGAGGCGAGGATCATGCACACCGAAATCAGGCCGGTGGAGAAGACAAAAATCGGCCCCAGCACGTTGCCGAGGACCTGGACGCGAATAATGGTAAAGGCGCTGGCCCCGGTAGCGCGGGCGGCCTCGATATAGTCCATATGGCGGACCTGGGCGGTGACGCTTTCCGCAATCCGCGCCACCTGCGGCACGAACACCAGCGTCAGCGACAGCAGCGCATTGCCAATCCCCGCCCCCAGCGCGCCGGAGAGCGCAATCGCCAGCAGCACTGAAGGGAAAGCGTAAAACACGTCGACGGTGCGCATAATCAGGGTATTGGTTTTCCCCCCCGTATAGCCGGCGATAATGCCGATGGCGCCGCCGATGAAAAAGGCGAACACCACCGGAACAATGCCCATAAACAGCGACAGCCGGGCGCCGAGAATCAGGCGCGACAGCATATCGCGGCCGAGTTCATCAGAACCCAGTACAAAGCCGTCGCTGCCGATAGGTTTAAGGCGTAAAAACATCGAGGTCTGATAAGGGTCTTTGACTATCAGCCACGGGCCAAACAGCGCCAGCGCCAGCAGCAGCAAAATGATGGCGCCGACGATCAGGCCGCCGGGATCGCGCAGCAGGCGGCGAAACACGCCGCGCCAGTAGCCCTGCCGGGCAGCCAGAACCGGAGAAACCGGCGCCATTTTCGTCGTCGCGGTATCCACCATAGTCAGCTCCTCTTAATTCGCGGATCGAGGGTGGTTTGCAGAATATCCACCAGCAGATTGAGCAGCACAAAAAACAGCGCCAGCACCCAGATAGTTCCCTGTAGCAACGGCAGGTCGCGCTGGAAAATCGCCGTATTCAGCAGCAGACCGGTCCCCGGCCAGGAGAAGACCGTTTCAACGAGAATCGAGCCGCCCATCAAATACCCCACCTGCAGCCCCATCACCGCCAGCGCGGTCGGCGCGGCGTTTTTCACCACGTGAAGGAAGATGCGCGATTCGTTCAGCCCGCGGGCGCGCAGGCCGACGATAAACTCCTGACTAAGAATGTCCGCCACCTGCGAACGCACGGTGCGGGCGATAATCCCGGTCGGGATCACCGACAGCGTAATCGCCGGCAGCAGCATGAACTGCAGATGCTCCCGGTCCCACTGCCAGCCAATCTCGCCAATCGGTCCGCCGCCGGTGGCCGGCAGCAGGGAGAATTTGACGCTGAAGACGATGACCAGCAGCATTCCCAGCCAGTAATGCGGCACGCTGACGCCGAAAACCGACAGCAGTGACGCCAGGCGGTCAACGATGCTGTTACGAAAATAGCCGGCGACAAAACCAAACAGGCTGCCCAGCACAAAGCCGATAATGGTTGCCAGCAGCGCCAGACGCAGCGAATAGCTGACCGCCGTCAGCACTTCGCCCAGCACCGGCCGGCCCGTCGCCACCGACATGCCCAAATCCCCATGCAGCGCCCGCCATAGCCAGTGCACGAACTGCAGCGGCAGCGGTTTATCAAAGCCATAGGCCTGCATTAATGTCTGGCGCAGCGCCTCGGAGGCATCCGGCGGCATCACCGAGACCAGCGGGTCGCCCGGGGCGATCTGCACCAGCATAAAACAGATCAGCGCCACGCCGAGCATCGTCGGGATGGCCAGCAGAATGCGGTATAGCAGCGTATTGATCATCTGTTCCCCCTGTGCGGTTACTCTTTCTTACTCACCAGGCTGAGATCGATAAACCAGCTTTGTGGCTGGACCACCCCGGTCACCGCAGGCGATATGGCGCGCGGCCCGACGTCATGGGCGACAAACAGGAACGGCACCTGATCCACCAGCGCCGCGTGCAGCTCTCCGGCGGCTTTATCCATCTCCGCCGGGGTAAAGGCGTGCTTCACCGCCGTCGCCAGCTTTTCCGTCTCCGGCGTCGAGAAGTAGCCCCAGTTGGTGGCGACCGGCGGGAAAGCTTTGGCGGTCGAGAAGCGGATCAGGCCGAAGTAAGGATCGTTGACCGCGGCGCTGACGTTGATCGCATCGATCCCCTTCGCCGAGGGATCTTTTGCCCCCAGACGCCAGTTGGTAAACAGGGTGTTCCATTCCGTCACTTTGATATCGACATTGAAGAAGCAGCTTTTCAGGCTCTGCTGGATATATTCATTCATCGGCAGCGGCTGCATCTGCCCGGAGCCGGAAGCGGAAGTCGCCACCGTGACGTGCAGCGGTTTTGCGGCGCTAAATCCGGCCTCGGTCATCAGTTTACGGGCGCTGTCCGGGTCGTATTTGATCTGGAAAGTGGGTTTGCCGTGCCACGGACTGTCGGCTTCATAGACACCGGTCGCTTCGGTCATGTAGCCGCCGAGATAGCTTTTGAGTTCGGCGCGGTTAAGGCACAGGTTGGCGGCTTTGCGCACGCGAATATCTTTCCACGGCGAGCCTTCTGCAAAGGAGAACTGCCACGGCCACAGGTGCGGCTGGGTGTTGGCGTAGATTTTAAACCCCTGGGCTTTAATCTGATCGACAGAATCCGGCGCCGGGGCTTCAATCCAGTCCACCTGTTTTGACAGCAGCGCGGCGGTACGAGCATTGGCCTCCGGCAGCGGGATCAGCACCACTTTATCGACCCGCGGAATGCGCGCTTTATTCCAGTAATCCGGGTTTTTATCGAGAATCAGCTGCTGGCGCGGAACCAGTTTTTCCATTTTAAAGGGACCGCTGCCCACCGCCTGAGCGGCGAACGCCGTCCACGCCTGCTTGCTGCGGGCCGCCGCATCGCCGATGCTGGCCGGCACCGCGTCATACTGTTTTTGCCAGGCCGTCGGCGAGACAATAAACAGGTTGGTGATGTTGTACGGCAGCAGTGCATCCGGCTCGGAGGTGGTCAGCGCGACCGTATATTGATCGATTTTTTCCGCGCCGATCAGCGTCGGCATACGGGACAGCGTGTTGCCAATCTGCCCCGGCGCATATTGCGGCGCAGCTTTGTTCAGCACCTTATCGACGTTCCAGACGATAGCGTCGGCGTTCACCTCGCTGCCATCATGAAACTTCACGCCGGGTCGCAGGGTAAAAATCCAGCGACTTTGATTCTGCGGGTCAACGTGCCACTCCGTCGCCAGGCCCGGAACCAGGCCACTGGGCTTTTCGCCCTGCGAAAGATCCCACTCGACCAGGGCATCGTACAGCGGGATACCGGTGAAGCGGTTGCCTTCATATCCTTGATCGGGCTGCCCAAGCGTCAGGGGGATATCGGCGGCGGTCATGGCGATCCGCAGAGTAGAGGCACTGGACTGCAGGGAGGCAAAGAGCGCCAGCGCGCCGCTGACAGCAACGGCAAGATGACGTTTGCGCAAAAGTACGGTGTTATTTAGCATCACATTGTCCCTGTTAAATAAAAGTCGTTATTTAACAGGCAAGATGCATACCAGTTTATCAGTGCGAAAAATAAGTATGAAAGCGCTTATAAAATAAGAGCAACCTATTATATCCAAATGATTTTAATTGAAAAAATAAACAACTCTTATCTTTACGCACCACCAGAGTGAAAGTGGTTGCACAATTGCACCAGCCTGTTTATTGCCGCACGGGCGAAGCCGGATAATCACTTAGCCTCACGTTTTATAAAATAAATTCATCATTTCCGCGCGGTTATCAGCCCGCAGCGAAGCCATCTATACTTCGTTTATCGCGCTAATCAGGGAGTCACCATGCCGCTACCCGACTTTCACCGCTCCGCCCCCTTCACCCTCGGGATTGAACTGGAGCTTCAGGTGGTCAATCCGCCTGGCTACGACCTGAGCCAGGACTCCTCGCTGCTTATCGACGACGTGAAGAGCGGGCTGAGCGTCGGTGAGGCTAAACATGACATCACCGAAAGCATGCTGGAAATCGCCACCGGAGTTTGTCGCGATATCCACCAGGCCTCGACGCAGCTGGGCGCCATCCAGCAAGCGGTTTTACGCGCGGCCGCCCGGCACCATCTGCAAATCTGCGGCGGCGGCACCCACCCTTTCCAGACCTGGCAGCGCCAGCAAATCAGCGATAATCCGCGCTATCTGAAAACCGTGGAGCACTTCGGCTATCTGGCGCAGCAGGCCACGATATTCGGCCAGCACGTCCATGTTGGCTGCCAGAACGGCGATGATGCGATTTATCTTTTGCATGGGCTGTCGCGCTTCGTTCCGCATTGTATTGCGCTGAATGCGGCCTCGCCGTGGCTCGACGGTGCCGACAGCGGTTTTGCCTGTTCGCGTCTGAATCTGTTCGCCGCGTATCCTGACAACGGGCCGATGCCGTGGGTCAACAGCTGGCAGGAGTTTACCCGCCTGTTCCGGCGTCTCAGCTATACCAGCATGATCGACAGTATGAAGGATCTGCACTGGGATATTCGCCCCAGCCCCCGTTTTGGCACCGTCGAAGTACGGGTGATGGATACCCCGCTCACTCGCGCGCAGGCCATCAATGCCGCCGGATTCATCCAGACTCTCGCCTGCTGGCTGCTGACGGAGAGGCCGTTTAAACCGCACCCCGATGACTATCTGCTGTACCCTTTTAACCGCTACCAGGCCTGTCGCTACGGGCTGGAGGGCATTAATACCGATGTGCACAGCGGCGAGCAGCGCCAGCTTCGCGAGGAGATTTTACAGCTGATCCCCCGCCTCATGCCCTACGCCGATCGCCTCAATGCCGCCAGCGCCCTTGAGGCGATCGGGCGCCAGCTGCAGCAGGAGAAGAGCGAAGCCCGGCAGATGCGTGAGTTTGTCGCCGGCGGCGGCTCGCTGATCGGTCTGGTGCAAAAGCACTGCGAAATCTGGGCGGCATAGTCCGGCAAAAAGGTATACTGCGGCCAATATTGATTTCGCCGCCCCGCCTCTTCCTGCGGCATACCTGGAACGTTCTCATGACTTTTCGCCTCCTGCCGCTGCTGCCAGCGCTGCTGCTTCCCCTCTCCGCGTTGGCCAGCGGAAAATGCACCCTCACCGACCCGTCGCTGACGCTACAAAGCTATAGCGTCAATCCGCAGCGCGAGCGCATCGCGATGTACTGGAAAAAAACGGATGGCGAGGCCTTCGGATCGCTGCGGGCGCTGCTGGCGGATATCAATCAGGATGGGCGCGTGCAGATGGCGATGAACGGCGGTATTTACGCCAGGAGCTACGCGCCGCTGGGGCTGTATATCGAAAAGGGGGTGCAGAAGGTTCCGCTTAATCGCGCTTCCGGCGGCGGCAACTTTTTTATCCGCCCCGGCGGGGTATTTTATCTGCAAGGCGAGCGGGCGAGAATCGTCAGTATCGACAAATTTAAGCCGACGCCGGGTATTGATTACGCCGTACAGTCCGGCCCAATGCTGATTGAAAACGGCACAATAAACTGGCGCCTGAAGCCGTCTGCCGGCTCACGCAAGCTGCGCAATGGCGTCGGTATCACCCGGCAGGGCCAGGTGATTTTTATGCTCAGCGATCGCGAAACCAACTTCTACGATTTCGCCTGCTACGCGCAGTCAAAGCTCAACGTGCGGCAGATGCTCTATCTCGACGGCACCATTTCAAAGATGTACCGACAAGGCGGCAGCATACCGTGGCAGTATCACCCGTTCGTCACCATGATTGCGGTGGAGACGAAACAGTAAATGAACCCGGCCCGGTCAGAGCCCCGGGCCGCGGCGTCAATGTCTGACTCCGGACCGCACAACGCCAGCCACGGAGCGCCTACATCCGGCGATGGCCCCACTCGCGTAAACGCTGGAACAGCACGAACAGCGACGGAATAAACACAATCCCGATCGCCGTCGCCACCAGCATGCCGCTGAACACCGTGGTGCCGATAATCCGGCGACTCTGCGCCCCGGCGCCGGTGGCCAGCATCATCGGCATAATACCGATAATAAAGGAGACGGCGGTCATCAACACCGCCCGAAAACGCCGGGTGGCCCCCTCGCGGGCAGCATCCACAACCGACATCCCCTCTTCCCGTCTGGCCCGGGCAAACTCGACGATTAATATCGCGTTTTTCGCCGCCAGCGCGATTAACAACACCAGCCCTATCTGCACATACACATCGTTGGCATAGCCGGCTATCCATAGCCACAGCAGCGCCCCGGCGATAGCGAACAGCACCGACAGCATCACGCTGGCCGGCAACGTCCAGCTTTCATACTGGGCGACGAGGAACAACCACGCCATCGCCACCGCCGCCAGGACTATCCAGATGGCCTGGTTGCCGGTCTGCTGCTCCTGCCAGGAGATGCCGCTCCACGCGTAATCATACCCCTGCGGCAAATTCGTCAGCAGAATGTGCTCCATCACCGCCATCGCCGTGCGGCTGCTGACGCCCTGCGCCGCGGAGCCGCTCACCGACACCGACGGGAACTGGTTGTACTGCTGAATAAACGGCGCGCCGACGGTGGGGGTCACGGTCACCAGATTACTCAGTCGAATCCGCTCGCCGTGATGACTTCGCACGTACAGCTCGCCGATCTGTTCCGCCCGCTCGCGCCACTGCATCTCGTTTTGCACCACCACCGGGTAGACGCGATTGTTGATGCTGAAATCTCCGGCGCGCGTCCCGCCAAACGCCGTTTGCAGACTATTGAAGATCCGCGATACCGGCACATCCAGCCGCGACGCCTGGTCACGGTCGACCTTGAGCGTCAGCTGCGGCACGTTGCTACTCCAGGTGGTGAACACCTGGCTCAGCTGCGGATGCTGGTTCGCCATCCGCAGCACCTGCCGCGTTACCTGCTCCAGCTCGGCTGAGGATTGCCCGGCCTGTGCCAGGATGCGTAAATTGAACCCGGACGCATTGCCCAGTCCCGGCAACGTGGGCGGCGCAAAGGCCATAATGGTCGCCTCCGGCAGGCCCATCAGCTGCCCCTGCAATTTGCCCATCACCTCATTCAGCGGCGGCCGCTGATGCCACTCTTTCAGCATCACCGAGATAAAGCCGCCGTTGGAGGCGCTGGTACCGTTGAGAATATTAAAGCCGGACACCTGAATCACATCCTCAACCGCAGAATTGGCCAGCAGCAGCTCGCGCGCCTGGGCCATCACCGCTTCGGTACGCTCCAGCGACGCCGCCTCCGGCAGCTGTACGCTGGCAAAGAAATAGCCCTGATCCTCCTGCGGCAGAAAGCCTTTCGGCATCTGGCTAAAGCTGAAGGCCACCAGACCGGCGGCGGCGAGCGTCGCCACCAGCGCCAGCCACAGACGACGGTTCATCCATTCGACCAGCGCACCGTAGCCGTCACGCAGCGTCGCCAGGGCGCAGTTAAAAGCCCGCCAGATGGCGGCAGGCTGCGCGGGACGCGGGCGCAGCAGCAGCGCGCACAGCGCAGGCGTCAGGGTGAGCGCGACGATGCTCGACACCGTCACCGCCGTCGACAGCGTGACGGCAAACTGGCGATACAGCTCACCGACAATCCCCGGCAGGAGCGCCACCGGAACAAACACCGCCAGCAGCACCAGCGTTGTGGCGATCACCGGCCCGGCGATTTGCCGTAGCGCCAGCGCGGTCGCCTCCGCGCGCCCCACGCCTTCGGCGAGATGGGTTTCTACGCTCTCGACCACCACGATGGCATCATCGACCACCATGGTCAGGGCGAGAATAATGGCGAATAAACTCAGCGTATTGGCGCTATAGCCCAGCAGATAAAGCACGGCAAAGCTGCCAATCAGCGACACCGGGATCGCCAGAGTGACAATCAGCGTGGCCCGCCAGCTTTGCAGAAACAGCGATACCACCGCCACCACCGCCAGCAGGGTCAGCGCCAGCGAAACGCCAATCTCTTTAATCGTCGCCGCCACAAAGCGCGTCGTATCGAACTTCACCTCCCAGGTCAGATCCGCCGGAAAGCGGCTGTGCAGGCGGGTCAGTTCGGCGCGCACCGCATTGGCGACCTGCAGGGCGTTGGCGGTTGGCGTCGGATAGATACCGAGATAGGCGGAGTCTTTGCCGTTCAGCTGCGCGCCGGAACTGTAGCTGCGCGCCCCCAGTTCAATAGTGGCCACTTCGGCGAGGCGAACCAGCTGACCGTGTTCCCCGCTGCGGATCGCTATCTGGCTGAAGCTTTCCGCATCGCTCAAGCGGCCGATGCCGTTGATGGTCAGCGTCTGCTGCTGACCGTTGAACACCGGCGGCGTGCCTACCTGCCCCGCCGCCCCCTGCACGTTCTGCTCCCGCAGCGCCTGAGCGATATCGTCGGTCGTCACATTCAGCGCGTTCATGCGATCGGGGCGCAGCCAGACGCGCATGCTGTAATCACGGGCGCCGAACATCTGCACTTCGCCGACGCCCGGCAGACGGGCCAGCGCCTCGCGCACCTGGGTGCTGGCGTAGTTGCTGACGAACAGCGGAGAGAGCGTCTCCAGCGGCGAGTACAGGCTGACGCCCATCAGCAGGTTGCTCGCCCGCTTGCGCACCTGTACGCCGTTCTGCTGTGCATCGACGGGGAGTTGCGCCACCGCCTGCGATACCCGGTTTTGCACGTCAATCGCCGCCAAATCGGCATCGGTGCCTGCCGCAAAGGTCAGGCTCAGGCTGTAGCTACCGTCATCGGAACTGGTGGACTCCATATACAACATATGGTCAACGCCGTTGAGCTGGGTCTCCAGCGGCGCAGCGATAGCCTCGGCGACGTCCGCCGCGCTGGCCCCCGGCCAGCTGGCGCTGACGTTGACCACCGGCGGCGTAATCTGCGGATATTGCTCCACCGGAATCAGCTTCAGCGATACCGCGCCGATAAAGGTCAGCAGCAGCGCGATCACCATCGCAAAACGCGGGCGACGAATAAAAAACGTCAGCATCCCTTCTCCTTCCTTATTTCAGCAACTGAACGGCTGCGCCGTCATGCAGACGCTGCGCGCCGTCGGTCACCACGCGCTCGCCCGCTTGCAGACCGTTCGCCACAACAAACTGCTGCCCCTGCTGGCCGCCCGATGTCAAACGGCGCAGCGCAACGGTGTTACGTTCCGTCACCACCCAGCTATAAAACCCCTGCGCATCCTGCTGGACGGCGGCAACCGGGATCATCAGACTCTCCTGCGCCTGTCGCGGGCGAAGAATGACCGGCACGTTGCCGCCCGGCAGCAGGCGATGCTGCGGATTGGCGAATTCGGCGCGCAGCACTACGCTGGCGGTGCGGGTATCAATCCGGTTATCGACCGAGGTCAACACCCCGTCTTCCCGCCTGCCGTCGGGTTCAATCTGCGCCAGCCACGCCTGCTTCAGCGCGCCGATATCGGCATGCTGCCCGGCTTTACTGTAAAAGGCGGCTTCATCTAAGGCGAAAGAGACGCGAATCGGGTCGAGCTGGACGATATCCACCAGCATGCCGCTGGTCGGCCCCACCAGGCTGCCGACGTGAAAGCGGCTGTGGCCAATGCGTCCGCTGACCGGGGAGTCGATGCGCGTATACTCCAGCGTAATTTGCTGCGTGGTGACGCGCGCCTTCGCCTGCTCCACGGCGGCGGCGGCCACATCGCGCTGCATCCGGGCGTTATCGACATCGTTGCGGCTGATGGAGTGATTGTTTTTCAGCTGTTGATAGCGGGTCAGCAGCTGCTGGGCCTGACGCAGCGAAGCCTGCGCGCTTTTCAGCTCGGCCTCGGCCAGCGCCAGCGCAGCCCGGGGTTGGGCATCATCGAGGGTGAACAGCCGATCGCCTTTCCTGACGTACTGCCCGTCCTGAAAGTGGCGCTGCACAATGGTTCCCTCCGTGCGCGCGCGGATCTCCACGTCATGAATCGCTTCAATACGGCCGGGAAGCGGACGTTCAGCCACATGCGGCAGCAGCTGAACGACGGTCGCGCGTACCGGGATGGCGGGCGCGGCGGTGGCCGTCAGGGCGCAGCCTGCCAGGCCAAAGGTCAGGAAGACCAGGCGCAAAATGTTTCTCATCAGGATTCCTTGCTGGCGGTGCGGCGTCCCTCCCCTGAACGGAGAGGGACGCCGGGCGGATCAGGCGGTTTTACGTAACGGGCGGGTCAGACGCTTCTCGACTTCCACCACCAGGAACATCACGATGGCAATCGCCAGGGTGATAAACCAGTAGCGCAGCGGCAGCGACTCGGTGCCAAACATCGTCTGCATAAACGGCAGGTAGATAATCGCCAGCTGCAGGAGCAGCAGCACGCCGCTGACCAGCCAGATGCCTTTGTTGCGCAGCAGGCCGGTATTTAATGAGAAGCCCTCGCTACGGCGGCAGTTAATCATGTACACCCACTGCGCGGTCACCAGCATCTGTAACAGCACGGTGCGGATAAACTCGGCGCTATGGCCGCGCGGCGCCAGCCAGGCTTCAAGAATAAAGGCGGCGACGGCAATCATGGTTCCGACGAAGGCGACGCGCCAGATGGCAAAGCCATCCATGACGTGCTGGCCGGTTTTCCGCGGCGGACGGTTCATGACGTTGCGCTCCGCGGCTTCGAAAGCGAGACCGAAAGAGAGCGTGGCGGAGGTCGCCATGTTCATCCACAGAATCAACACCGGCGTCAGCGGAATAATGTTCCCCGCCAGCAGAGCAATGATAATCAGCAGCCCCTGCGCCAGGTTAGTGGGCATAATAAACAGAATCGTTTTCTTCAGGTTGTCGTAGACGCGACGCCCCTCTTTCACCGAGCTGGCAATGGTGGCGAAGTTGTCGTCCGTCAGCACCATGTCGGCCGCCTCTTTGGTGACTTCAGTGCCTTTGATCCCCATCGCAATACCGACGTCGGCCTGACGCAGCGCCGGGGCATCGTTTACGCCGTCACCGGTCATGCCGACGACTTCTCCGGTATCCTGCAGCGCTTTGACCAGCCGCAGCTTATGCTCCGGACTGGTACGGGCAAAAATGTCGTACTCCACGGCGGCTTTCGCCAGTTCGCCATCATCCATGTGCTCCAGCTGATAGCCGGTCATCGCCTGATGGCTGTTGGTGATCCCCAGCATCTGGCCGATGCTCATTGCCGTCTGCGGGTGATCGCCGGTGATCATTTTCACGCGGATCCCTGCGGTCTGGCAGGCGTGAATCGCATCAATGGCCTCCGGACGTGGCGGATCCATCATCCCGGCGATGCCGAGGAACACCAGACCCTCGCGCAGATCGTCGTGGGTCAGCGTCGTGCTGCCGGCCCGCGCCGGTTTACAGGCGGCGGCAACCATGCGCAGCCCCTGGCTGGCGAAGCGAGAGATCTCATCCTCCCAGTACTGGCGATCGAACGGCGCCGTGCCCTGCCTGGTCATCTGCTCGCGGCACATCGCGAAAATCACATCCGGGGCGCCGGTGATCAGCACGCGCTCAGCAGTGTCGATTCTCTGCTGCGTCGCCATGTACTTATACTGTGAATCAAACGGAATTTTGGCAATCAGCTGCGTCGCAACCGACGGCAGCTTTGCCTTCGCCGCCAGCACTTTTAACGCCCCTTCGGTCGGTCCGCCGGTGATGCCCCACAGGCCGCGCGCATCCTGCACCAGTTGGCTATCGTTGCACAGGTCAATGGTGCGCAGATACGTTTCCAGCACGCTTCCGGCATGAACCTGTACCGGCTCATCGCTGCCTTCCAGATAGATATTGCCCTGTGGCTCATAGCTGTCCCCCTCAACCCGGTAGCAGCAGTCGGCCGTGATAATCGCTTTGACCGTCATTTCATTCATGGTCAGCGTTCCGGTTTTATCCGAACAGACCACGGTCATCGCGCCCAGCGTTTCTACCGTCGGGAGCTTGCGAATAATGGCGTGTTTGCGCGCCATCGCCTGCACCCCGAGGGAGAGAATGATCGAGATAATCGCCGGCAGACCTTCCGGGACCGCCGCGACGGCCAGGCTAATCAGGGAGAGCAGCAGCTCCCCCATGGGGATATCACGCAGGGCCAGGCTGAAGACGAACAGCGCCGCCATCATGGCGAGGATAATGACGAAAATGGCTTTACCCAGCTTATCCATCTGTACCAGCAGCGGCGTGCGATGCTTCTCGATACCGGCCATCATCTGGTTGATGTGCCCAAGCTCCGTATCCTGCCCGGTCGCCGTCACGACGCCGACGCCACCGCCGGCGCTGATGGTGGTACCGGAAAACACCATGTTGGTCCGGTCGCCCAGCGGCAGCTCGCCTTGTAGCGCATCGGTGATTTTATCCACCACCGTTGATTCGCCGGTCAGGATCGCCTCTTCTACGCGCAGGTTATGGGTTTCGATAAGGCGCATATCCGCCGGAACGCGGTCACCCGCCCGCAGAATAACGATATCTCCCGGCACCAGGTCGCGAGTGGGCAGGGTTTCGTGTTTACCATTGCGCTGCACCCGGGCGTTGCTGGAGAGCATATTGCGGATCCCCTGCAGGGATTTCTCGGCGTTGCTCTCCTGCACGTGGCCGATCAGGGCGTTAATGACCGTGACGCCGAGGATAACCAGGGTATCGACCCAGTGCCCCATCACCGCCGTCAGCGCCGCCGCGGCCAGCAGGACGAAAATCAGCACGTCGTTAAAGTGGGCCAGGAAACGCAGCCAGGCCGGCTTGCTTTTCTTTTCCGGCAGCGCGTTAGGGCCAAAGGAGGCCAGGCGCTCCGCAGCCTCGGCGGAGCGCAATCCCTCGGCGCGACTGTTTTTCTGCGCCAGTACCTGTTCAACGGTCTGCCGGTAGGCTGGCTGCGGTGCAGTGTCTCCCGCAGGAGGCGAATTATGGGGGTGATAGATTTTGGTCAAATTAAATTTTCCTTATAAATTCCGTTATTCGGAAAGCCTGAAATCATTTCTGGCCAATGAATAAATATGATTTTATATAGCGCGATAAAAGTTGATCCAGGACAATTTACAACCCCTCGCAAAATTTAAAATCCGTGATAAGTTAATTCTTCAAACAACTATTACAGAATATTAATAAACATATATTAAACGAGGTCAATTATGTTTGGAATCTACCGCGGACGCCGCCTGGCGCTGTACATTCTGCTGGCTATCATTATTGCCACGCTGGTGGGATATAGCACCTATAGTTTTGTAAAGTACACGCTTTAGCAGTGACATTAATTGACATTTAAATGCCATTAATTTAATTACAAATAATACCAACAATATTAACAGAAGGAATAAAAAGCATAATATTAGTGCTACGCATAATGGCGTAAAACAATCACTCAGGAAAGTATATTGCGTAAAATGTCATTTTACCTGACAATATGTTTTTTAACTGATGATTAACAAGTAATGAAACATCCGCTCGAAACGCTGATCGCCGCCGCAGGCATTTTATTGTTGGCCCTGATCTCTTGTTTACTGCTGCCAGCGCCATCCCTTGGGTTAACGCTGACGCAAAAACTGGTCGATACCTTCCATCTGATGGATCTCAACCAGTTTTATACCCTGCTCTTTTGCCTGTGGTTCTTAGCGCTGGGCACGGTAGAATATGTGGTGTTGCGCTGGGTCTGGCGCCGCTGGTTTTCCCTTGAGCGCTAACCCGGTAAAGTCACGCATTCCCACCACCAGCGCCTCGCACCAGGCGGCATAATCATGGCCGCTTGATGAAGGATGGAAGCTAACGCGATAGCCTTTATCGCGTAGCGCCTGTTCAAATGCGAGGGTATTGCTGTAGATTCCGCCATCAGCTCCCGAGGTTTCAAACCGGCCCGCCTGGAGCCAGAAACGTAGCGGATAGCGCGGCGACTGCTGATACTGGCGCGTCAGCCAGCCGGCTTCCTCGCCTTTGGGCGCCCACCAGTAAGAGCCCGACAGGCTGAGAACATTGGCAAACAGCCGCGGATAGCGCAGCGCGACCCACGATGCGGCCAGGCCACCGTAGCTGGAGCCGGCGACAACGGTTTTTTGGCGGATGGCATCCAGCCCCTGTTGTCGCAGCCAGGGCAGCAGCTCATGGGCCATAAAATCGGCAAAGAAGGGATTGGGCGGCAGCTCTTTCGCCCGCCGCGAGTGATCGAGACTATCAATAAATACCACGTTGATCGGCGGCAACGCATGGCTGGCGATCAGGCTGTCCAGCACGTTGGCAAAGCGGTATTCATCCTGGTAGGTTTTGCCATCAAACAACATCAGCGTCCAGCGCGCGGGCTGCGGCAGGCGCGGGCGGTAGATCATCACTTCCCGGGTATTATGCAAAAAATCGCTGCGCAGCTGATGGCGGGTCAAGGTGCCATAGCGCAGCGGCTGCGCCATCCGCTGCGGCGTGCAGTAGCGCGCCGGATTGAGCGCCAGCAGCGAATAGCGGTTCCAGCGATCGCTGGCGCGGTTGACGCTGTGCGGGTTCAGCGGATCGGCCTGAGCGCTGACCAGAATCGCACGCCGCTGCTCGTGTCCGACGCCGTCAACCTGCGGGACATCCGGCGCCAGCTTATATTGCATCAGCGTATCTGCCGGTACCACGTAGCTGCGAAACCAGACATCGGAATGGCCAAGCCGAAACAGCGGATCGTGATCGCCCGCCGGGGATCCCAGCAGGAAGACGTTTTTTCTCGCCCCGCGCCACAGGAAGGTGACGCGCTGGTGTCCGGCATCCACCGGTTCGACCATCGGCGTCCCTTCCTGTTCGCGCTCCTGCCAGAAACGCGCCGTAGAACCGCCCGCCGCCAGTTCCTGCATCAGCTGCTGCAAACGAGGACTGACGGGATCCAGTGCCTGGGTTTTCGCCAGCGCGGTGGTCTCCTTCATCCGCCAGCGGAAACGCCAGCGGGCGCCTTCTTCGCCGTGGAGCACCAGCGCAGAAGCGCGGTTCACCGGCAGGGAGAACAGCAGCGTTTGCTCGCCATCCGGCGGCCCTCCCGCCAGCAGCGTGCGCAGCCGACGGTTATTTTCATCCAGCAGGCGGGCATCCGTTACCCCGGAAATCGTCGCCGAGACGTAGTTTTCCCCTAACGTCGGCAGATCAAAACAGACTTCGCCGCTGGCATCGAATTTTCCCTGCAGCTCTCCCTGCCGCGAAGAAGATTCGCAGTTCATTGCCACCGCCGGTAGCGCACTCATACCGATCAGCAGACCACCCCATGCCATTTTCATCGCCCGATTTATCCCTGTAAAAATTTGTTACTAACGCTAATGCAAATGGTAATGATTTGCAATAACATCAATTCCGCTCGTTCAGGCCATTAGATTTTTCTGATGGGGGAAAGGGATGATTATGGCAATTTCAACCAAGGACATAGCGAAAAAAATGTTTAAATATAATAAGATAACTAAACTCTGGGTCACGGGTCTTGCCGTGGCAACACTCGCCGGGCAGGCGCTGGCGGAGGAGACGCTGGTGGTCACCGCCAGCAGTAGCGAAGATCCCACGGCTCCGGTCAAAGGTATCGTGGCGACGAAAACCCTTTCCGCCACGAAAACCGCCGCCGGGCTGGTGAAAACCCCGCAGTCGGTCTCGGTCATCACCCGCGATCAGATGGCGGCGCTGGACGTGACGTCGGTGTCACAGGCTCTGCGCTATAGCGCCGGGGTGTTCACCGAGTATCGCGGGTCGTCCAACCGCAATGACGAAGTCTTCGTGCGCGGCTTCAGCTATGTACCGAAGTATCTCGACGGCCTGAGCTATGGCGCCACCGCTTCGTCGCAAACCGGCACGATGGATCCGTGGCTGCTGGAGCGCGTCGAGCTGGTACGCGGCCCGGCCTCGGTGCTGTTTGGCCAGGTCAACCCCGGCGGGCTTATCAGCATGACCAGCAAGCGTCCCACCAGCCAGCCGGTGCATGAAATCCAGTTCCGTACCGGCAACGACAATCTGGCGGAAGGCGCGTTTGATCTCGGCGGGCCGTTAAGCGACGACGGCCACCTGCTCTATCGCCTCAACGGTATCGCCCGCAGCCAGAACAGCCAGGTCGAGGATTATAAAGAGACGCGCGTCGCCATTGCGCCGGCGCTGACGTGGTATCCCAACGATGCCACTCGCTTCACGTTGCTGACCAGCTATCAAAAAGATCCCGACGCCGGTTATCGCAACTTTCTTCCGCGCTACGGCACCGTCAACAACGTCGATGGCAGCTATATTCCGCGCGACTTTAACGTCAGTGACCCCAGCTACAATCAATCCTGGCGCGAACAGACGCTAATCGGTTATGAATTTGAGCATCAGCTCAACGATATGCTGACCCTACGGCAGAACGCGCGCTATGGGACGATAAAGCAGAAATATCGCTATCTGGTCTATTCCAGCAGTGAAGCCAATAGCTCCGTGCTCTCGCGCCGCGCCCAGCATGAGGAGCGGCAAACCGATGAGTTCGGTATTGATAACCAGCTTGAGGCGCAGTTCGCGACCGGTCAACTGGCGCACACCGTTCTCAGCGGCCTGGACTACAAAACCAGCAAGGATAAGCAGTACCTCGGTCGCGCCGGCGGTTCGCAGTACGATCTCGACTGGCGTGCCCCGGTCTATGGTGTAAAGGTCGATGAAAGCACCTTCCGTACCGCCAGCGATGAACAGCAGAATCTCGATCAGGTTGGCCTCTACCTGCAGGATCAGCTGAGCCTGGAAAACTGGGAGCTGCTGCTTTCCGGCCGCTACGACTGGGCGGAAGTGCGTACCACCGACTTTACCGACAGCAGTCGCAGCCAGAAAAACGACAGCAAGTTTACCTGGCGTACCGGTCTGCTGTACGCCTTTGACTTTGGCCTGTCGCCCTATATCAGCTACAGCACCTCCTTCGAGCCCAACCTGCAAACCAACCGGGCGCCGGGCGTCGCTCCGTTCGATCCCAGCGAAGGGAAACAGCTGGAAGTGGGCGTGAAATATCAGCCTACGCCGACGGCGTTGATGACTCTGGCGATGTACAACCTGACCCAAAGCAACGTCGCGACCTGGAACAGCGCGGCGGGATGGTATGAGAACAGCGGCAAGGTCCGCTCGAAGGGGGTGGAAGCCGAAGCGCACGCCACCTTCTTTGATAACCTCAACCTGATTGCTTCGTACACCTGGACCGATGCGGAAACCGTGAATACCACCGTCGCCGGCACCGAAGGGAAAACCCCGGCGCGTATTCCGACCCATATGGCCTCGGCGTTCACCAGCTACACCCTGCCCAATGGCGTGCTAAAAAGCCTGACCGCTGGGGTTGGCGTGCGTTATATCGGCACCAGCTACGGCGATGCGAAAAACACCTTCAAGGTACCGGCGGTGGATCTGTATGACGCGATGGTCAGCTATGAGTTAGGCGAATTGAGCTCGAGCCTGAAAGGGGCGAAAGCGCAGTTCAACATCAACAATATTGCCGACACCAAATATGTTGCCTCGTGCGCCGGCGATAGCGCCTGTTTCTATGGCGTGGGTCGTACGGTTACGATGACGGTAAACTACGCCTGGTAGAAAGACAAAAACGCGTCCGCCGGTTTCCCCGACGGACGCGCCTCAGTGGGCGCGATTGTGATTCTCTTTACGGTAGGCACCCGGCGGCTGATGAAAGGTGCGGGTGAAAATGCGGGTAAACGTCTGCTGAGAATCAAAGCCGTATTTCAGGCAAATATCATAAACCCGCTGATCGGTATCGCGCAGATCGCGCGCCGCCAGCCGCAGTTTACGTTCGCGGATATAGCGCCCCAGACTCTCCCCTTTGTACTGCAAAAAGAGTCGTTGCAGATGCCATTTCGAATAACCAGAGTGGCGAGCAATATCATCAATACGCAGCGGCTGATGCAAATTGTCATCAATCCACCCAACGATAGTCTCAATCACCTGAGCGGAAATAGTCATAAGTCCTCTCCTCTTGAATCAAACCCGTATTTATCGCCACCAGCGATTAAATGATTGCGTCTTATCGGCAACCCAAACCGGCTCGCCAAGCATCGGCGTTAACAACCGCCACGGTCGTTGCTCGCTGGCCGCAGCCAGCCGCTTATAGGGATCGTCCCAGCTGTGTTTCGCCAGCACGAAGCGCCCCGCATGTCCCGGCAACACCGCGCGCGTACGGAGATCGTCGGCGGCCTGGGCGGTCTCGTCAGGCATCATGTGAATGTATTTCCAGTCCTGGTCGTACTGACCGTTCTCCATAATCGCCAGATCCACGGCGCCAAACTGTTCGCCGATGGCTTTGAAGTGCGGGCCGTAACCGCTATCGCCGCTGTAGTAAATCTTCTGCTGCGGCGTGACGAACATAAAGCTGGCCCACAGCGTCTGATTACGCTTCAGCCCCCGACCGGAGAAATGACGGGCCGGCAGGACATGCACGGTCAGTTCGTCGCTGATCTGCACCGCCTGATTCCAGTCCGCTTCGCTGATGATGGCGCTCTCCATGCCCCAGTAGCGCAGATGCGATCCCACGCCGAGCGGCGTCACCACGCGCTTGATTTTTGGCATCAGCGCTTTGATGGTGGCGTAATCCAGATGGTCGTAGTGATCGTGCGAAATAATCAGCAGGTCTATCTCCGGCATACGCTCTGCACGCCACGGATAGTCACCCGGGAAAGCTTTATTAATAAATGAGAACGGCGCGGCATAGTCGCTGAAGACCGGGTCGATCAGGATGCGTTTCCCCGCCAGTTGCAAATACCAGGAGGAGTGGCCGAGCCACACCATCGTATCCTGCCCGAGAGGCAGGCTGGCGAGATCGGTATTGACCAGCGGCAGCGGCTGCGCGGGACGGGCATTTTCGCGTTTAGTCACCAGAAACTCCCACCAGGCGGCCAGCATATTTTTCTGCCCGGTGAAGCCCGGCGTGGGGAGCTGATTATGAAACTGGCCATCGCGATAGTGCGGCGACTGTTCCACCAGACTGAGCTGCGCACCCTGCGGCGCCCGGCCAAACCCGGCATTTAAGACAAACGGCAAAGCGGTTGCTGAGGCTAATAACATAATGGCGACCACGCTGAAAGTGACACGGTTCATAACCTGACCAGATGAAACTCCCTATTATGAGAGTTTAGTGATATAACTTGATTATGAGTGAGTAAGCACTCATTATTAAGATGAATATGAAAGTCGTCAAGACGATTTTCAATTTTTTAACATCCACCGTTGCAGTGCCCTGACATGGCATGTTTAGATCGGGGTTTGATTTCGCGTGAGGTAAAATGTAGTGGCTCGTCCTAAGAGTGAAGATAAAAAACAAGCGTTGCTGGAGGCCGCAACGGCCGCCTTTGCCCAGTCGGGTGTCGCCGCCTCAACGTCGGCCATTGCCCGTAGCGCCGGAGTTGCCGAGGGGACGCTGTTCCGCTATTTCGCCACCAAGGATGAGTTACTCAACGAACTGTACCTCTCTATCAAATCAGGTTTAGTTAAAGCGATGGTTTCCGGACTGACGCCAAACGAAAAACGGCCGAAAGAGAACGCCCGCAATATCTGGGACGGCTATATCGACTGGAGTATTCGCCACCCGATGGAGCACAAGGCGATTCGCCGGATGGCGCTCAGCGAACGCATCACCGATGAAACCCGAACCCGCGTAAGAGAGATGTTCCCCGAGCTCAACGAAATGTGCCAGCTGTCGGTCAAGCCGGTCTTTCTGAGCGATGCCTACAGCGCCTTTGGCGACGCCCTGTTTCTGTCGCTGGCGGAAACCACTATCGAATTTGCCAGCCACGATCCGCAGCGTGCCCCCGATCTGATCGCCCTCGGTTTTGAGACCATGTGGCAGGCGCTTCACGAGAACGACGCCTGATGGACCGCGCTTCGCTGCACGCCAGCGCCCACCGGATTGCGCTCGCCTACCCGTTTACCGAACACTGCTGGCCGTTCGGCCCCGAGTATGATGTGTTCAAAGTTGGCGGGCGCATTTTTATGCTCACCATGACCATTCGCGGTCGGGCGCTGGTGAATCTGAAAGCCGATCCGCAAAAATCCCTGCTCAATCGGGAGATTTACCGCAGTATTGAGCCGGGATATCACATGAACAAAAAACACTGGATTACCGTGGTTCCTGGCGAGGATATCAGCGAGAGTCTGCTGGCCGAACTTATCGATGATTCCTGGAATCAGGTGGTGAATAAACTGGCAAAAAAAGATCGGCTGCGGCTACGTCCGGCGGGATTTTCAGGCTAGCGCGATAAGTGTTATCGCATTTTTGTCTCTTATCATTTCCCCGCCTTCGCTGTACTCTTCTCCCACTAAACGCCCCTTAAGGGGCTGTAAACTCGAATTATCTTGAGCATAAACCGTGAGGAAGAGTTATGGATATCGTCTCCGTTGCCTTAAAGCGCCACTCCACGAAAGCCTTCGATGCCACAAAAAAACTGACTGCTGAAGAAGCCGAAAAGCTGAAAACGTTGCTGCAATACAGCCCGTCGAGCACCAACTCTCAGCCGTGGCACTTTATCGTTGCCAGCACGGATGAAGGGAAAGCCCGCGTGGCGAAAGCCGCCAGCGGCACCTATGTTTTCAACGAACGTAAAATTCTTGATGCTTCTCATGTCGTGGTTTTCTGTGCCAAAACGGCCATGGACGACGCCTGGCTGGAGCGCGTGGTGGACCAGGAAGAGGCCGACGGACGCTTCGCCACCCCGGAAGCCAAAGCCGCTAACCACAAAGGCCGCCTTTTCTTTGCCGATATGCACCGCAAAGATCTGCATGACGATAACCACTGGATGGCGAAGCAGGTTTACCTCAACGTCGGCAACTTCCTGCTCGGTGTCGCAGCGATGGGGCTGGATGCGGTGCCGATCGAAGGCGTCGATTTCACGATCCTCGATGCGGAGTTCGACCTGAAAGCGCAGGGCTATACCAGCCTGGTGGTTGTTCCGGTCGGCCACCACAGCGTAGAAGATTTCAACGCCGGGCTGCCGAAATCGCGCCTGCCGCAGGCAACGACCATCACCGAGATTTAATCTTCCCGCGCACGCCGCTCGCCGGCGTGCCAGATTCGTTCGGCATAGCGGCCAATCACCGCCAGCGAAACGGCCAGAATCAGGAAGAACACCACCTTGTGCATCCCGTCCCAGAAAAACTCGAAGAAACGCGTATAGAGATTGATAGCCAGGAAGGTCAGGCCAAAACCGCGCAGCATTCCGTCATCCGTTTTCAGACTGATATAAATACAGATGCCCGCCGCGACGCCGAATAGCAGCGCCCACGGCAGCTGCTGCAGCGGTGAAATACTGTACCAGGCGTCGAGATCCCGATAGCCAAAAATCGACAGAATCCACAGCGCAATAAACAGATACGTCAGGCCCATGGCCTTACTGACGGTAAACAGCCGGCGCTGAAGCAGCCACTTTTGCAGCATAAAACAGAGC
Organism: Klebsiella sp. YJ; assembly: GCF_002108615.1. Lineage (NCBI taxonomy): Bacteria > Pseudomonadati > Pseudomonadota > Gammaproteobacteria > Enterobacterales > Enterobacteriaceae > Klebsiella > Klebsiella sp. YJ. Next base: position 187,473 of record NZ_MTEG01000011.1, read on the forward strand.
GCCAGCAGCACGCCGCCAAACAGCACAAAACGAATCGGATAGTTCATGCCCAGCCAATAGGCCCCCCACCCCGACACGTAGCCGGTTTCCGCGCCGAACCAGTTGCCCAGCGCCAGCAGGAAGAACAGCCACACCAGCCCGGAACGGGCCGCCAGGCCGATAGCGCCATAGATAGCGCAGCCGACCAGAAACAGTGGCGCAATATGGCCGCTGCCGTCATCCAGCCGCTCGCCGAGCTGCCACAGCGCCAGCGCGGTAAACACCACGCCGACAAACAGAATCGCCTCGGTACTGTAGTGCCAGTAGGCGGCCCGCCGCTGGCGGCGGAATCCCCACAGGTAGCAAACCAGCGCCACCGCCGCAGGCAGCGCAATCCGCGCCAGCGCCGAGTCGCTGAACAGGCTCACCAGCCAGGCGATCAGTTCGCTATCGGCAAGCATGCTGCCCAGCGCGATCAGCAGGCAGGCCAGCGCCGTCCAGAAGGCGTAGCGGCTCAGGCGCTGCCAGTCAAAGGCGCTCACGCGCAAGGTGGCCGCCAGCCGCTGGTTTTCCGCGTGACTCAACGCCCCCGCGGCCTGCCATTCGTCCAGCGCGCTCTGAATCACCCGCTGTTGTTTCCTGGTCACGTTCATCTGCGTTCCCTGTCGTTATGAGTAGAGAGAATCCTGTTTATCCAGCCACGCCAGCGCCTGCTCGCCGGCTTCGTCCATCGGCAGGTACACCAGCAGCCGTGAGCCATTACGCGGGGCGGAATACCAGTACATCTGCTGCAGACTAAAGCGCCCGAGCTGAGGATGGTTGAAATTCTTCACCTGATTTTCCACGCCGCGAACGTCATAGCGCTGATGCCACAGCGTTTCAAACTCGGCGGAGGCGGCAAAAAAGCGCGCCAGCTTATTTTCCCACAGCGGGTCGCCCCGGTGTTCGGCCATGGCCGCGCGGAAATAGGAGACAAACGTCGGCAGCACATCGCGGTTCTCGATGCGGCTACGCCAGGTGTCGTGGGTGAGATAGAGATAAATACAGTTACGGTTTTCTTCGGGGAGCGCGGCAAAATCGACGCCCATCAGCCGACAAAAACTGTCGTTCCACGCCACGATATCGAAATTGGGTTTCTGGATACTGGCCGGCTGCGGCATCAGGCTATCGAGCATTCGCCGGGTCCCCGGAGCAATCCCCTCGCATATGCTCACCTGCGTCGTTTCCGGCGGCGTTAGCCCGGCGAGCACGAACAGATGGCGCGTCTCCAGCGGGCTGCACTGCAGCGCATTCGCGACGCCCATCAGCACCGATTCCGACGGATTGACCTCCCGTCCCTGCTCCAGCCAGGTGTACCAGGTCACGCCGACATCGGCCAGCATCGCGACCTCTTCCCGACGCAGCCCCGGCGTGCGTCGCCGGCCCACTCGCGGCAGGCCGAGACGCTGCGGGTCAAGGCTTTCACGCCGGGAGCGCAGAAAGGCGCCCAGCTGCTTACGGCTATCGTCGGGCGCTATCGGCACCGTTTCACGTTGCGGCATTCCCGTCATATTGACTCCAGCATGGTAGTACCAATACCAGTATAGACAGGAACTGGTACCCGTTTAATTTATCGGTAATGCTACGGCTATCCGCTGAATGACGCAATGGAGAGATCCGATGAATTCGTCTGCTGTTTCACCCGGCCGCGCCGGTTTACTGCTTCTGTTGACCGGCCAGATGCTGCCGCTGATCGACACCTCAATTACCAACGTGGCGCTGGACTCCATTACTCATTCACTGGATGCCAGCGCCACCCAGCTGGAGCTGATCGTCGCCCTCTACGGCGTCTCTTTTGCGGTGTGCCTGGCGATGGGCAGCAAGCTGGGCGATAACTACGGCCGCCGCCGTCTGTTTATGTGGGGGGTCGCGCTTTTTGGCCTCGCCTCTTTGCTGTGCGGCATGGCCAACTCCATCGGCGGACTGCTGGCGGCCCGCACGCTGCAAGGCGCAGGCGCGGCGCTGATCGTGCCGCAAATCCTCACCACCCTGCATGTGACGTTGAAAGGCAGCGCCCATGCGCGCGCGATCAGTCTGTATGGCGGGATTGGCGGGATTGCTTTTATCGTCGGGCAGATGGGCGGCGGCTGGCTGGTCTCGGCGGATATCGCCGGCCTGGGCTGGCGCAACGCGTTCTTTATCAATGTCCCGATCTGCCTGCTGGTGCTGGCGTTTAGCCGCCGTTATGTCCCGGAAACCCGCCGCGAAGCCCATTCGGCTATCGACTGGCAGGGCACCTTCAGCCTGGCGCTGATCCTCTGCTGCCTGCTGTTTCCGATGGCGCTGGGTCCGGAACTTCACTGGCCGTGGACGTTCCAGCTTTTGCTGGTGGCCATACTGCCGCTGCTGGCCTGGATGCGGACCAGCGCGTTGCGTAAGCAGCAGCGCGGCGAACAGCCTCTGCTGCCGCCCCGGCTGCTGAAGCTCACCAGTATTCGCTTTGGCATGGCTATCGCCCTGCTGTTCTTCAGCGCCTGGTCCGGCTTCATGTTCTGCATGGCGCTGACCATGCAGGCCGGTCTCGGCATGGCGCCATGGCAGTCAGGCAACAGCTTTATTGCCCTCGGCGTGGCCTATTTTGTCTCCGCGCTGTACGCGCCGAGGCTAATTGCCCGCTTCAGCATGGCACGCATTCTGCTGATTGGGCTGGCGGTTCAGATAGCCGGCCTGCTGCTGCTGATGGCCACCTTCGGTCACTTCGGCGCACAAACCTCGTCGCTGGCGATGGTGCCCTCTACCGCGCTTATCGGCTACGGCCAGGCGCTGATCGTTAACAGTTTTTATCGCATTGGCATGCGCGATATCAGCGCCAGCGATGCCGGTGCCGGGAGCGCCATTCTCAGCACCCTGCAACAGGCGACGCTGGGATTAGGTCCGGCAATTCTCGGCTCGCTGTTTTTAACCCTCGCCCGAGGCGGCGGCACCTATCCGCAGGCGCTGATCGATTTCCTGGCCGTGGAGGTGGCAATGATGCTGCTCTTAGGCGCGATTGCCCTGTGGCTTCGCCATCATCTCAATATTCGTCCGGTGGCGACCGCCTCATAATTCAAAATGGCATGACGCCTGATTTGCATAATATACATCCAGCGGTCATCATTACCGCTGGATGTACAGGAGACGTTATGCAGGAATTAATCTCACACATTGCCGCATTAGGCATCGAAATTACCCCCACCACTTCGCTCATTATTATCTTCGGCATTATTTTACTGACGGCCATTGTCGTTCATTTTATTTTGCATAAAGGCGTGCTGCGCGCCTTCGAAAAACGCGCGCAGGCCAGCAGCCATTTGTGGCTGCAAATCATCACCCAGAACAAACTGTTTCACCGGTTGGCCTTTACCCTGCAAGGGATTATCGTCAATGTGCAGGCGGTTTTGTGGCTGCAAAAAGGCAGTGAAGCCGCCAATATATTAACCACCTGCGCCCAGCTGTGGGTCATGATCTATGCCCTGCTGTCTTTCTTTTCGCTGCTCGATGTGGTCTTCAATTTATCGCAGAAATTCGCCACCGCATCCCAGCTGCCGCTGAAGGGGATATTCCAGGGCATTAAGCTGGTCAGCGCGATTATTATTGGCATCCTGGTTATCTCATTACTGATTGGCCAGTCGCCGGCGATATTGATCAGCGGCCTCGGCGCCATGGCCGCGGTACTGATGCTGGTATTTAAAGACCCGATCCTTGGCCTGGTTGCCGGCATTCAGCTTTCCGCCAACGACATGCTGAAGCTCGGTGACTGGCTGGAAATGCCGAAATACGGCGCCGACGGCGCGGTCATTGATATTGGCCTTACCACGGTGAAAGTGCGCAACTGGGACAATACCATCACCACGATCCCCACCTGGTCGCTGGTATCCGACTCCTTTAAAAACTGGAGCGGGATGTCCGCCTCCGGCGGGCGCCGCATTAAACGCAGCCTGAATATTGATACCACCAGTATCCATTTTCTCGATGAGCAGGAGCAGCAGCGCTTAATTCAGGCCCGGCTGCTTAAGCCCTATATGGACTCGCGTTATCAGGAAATTAGCGAGTGGAACCAACAAAATGCCGCCGACCATTCGGTGCTGAACCTGCGCAAGATGACCAATATCGGCACCTTTCGCGCCTATTTACAGGAGTATCTGCGCAACCACCCGCGACTGCGCAAAGATATGACGATGATGGTGCGCCAGCTGGCGCCGGACGCCAACGGCCTGCCGATTGAGATCTACTGCTTCACCAGCACCGTAGTATGGGCAGAATATGAAAGCATCCAGGCTGATATTTTCGACCATATTTTCGCCGTGGTTGACGAATTCGGGCTGCGTATTCACCAGTCACCGACCGGCAACGATATTCGTTCGCTGGCGGCGGCACATCACGGGTAATACTCAGGCACTGGCGCGGGCAATGATGCGCCAGTCCATCATCACCCGTTCGGCGGTGGCATCCGGGTTGTCGATTTTCTTCAGCAGCAGGGTCACCGCCGTGCGGCCAATGTCGCGCGACGGCTGTTCCACGGTGGTCAGCTGCGGCGAGACCATCTCCGCCAGCTCCGTGCCATCAAACCCCATGACCGCAATATCGTCCGGAACCCGCAGTCCGGCCTGCGCAATCGCGCGCAGGGCGCCTGCCGCCAGCGAATCGGCGACGGCAAATACCGCATCCGGCCGCTCTTTGGAGGCCAGCAACGTTTCCATTGCCGCTTTACCGGCGGCAGCGCTGAGGTCGCTGGCATAGGCCACCTGCTGCCAGGCGAGCTCACGCACATGGAGCACGTTTTTATAGCCGCGCTCGCGCAGGCGGGCATAGCGATAGCTCAGATCGTGGTTAATCAGGGCAATGCGCCGATAACCGCTCTCCGCCAGCCGCGACACCGCCCCCTGCGCCGCATCGATGTCGTTTATGCCGACGCAGGAGATACTGCCGGCATCGGCATACTCGGCGCACTGCACCCACGGCGCATCGCCGATCATCATCGTCAGTTCCGGTAGGCTGGAGAGCGCGTTCATCGTAATAATCCCGTCGACCACTTTCCCCGACAGCAGCCGCAGCCCGGAAGTCGAGCGCGCCAGATCGGACCCGGAATTACACAGTAATATACGGTAGCCGTGCCGTTCCGCCTCCTCTTCGATGCCCTTCACCACTTCCGCACAAAACGGGTTCGCAATATTCGACACCATCACCAGAATCATGTAGCTCCGTGCCGTCCGCAGCTGGCGGGCCAGCAGGTTAGGCTGATAGTTGCTCTCTTTAATCGCCTGCAGCACGCGTTCGCGGTTCTTCGGTTTGACGGTATCGCTGTTATTCAGCACCCGCGATACGGTTGCCACTGAGACACCCGCCAGACGGGCGATTTTCTGAATTGACATAAAGGCGGCACTTCCTGGGATAAGGGGGATAATGCGCAGGCTACCATAAACGGGCCGTCGGTGTGCAGCGGGAGCGCGCGCAAGCCCGCTGATGCCCCTGCATATCGCCATGGAAAACTATTAATTATCAGGGCTATTTTCCCCGGGCGTTAAGCGCGATGATTTTGCGGGTAAAATAAACACCGCGCTCGGGCGCCGAAAATTATAAAAGCTTATTATCAATACGTTAGGGATGATGTCATCAATGAAGATTCAAGTCGCACTGCTTGTCCTCGGCGGATCTCTCGCCGCCCTCACCGGCTGCACCGCCTCAAAATCATCGCCGGAGCGCCACGCGTACTATTTTGTCGCCCATCGTTCTGATTTTGTCGGCGGTAATTTTGCCGTAAATCGTCAGGAAAATTACCGCTTAAATCTGCCGACCTTCACCGGGATCTATAACCGCGGCAAACAGGACCGGACCGCCGGCATCAGCGAAAGCGATGCCCGACGCAACGCCGATGCCATTAAGCAACAGGTCGCGAAGGGTACCCGGTCACAACACACCTTTACCGGTAATGCCAGCGATAGCTGGAATAATGACATGGAGAATAAAGACGCGGTGCTGTTCGGCAACGAGCTTTCCGCCGCCTATCTGGACGGGTATCTTGGCGTGAAATAAGCCATTGCGCGCCACCGACGTGGCGCACAACCTGCCGGCTATCGCCTGACGCTGACCCAGCGCTGCTGCCGATGGCTTTGCAAAATCGCCTCAACGATATACATCACATCCGCCCCTTCATAAAATGAGGCGAAACGCCGCTCGTCGGCGGCCGGCATCTTCCCGGCGCGTACCGCCTGATAGAAGCTCAACATCATATTCTTGAAAGCGTCCGGCCACCCCTCATTATGCCCGCCGGGGAAGTGGGCGCTGGCGGCGACGTCCGGCTGCATCAGGCTCGGATCATCGCTGAGCAGCTGATTTGGCTGCGCGCGCTGGCCAATCCACAGCCGCTGCGGAAGTTCCTGATCCCACGCCAGCGAACAGCGGCTGCCGTTAATTTCAACCGCCAGGCGGTTCTTTCTCCCGGCGCTGACCTGCGAAACGGTAAAGCAGCCTTTGCTGCCGTCATCAAAGCGAAACAGCACGGACCCCATATCTTCCGTATCCACCTCGCGCACCTCAAAACGCTGAGATTCACCCGTCTGGCTGAAGGTGGACTCGCCGGAAACGGCCGCGTGGCGCGTCGGCCAGACGATAGAAAGATCCGCCATGACCTCGGTGATGCGCCTGCCGGTCATAAACTGCACCGTGTCGCACCAATGGGAGCCGATATCCGCCACCGCCCGCGAGGCGCCGCCCAGCGCCGATTCCACCCGCCAGTTGTAGTCACTTTGCTGCACCATCCAGTCCTGCAGATAGCTGCCGTGCGCCGAAAACAGCCGCCCGACCTGTCCGGCACGCATCATGCTGGCGGCCTGCTGGACCATCGCGAACTGGCGATAAACAAAGCTTACGCCGTGCACCACCCCCGCCTTCTCCGCCAGCGCGACCAGTTCGCGCGCCTCATCCGGAAGCATGCACAGCGGTTTTTCCGAGAACAGATGCAGCCCGGCGCGCAGCGCCTGGCGGTTAATCTCCGCATGCAGGTGGTTCGGCGTGCAGTTATGTACCACCTGTAAGCCGGGATGAGCCAGCAGCGCCTCAACCTGACCATAAGCCTGCGCTACATTGAGCTGCCGCGCTTTTTGCTGCGCCTGCGCCAGATTGCTGTCGCACAGCGCCACCACCTCGATGTCGCCGACCCGGCGCAGCGCTTCAATATGCGCCGGACCAATAAATCCTGTCCCAATAATGCCGACCTGAATCATGCTTGCCCCTCGCGACCGCTGGCAAAATCATCAAACGCCCGTTCGGAGACGGGAATAATATGGCGGCGGATAAATTCGCTGCCCTCGCGCGCGCCGGCCTCCGCCTCCTTCAGGCAGCACTCCCACTCCAGCACCGCCCAGCCGTCAAAGTCGTATTCGGTCAGCTTGCTGAAAATGCTCTTGAAATCAATTTGCCCATCCCCGGGCGAGCGAAAGCGCCCCGCCCGCTGCAGCCAGGGCTGATATCCCCCGTATACCCCGCTGCGGCCGTCGCGACGAAACTCGGCATCTTTGACATGAAAGGCTTTGATCCGCGAATGGTAGATATCGATATACGCCAGGTAGTCCATCTGCTGGAGGTGCAAATGGCTGGGATCGTAGAGCATATTGCAGCGCGGATGGTTATCTACCCGCTGCAGAAAGCGTTCAAAGGTCACGCCATCGTGCAGGTCCTCACCCGGATGAATTTCATAGCAAAGGTCGATCCCCTGCTCATCGTAGAGATCGAGGAGCGGACGCCAGCGCCGCGCCAGTTCATCAAACGCCTCATCAATCCGTGCCGGATTATGCGGCGGCCAGGGGTAAAACAGCGGCCACGCCAGCGATCCGGAAAATGTCGCATGGGCCTGCAGGCCTAAGCGCGCCGATGCCACCGCCGCCTGGCGCACTTTTTCCACCGCCCACTGCTGGCGCGCCTGCGGATTTCCGCGCAGCGCGGCGGGAGCAAAGGCGTCGAACGCTTGGTCATAGGCCGGATGAACCGCCACCAGCTGCCCTTCCAGATGGGTTGAGAGCTCGCTGATGGTCAGGCCATGTTCCGCCAGCCGCCCGCGAATGTCATCGCAGTAGGTCTGGCTCGTCGCCGCCCGTTCAACATCAAAAATAGCCGGATGATTACACGGGATCTGTAGCGCCTGATAGCCCAGTCCGGCGGCCCAGGCGGCGATCCCGTCCAGGGTGTTAAACGGCGCCTGAGCGCCGATAAACTGTGCCAGAAAAATCCCCGGTCCCTTCATCGTTTTCATACCCCCTCCTGATAGTTAATGCTGTTCTTTCTCACGGTACTGGAAAGAGAAAAGGAAAATCAGCGCAATAACCGCCGCGGCCACCGCCGGAATCCACCAGAAGGTGACCCACGCCTGCGGCACGCTCTGCCCGGCCACCAGCTGGTTATACAGCGCGCCGGAAATTTGCGATCCCAGCAGCATCCCGATGCCGTAGGTGAACATGACGATCATGCTTTGCGCCTGGCCTTTGACCTTCTCCCCCGCCACGCGGTCGGTATAGATAAAGCCGACAACAAAAAAGAAGTCGTAGCACACGCCGTGCAGCAGGATGCCGAGATAGAGCAGGAAGCGCCCCTCTTCACTCACCCCAAGGGCAAAGAAGGCATAGCGCACAAACCACGCCGCCATCCCGACCAGCAGCATGTACTTGACCCCGAGGCGGCGAAACAGCAGCGGGATCACCAGCATAAACGCGATTTCCGACATCTGCCCAAATGACATCGCGGTGCTGACATCCGCCACGCCGGCATCCGCCAGATAGGAGGCGGTGTAGGCATAGTAGGTACCCAGCGGAATCGAGATCAGCGTGGCGCAGAGTGAGAAAATAAAGAAATGGCGCGTCTTGAGCAGCGCAAACGCATCGGCGCAGAGCAGGTCGCGAAACTTCAGCGGAATGCCTTTCGCCGCTGCCGGCGTATGTGGCAAAGTCAGGCTGTAGAGGGCCAGTAAGACCGAACACAGCGCCGCCAGATTAAAGATAGCCGTGGTATCGGAAATTCCGCTCACGCCAATACAAATCCCGGCAATAATCCAGCCGATGGTGCCAAAGACGCGGACCACCGGGAAGGTTTTATCGACATTATTCAGGCTGTGGAAAGCAATATTGTTGGTCAGCGCCAGCGTCGGCATATAGCACAGCGTATAGCCAAACAGCAGGCCGATAAGCAGCGCGCCATTGTGCGCGACCAGCGCCTGGGGAACGAACCACAGGATTGCGGCCCCCGCCAGATGCATCACCGCCATCACTTTCTGCGAAGCAAAGAAGCGATCGACCAGCATCCCCAGCACAAACGGCGATAAAATCGAGGCGATAGGCCCGGCAGAGAACGCATCGCCAATCAGCAGCGCCATATCGTAGCGCGTCATCACCAGCCCCAGGGTCACCGACCAGCTTCCCCAGATAAAGAACTGCATAAACATCATTAGCGCCAGGCGCGGCACCAGAAACCGGTGCTGTACGCCAACGCTTTCACGCCCTTCCGTCGTTGATACCATTTTGTCCGCCCTCAAAAAGTAATCGATTACAAAACGTCACCAGATGGAAAGTAATCGATTACAAAAAGAAGATCCTGCGCAAAATACGCTAAGCGCGAAGACGATCACAATAATAGGCAGATCGCCCCGGCGAACGCCGGGGCAAGGAGGCATTACGCCGGACGGCGCAGCAGCTTAAAGACCATAAACAGGAACAGGATCCATACCGGCAGCAGAATGGCCGACAGGCGCATGCCGTCGATGGTGCACATCAGCACCAGAATCAGCGCGAGGAAGGCAATACAGAGGTAGTTGCCGCCCGGCGCCAGCAGCGCTTTGAACTTCGGCTCCCGCCCTTTTCGGCGCTGGGCCGCGCGGAACTTGAGGTGCGCCATGCAGATCATTATCCAGTTCAGCAGCAGCGTTGCCACCACCAGCGCCATCAGCAGACCCAGCGCTTTCTGCGGCAGCAGATAGTTCAGCAGCACCACCAGCGAGGTAATCACCCCGGAGAGGATCAGCGAATTGACCGGCACGCCGCGTTTGCTGACGCGGGCCAGAAACTTCGGCGCATTGCCCTGGACCGACAGACCGAACAGCATGCGGCTGTTGGAGTAAACGCCGCTGTTGTAGACCGACAGCGATGCCACCAGAATGACGAAATTCAGCGCAGAAGCTACGACGTTACTGTCAAGATTATGAAAAATCATCACAAACGGACTGCTGTCGGACTTAATTTCCACCCACGGATAGAGCGCCAGCAGCACCACCAGCGAACCGATATAAAACAGCAGAATACGGTACACCACCTGGTTGACCGCTTTCGGAATGCTCTTTTGCGGATTTTGCGCTTCGGCGGCGGTAATACCAATCAGCTCCAGACCGCCGAAAGAGAACATAATCACCGCCAGGGACATCACCAGGCCATGCCAGCCGGTGGCGAAGAAACCGCCGTGACGCCACAGGTTATCAAATCCGGCTTTGCTGCCGCCGTGGCCGCCAAACAGCATCCACAGGCCAAAGCCAATCATGCCGATAATCGCCAGCACTTTAATTAAGGCAAACCAGAACTCCGCCTCGCCATACAGGCGAACGTTAACGAGGTTAACGGCATTGATGATGACAAAGAAGGCCGCCGCCCAGACCCAGGTCGGCACATCCGGAAGCCAGTACTGCATATAGATACCGGCGGCGGTGAGCTCAGCCATCCCCACCAGCACAAACATCACCCAGTAGTTCCAGCCGGAGAGAAAACCGGCAAACGGCCCCCAGTATTTATATGCGAAGTGGGCAAAGGAGCCGGAGACGGGCTCTTCGACCACCATTTCGCCAAGCTGGCGCATGATCAGAAAAGCGACGATCCCGGCGACGGCATAGCCGATCAGGACCGCCGGGCCGGCCATCTGAATCGCCGGTCCGATACCGAGAAACAGGCCGGTACCGATAGCGCCGCCGAGGGCAATGAGCTGAATATGTCGGTTCTGTAAACCGCGATGAAGCGTCGGGCCGCTCTCCGCTGTGGCATCTGACTGCGTTGACGCGTCTTTCACGTCTTTCCCCTGTGAGTTTTTATGAAGGGGCACCTTTTAACACTTCTGCTCGCCCGACTTCAAGCTGCAGATGCGTTGATTGCGCGGCAATGGATGGCGACGGGCGGCGAAAAAGGGATAAACAGAAGGGGCGAGCGGCGTTGGCCCGCCCCGGATTTTACCATCAGAAATCGTAGCTCATCGATACCTTAACGGTACGAGGCTGCCCCTGGAACAGATAGGTGCCGGTATCATCAATACCTGACCAGTAGTTCTCATTGGTCACGTTATCCACCCCGGCACGCAGGACCATCTGGTTTTGATTCTGATTCAGCGCCAGACGGTAGCGTACGCCCAAATCGAGGGTCGTATAGCTGTCGAGCTTTTTGCTGTTCGCCGCGTCGGCATACTGTGAACCGGTGTGGTTCACCCGCGCGGTGGCCGTCAGCCCGTCAACCGGCTTGATGTCATACTCCGCACCTAACACCGCGTAGAAGCGAGAAACGCCGATGGCATCTTTACCCTCGTTGATACCCTGCGCCGTTTTGGTTTGCTTCGGATCCAGCCACTGCACGCTGCCGTTCAGGCGCAGGCCCAGCGTCGGCTCGCCGAAGACGTTCAGTTCGGCACCGCGGTTACGCTGCTCGCCATCCAGACCGTAGTAGCCGTTAGCATCGGAGATGGCGTTAGGCTTTTTAATTTCAAACAGCGCCAGCGACCCCCCCAGGGTGCCATAATCAATTTTCACCCCCACCTCATCCTGTTTCGAATGAGCGATCCCGGTACTCTGCCCGGCATTTGTCGCGGTATTCGGCGCCACGCTCCCCGGCTGCAGCGCCTCGGTGTGGTTGGCATACAGCGACAGCGTCTCCCACGGCTTGTAGACCAGGCCGACCGTCGGCGTCCAGCGGCTCTGGGTATAGCGGGAAGAGGTATCTTCCAGACCGGTTTGATTACTGTAGTTACGCACCACCACTTTCTGATGACGCGCGGCGGCGGTAAGCAGAAGGCTGTTATCAAAGAAACCTAGCGTGTCGCTCAGCAGCCAGCCCTGGGTACGGCTGCGTGAGGTGGTGAGCGGGTCGAAGTAGTTGCCGCCAAAATAAGCGTTATTCGGCATCGCCACATCATGGTTGTCATAGATATTGGTGGTCGGGTTTTTCGCCGACATACGCCACGCGGTGGCATCGGTTCTGACCTGGGCGGCATAGCCGACGTTGACCTGATGAGAGATAACACCGGTGTTGAAATTACCCCGCACACCGCCCATTCCGCTGATCGAGTCGATGATGCGGTTGGTATCCAGACGCCCGACGGTCGCATCGCCGTTCTCGTCAACCAGCTTCGGCGCGCTGTAGATGCCGGTTTCATGCGAGTGCTGGCCGCCGAGGGCGCTGTACAGCGTCCAGCTGTTGGTCAGGTCATACTCGGCTTTGGCCATACCGAATTCGCTTTCGATATCGCTATAGCCCCACTTCTGGCTGTAGTTTTTGCTGTTATCCGGCAGCGCAGGAACAAAATCGATGCCGCTGATATTGATTCCCATCGTTCCGCCATGGAACGTCTTTTTCTGATAGCCGAAATCAAGAGAGGAGCGGAAACGGTCGCCGCGATAATCCAGCCCCAGCGACGCCAGCGTCGTGCGGCGCTTGTCATTATCAACCGCCCCCTCACCTTCGCGGTGAACCAGGTTCACCCGGGCGCCAAACTGATTATCCTCGCCAAAGCGACGACCAAGGTCGAGGCTGCCGCCGACCTGGGAATCGGCGGTATAGTCCACGCCAACGCGGGTGGTCGGTATATCATCCGCACGTTTCGGTTCGAGGTTGATCATCCCGCCGACGCCGCTGCTGGCGACGCCATTGAGCAGACCGTTAGCCCCTTTGAAGACTTCAACGCGCTCCAGCATCTGGGTATCCATCACCTGACGCGGCACCACGCCCGCCAGACCGCCCATGGTCATATCATCGCCATCCAGCTTAAACCCGCGAATGCGATAGGTTTCGGCAAAGTTACCGTAGCCCTGCACCGCCTGAACGCCGGCGTCATTACTGACCACGTCGGCGATAGTTTGCGCCTGCTGATCCTGAATCAGTTTCGAGGTATAGCCGATAACGTTAAACGGCACGTCCATCGCTTTTTGTTCGCCAAGCATACCAATACGGCCGCCGTGGGCAATTTGTCCGTCAAGGAAGGCCGGTACCACCAGGTCGCCGCCGGCTTTAAAATCGCTGCCTTCGGTCGCCTGAACGAGCATAACCTCTTCGTTTTTGGGGCTATCCGCGGTGTTGTCTGCTGCCGCAGCGCTATGGGTAATGGCGCCAATGGTTAACGCCAGCAGCGTTTTGCGCAGCGGGAATGGGGAAGACGTGATGTGCATAATGAGTCCGTGATGAAGATAAATGAAACAAATGGCCCGCTGCCGGGCCAGAATTTTTTATTGCGCGTTCAGGTCGATGCGGACAACGCTGTCCGGACCTTTGGTGGAGTGATCTTTGTTGAACGGTTGTTTAACGGTCACAAACAGCGTCTGCCCCTCGGCATCGAGCAGCAGGCTGTTTGGATTCGCAGGGATATCCCACTGTTTTTTCAGCGCATAAGTGGTGCCATCGAGGCTGATAACCTTGCCGGATTCACGCTGGGAGATATAAATTTCATTGCGTTTCGGGTTGAACAGCACCGCCAAAGAGTCACCCACCTCCAGCTGCTTAATCACTTTGCCGCTGTGAATATCCAGCACCAGGGTGGTTTTCGCCTTCGAGTTATCGGTCACAAACAGGCGCCCGGTCTCGCTGTCTTCGGCGATGTTCAGCAGCAGAGCCGGTTTGTCGCCCAGCGGTTTCCAGCGTTGTTCAATCCGGTTGCTGCGCGGATTAATCACCAGGATCTCGCCGCTGCCGTTGGCGGCGTACAGGCGGCCGGTTTGCGTGGAATAGTGCAGGCCAGTCATCCACTTGCCGGTATTTTTAATCCGCGTTTTCAGCTTCAGCGTGGTCGCGTCAACGACCCAGATTTGCGCCGGGTCGGCGACGGCGCCGACGTACAGGGTATTGTCCAGCAGCAGGATCTGGCGCGCGCCGTAGGGCATCCCTTTCTCATTACGCTCGCTAAACAGCAGGCGTTTTTTGACCTTCCCGGTCGCGGTGTCGATGGCGCTGATGCCGCCGTCCAGCGAATGAGTAACGAACAGCGTTTTGCCGTCCGGCGTCATCTGTACGGCAAAGTTTTTCAGGTCGGTATGGCTCAGGCCGATGGTTTTCAGCGTTTTCGGGTCAAGCCTGTAGACAGCGCCGCCCTGCACATCTTTAAACCCTTCGGCGCTGGCCACGTACAACGCATCGCCCTGCGGGCTGAGCGCCATTTCGTACAGCCCCTCAGCCAGTTCACGTTTGAGCGGCTGTATGACGGTAACGGCGTTTTTCTCGGCGACCGGCGGGGTTACCCTCGTGGAAGGGGGGGTGGCGCAGCCGCTTAAGACGGCAGAAATGACCAGAGCTAATACCGGAATGGTGTATTTCATCATTGAAATCCTTAACAAAATCAATAAACCGGTGGTAGCTCTGCGCCGATATTATGTTGTTCCGGCATAGCAAGTCTGAACCCCACCCTACGCCTTCGCTGTTTCCTTGTGAGCGACTCACTGGCGCAGGTTAGTCCATTCTTAGCCTGCAAACAAAAAGAAGAATGAGAACTATACTCATTATCTTGTAGCGTGCAAGTCTAATCACGACCGACCCGCGCAAAAGCGATAATCGGCTGAAAACAAGGCATTCTTATGTGGGGGAGCGGCTCTCACGAGCGGGGGGAGAGAACAACAGACCCCGCGCGCTGACCGTGCGGGGTAAGGGGAAGAAGCGGGCCGCCGCCTGCCAATCGCACGGCCCGATATACGCTCACCGCAGAACAATAGCGGCCGGTGACGGCAGATTAATAGCGCACCATCACCGATTTTAGTTCGGTGTAATCATCGATAAAGGCGCTGCCGAACTCGCGGCCAATCCCCGACCCTTTCATGCCGCCAAACGGCACCGCCGGGTCGAGGAATGTGTGCATATTCACCCAGACAATTCCGGCGTTAATCGCGTCGGAATAGCGCAGCGCCTTGCGGATATTCTCCGACCAGACGCTGGCGGCCAGGCCAAACGGCGAAGCGTTAATGCGGGACAGCGCCTCCTCTTCGCTTTGGTAGCCGATAAAACTGCATACCGGACCGAAGGTCTCTTCCTGCATCAGCGTGCTGTTTTCGCTCCGGACCTTCACCGCCGTCGGTAAGACAAAATAGCCGTCGCCGGGCAGCGCTTCGCCGCCGCAGACAATGGTGTCGCCCTCTTCCCGCGCTTTCTCAATCAGCTGCAGCACCTTCTCAAACTGCGCCCGATTGGCCAGCGGCCCCATCAGCGTCTGCTCATCCAGCGGTGAGCCGGGGCGCAGCGCAGACAGGCGCTGCTTCAGTATTTCCAGCACCGCATCCAGCTTGCCCTGCGGCAGATAAAAACGCTCGGCGGCGGCGCAAATTTGCCCCTGATTCAGATAGCCCGCTTCAATAATGCCGTCCGTCATCGCCTCGGGGGTGAGGTCGTCGAGAAACAGCGCGGCGTTTTTGCCCCCCAGTTCGAGGGTGACGCGTTTTCCGGCGCCGGTCGCCGCCTGCTGGACTTTCTCGCCGGTCGCCACCGAACCGGTGAAGCTGACCTTCGCGCAGGTCGGGTGGGCAATCAAGCGCTGGGCGATTTCACCGCCCGCGCCGTTCACCACGTTAATCACCCCGTCCGGGATCCCCGCCTCTTTCGCCAGCTCAGCAACCCGCAGCAGCGTCAGCGGCGTATACTCGCTCGGCTTAATCACGATGGTACAGCCGCACACCAGCGCCGCCGCCAGCTTCCAGATGGCGATCATTATCGAAAAGTTCCACGGCACGATCCCAACCACCACGCCAACCGGCTGACGACGGGTAAAGGCCGTGTACTGCTCTCCCGCCATCGACGGGAGCGAGACGTCCAGCGTTTCGCCGGTGACCTTGCCCGCCCAGCCGGCAAAGTAGCGCAGGAACGCCACCGACTGATCCAGCTCAAGCATTCGCGCCAGGCCGATGGTTTTCCCGGAGCACAGGCTCTCCAGCTGCGCCAGCTCCTCACGGTGGCTGGCCAGAAGATCGGCCAGCCTGAGCAGCAGCGTGCCGCGCTGCAGTGTCGGCATCGCGCGCCAGGAGTCAAACGCCTGGCTGGCGCTGGCCATCGCCACATCCGCCTGCCCGACATCCGCCGCCGTCACTTCGGCAATCGCTTTGCCGGTGGCGGGGTTTATCACCGCCAGCGTCGGTCCGTTGCCGGGCACAGCCTCTCCGGCAATAAACTGCCCGTGCGGTTGGCGTAAAAAAGCTGCTACTTCAGCAAGTAAGGTCACGTCGCTCATCGGTGGCATCCGTTTTTTCAGGAAATGTTCCTCATCACATCACGCCGGAAACAGGCTGCCTATCGTTCTAAAGAACGTCATTCTTTCGGACGATATTCAGCGCCCCGCCGCCGTGCTGTGATGGGGGTCTTAGCCAGGCGAGACAGACAGGGTAACGCTATGAATATCAAAATCGATGCGCTGAACTACTACGGCGCCACCAAAAAATATCAGTTGCATTTTCCGGCGCTGCAGGATGATATTGCCGCCGACGTGGTGATCATCGGCGGCGGCTTTTCCGGTATCAACACTGCGCTGGAACTGGCCGAACAGGGCATCACCAACGTAGTCGTACTCGAAGCCCGTCATTTAGGCTACGGCGGCACCGGTCGCAACGGCGGCCAGGTCATGGCCGGCATTGGTCACGATATCGAAGCGGTGAAAAAACACGTGGGCAAAGAGGGGCTGGAGACGCTGTTTAAAATCTCGAACCTTGGCGCAGGCATCATTCGCGAACGGATTAAGAAATACAATATCGATGCCGACTTTGTTCCGGGCTACGGTTATCTGGCCTATAACCAGCGTCAGTTGAAGACCCTGCGCCAGTGGGAAAAAGAGTTTAAGGCCGCCACTCCGGATGAGGATATCGCGCTCTATACCGGCAGCGATGTGCAGCAAATTGTCGGCTCCGACGTCTACTGCGGCGCGCTCAAGCATATGGGCGGCGGGCAGATTCACTCCCTGAATATGCTGCTGGGCTCGGCAAAAGCGGCGCATTCATTAGGGGTGAAAATTTTCGAATCCTCTCCGGTCGTTGAGGTGAATTACGGCAAAGAGGTGCGGGTTCGCACGGCGATGGGCAGCGTGAAGGCGGCTAAACTGCTGTGGGCCTGCGACAGCTTCCTCAATAATCTGGAGCCGGAGATCTATAACAAGACGCTGGTCACCTACTCTTATCAGGTCTCAACGGAACCCCTTTCCGATGAGCTGATCGAACGCATCAGCCCGCTGCGCGGCGCCTTCAGCGATATTCGCCCGGTCATCAACTACTACCGTATTACGCGGGAAAACCGCCTGCTGTTCGGCAGCGCCACGCGCTACCTTGAATATACGCCGAACGATTTTGCCGCCTGGAATCGTACGCTGCTGGCGGAAGTGTTCCCCTATCTTAAGGATGTCAAAATCGACTTTGCCTGGGGCGGCCCGATGGCCTGTAGCGCGAACCTGTTCCCGCAAATCGGCACTCTGCGCGACCACAATAACGTTTTCTACGTTCAGGGTTATTCCGGGTTTGGCGTCACCCCCTCGCATATCGTGTGCAAAATTCTCGCCGAAGGAATTAACGGCGGCTCAGATCGTTACCGCCTGATGAGCAGTATTCCTCACGCAACAATCCACGGTCGTGACAGCCTGCGTCTGCTGCTGGTCAGCGCCGGAAAACTCATGCATCAAACCGCCGGTTACTGGAAAGGCCGGAGTTAACCAGGAGAACATCATGCAAGCATTTAAACTCGATCAACCGGTTCCTGAACTGCAGCCTATCGGCAGCGTCAGCCTGCTGGGGGCAACGCCGACCGAAGGCGATCCGCAGGTGGCGGGCGCTATGGTTTACGGCGAACCGCAGGACGCCTTTACCTGCGGTCTGTTTTCATCCACGCAGGGGAGTTTCACCATGACCTACCCGTTTACCGAACACGCCACCGTGCTGGAAGGCGAAGTTGAGCTGACCGTGTCGGGCGGCGAGCCGCAGCGCTTCGCGCCGGGCGACAGTTGGTTCGTCAAGCAGGGCACCGAAGTGGAGTGGAAAATCCTCACCCCACGCTTCGTCAAACACTACCTGGCGAACGTCGAAAGCCGCTAACCCACGCAGACAATCCCCGGTGCCCGGCGGCGGGGATTGTATTCATGCACCTGGTCACAGATTCAACCGCCGTTCTCCACCTTCAGGACGATATTCATTGAGCCGGATGCCAACCTAAATTATGACTATCCGGAATGGCTATTCACTTCCAGCCACTCCCTGCCCTTACCTATCTTGTGCAGAGGTTGACTATGTTCAGTAAAAGACTCGCCGGCCATCTCGAACGCGGCGTCGTCGGCTTTCCAACTACCCTCGCCAGCTCCGTCGGACTGATTATGGCCAGCCCGGTGATCCTGACCGTGACCAGCGGTTTTGGCATGGGCGGCGATACCTTCGCGCTGGCGGTACTGCTGGCGTTTATCATGATGCAGGCACAGGTCACCACCTTTGCCGAAGCGGCGACGCTGATCCCCACTACCGGCTCGGTATATGACTATATCGCCTGCGGGATGGGGCGCTTTTTCGCCATTACCGGCGCGCTGTGCGCCTATCTGATCGTGCATATTTTTGCCGGCACCGCGGAAACCATCCTGGCCGGGGTGATGGCGCTGGTGAACTTTGAGTCCATCAGCAGCCAGATGGCCGTCCACCAGAATACCTGGATGGTCGGCGTCGGGATGGTGGTGGTGTTCGGCCTGCTGAACGCCATTGGCGTCGAGATCTTCGGAAAGGTCGAAGTCGTACTGACCTTCGGGATGTGGAGCACGCTGACCATCTTCGGCCTGTGCGGGATTTTTATGGCGCCGGTGACCCATCTCTCCGGCTGGTTCGGCACGCCGCTGAATGTCAGCGATCTTTCAGGTCTGTTCGGCTATATCGGCATGGCGATGTTTATGTTCGTCGGCTGTGAACTGGTGACCCCCATGGCCCCGGAAATTAAACAAGCGCACCGGACCATTCCTCGCGCGATGGCGCTCGGCCTGCTGGGCGTCGCAAGCTGCATGTTTATCTATGGCGCGGCCATTAACCGTCAGGTCGAGAACGTGATGCTGGACGCGGCCAACAACGTCCATCTGCTGGATACGCCGATGGCTATTCCGGCCTTCGCTGAACGGGTGATGGGTCACGCGGGACAGTACTGGCTGGGCGTCGGCCTGCTGCTGGCGGGCTGCGCAACCATTAATACTCTGATGGCCGCCGTACCGCGGATTATCTACGGCATGGCGCTGGATGGCGCGCTCCCGCGCTTCCTGACCTGGCTGCACCCTCGCTTCAAGACGCCGGTTATCGCCATTGCCATTGGCGTGGCGATTCCCTGCCTGCACGCCTGGTATCTGAACGGCAATATCGATCGTATCGTGCCGCTGATCCTCGCCGCCGTCTGCGCCTGGGGCGTCGCCTATCTGCTGGTGACCCTCTCGGTGGTACTGCTGCGTATTCGTCGTCCGGATCTGCCCCGCGCCTACCGCTCGCCGTGGTTCCCGCTGCCGCAGATTATCTCCAGCGTCGGGATTATTATCGCCATCATCAATATCACCCCGCCGGGGATGGACAGCCGCGAAGTGCTGGTGCCATTCGGCATCATGCTCGGCCTGACCGCCGCCTATGCCCTTTTCTGGACGGTGTGCGTCCAGCGGGTCAACCCGTTCCGTCCGGTGCCGGTTGAAGAGGTGGTGGAACGCGCGATTGGCAACTATGAGAAACAGAACCAAGGGGAGATGACGCCAGATGCCCTCCGTCCCCTCATTTAGTACGCCGCTGATGAATGCGGTGCAGCGCGATCTGGCCGGCTGGGATAGCGAAAAGCTCAGCGAGCGCAGCGCGGTGCTGCACCTGAACGCCACCACCGATGTCACCTTCAGCGTTCGCCAGAAACGGCTGTTTATGGCCAGCATTCACAGCTGCGAATTTGTCGTCGAGGGGCCGGTCACCCGGCCCGCTCAGGGGAGAATTCGCGCCCATCAATCCGGCTGGCTTAAACGCCAGCCGGTGACCTTTCGGGCGGCAAAACCGGCCGCCGACCTCGCTCATTACCTCAACCGTTTTCCGCGTTTACAGCAGACATTGAGCGAACTGGACTACCGCCGCTTCTCCTTAACCATCGATAACCAGCGCTGGCGCTGCTGCATTGAGCCGTGGGCCGCCAGCGAAGTGGTCTGCAAAATGCCGCCGCTGCGCCGCTATCTGCGCCTCGAAAAACACCAGCGGATGCTGCTGTTGAGCGTTATGAATATGCTGCATCAGGCGATCGGTCAGTGGATGGCGCAGACGGCGACAGAGAAGTGACATCAAAGAGACAGTGAAAAAGAGCACCGCACAGGAGAGCGCTTCTCCGCCTTCATAGCGGAGAAGCGAACGGACATTACTTCAGCCCAAACCGGTGCGCCAGTTCATCAATCGCCTGACGCTGAAAGCGGGTAAAGGCTTCACGCGGTTGCTGTTGCTGAATAAACGCCAGCAGCGGATCCTCAACCTCGGTTTTCACGCCGCTCAACGCCTCCATCACCGCCAGCCCGCAGAACGGTACATAGGATTCGGCATAGCCCCCTTCATGAACCAGCACCAGCTTACCGCCGCACAGGCGATCGGCGGCCTCCTGCACCCGTTCGGTCATGGCGCGGAAACTATCGCTGTGGAGCAGCATTCGCGCCAGCGGATCCATCGCGTTGGCATCGTAACCGCAGGCGACGATAATCAGCTCCGGTTCAAAGCGCGCCAGCGCCGGCAGAACGATCGTTTCCAGCGCATAGCGCCAGCCGTCGTCCCCCGCGCCGGCCATCAGCGGAACATTGATGTTGTAACCTTCGCCGGCGCCGGTGCCGCGATCTTCCTCTCCGGCATAGCCTGGCGGAAAACAGCCGTCCTGGTGCAGCGAGATAGTCAGCACATCGTCACGATGCAGATAGATATGTTGCGTACCGTTGCCGTGGTGCACATCCCAGTCGAGGATCGCCACTTTCCCCAGCCCGAGCCGCGCCTTCGCCCGCTCCACGGCAATGGGAATGTTGGCAAGAAAACAGAAGCCCATCGATTGATCCGGCAGGCAGTGGTGACCCGGCGGCCGCGACAGAGAGTAGGCATTATCCAGCTCGCCGCTCAGCACCGCCTCTACCGCGGCACAGGCCAGTCCGGCAGAAAGGCAGGCGATTTCATAGCTGCCCGGTCCCAGCGGCGCCTCTTTGCCCAGCAGACCGCCGCCGCTATCGCTGATCGCCTTAAAGCGCTCCAGATAATGGGCCGGGTGAATGCGGCGCAGATCCTCCTCGCTGGCGGCCGCGCCGCCGCGTAGCTGAAGCTGCGAAGTCAGCCCCGCGACATCCATCAGGTTTTTCATCCGACGTTTGGTTTCCGGCGATTCCGCATGGCCGCCCCCTGCCGGAGGCTGTACCCAGCCACCGACCGGTAGCGTCACCGCATGCAGGCCGGTACTGTGCCAGAAACAACGTTCATCAAAGAAGAAACCGGTTTTTCTTTTCACTCTATCCTCCCGTTGGCTCACTCTTTCCGGCGGACGATGCCGCCAGAATTAATCCCGCTGAGATCAGCGCGCAGCCGCCTGCCGCCGCAAGCAGCGCATCGGCGCTGGAAAAACGTTGTAGCAGCGCCCCGGCCAGCGCCGGACCGGCCGCCATTCCGCCGCCAATCACCAGATTGATGCTGTTCATCAGGCGACCGTTGTTATCCAGCCCGGCAACGCGCGCGAGAATAAAAGGCAGAACAAAGGTCCAGGTGAATTTGAACAGCAGCGCCGCCAGCGCGAAGCGCACCAGCAGCGGATGGCTGACCAGCAGCACTATGCTGAGGATCAGCAGACCGTAGCCCAGCCAGACCGCTATCCGGTCCGGACGCCGCGTGCCGCGCAAAGCCGCCCCGCCCGCGCCGATAATGCCGAATACCGTCGCGGCCGCCAGTACCATACCAATTTGCGCCGCGGTCAATCCCGCCGCGCTGCCAATGGTGCCGATAAAGGTCCACACCGCGCTGAGGCTGATATAAAACGTCAGCACCGCCAGCACGGCTAATAGCTTACGCAGCGGGGCGACCGACGGCCGCAGGCGGGAGGCGGACATCGGCTGAAAACGTTGGGGAAAAGCCGGGACCAGCGGCAGACAGCAGAGCATGATAGCGGCGAGGATCAGGTACACCACCTTCAGGCCAAAGCTGGCAAACAGCGCGGGTAACACCAGCAGTCCCACCATTCCCAGCAGCAGCTGTCCCAGCACCCAGAAGGCATACACCCGGGAAGGATTGGCCGTCCCGGCCGCACAGCTGATACACAGAATCATCAGGGTGCCCCCCGCCAGCGAGGCGATGAAGCGGGCGATCAGCAGCGTTTCGTACTGACTGACCGCCGCCGAAACAAGATTGGCGACGAGAAATACCGCGCAGGCGCACAGGGCCACGCGGCGCCAGTTCAGACGACTCATCCACCACCATGCCGGCAGCGTCGCCAGGCTCATGGCGCCGAGTTCGGCGGAGAAAAGATAGCCAATCTCCGCCGGCGTCAGCTGCCATTCGCTGGCCAGCTGCGCCGCGACCGCTGGCGCGGTCATCAGAATCCCCGGCGCAACGGCAGCGAAAATGACGATGGCCGCCAGCAGGCGGGCGGTAAAAACCAGCCCTGACGGCTGGGATAAAGGCTTTTCAGCAACAGGCATACTCGACATCGTGGTGCGTGCTCCAGTCAAAAAAGTCTCCCCCCGGGCAGCAGTCCAGGGAGTGATACCGTCAGGCATCAGGAAAACGCCGCGGTCGGCGGCGCGCGCGGGATGCGATGAGTCAGATTACAGATGCAGCGTGCGCTGAGCGGATGGCATCCAGGTTCGGGAAACGAGCTCGGTACGATTGACCACTTCGGTCTTGGCAAAAATATTGCGTAAGTGGGTTTTCACCGTGGAGAGAGAAATATCCAGCTGACGGGCAATTAGCTTATTACTGGCCCCTTCACGGACCATGCCCACAATTTCACGCTCTTTCGCCGTCAGCATCGCCGGCAGGTCATCCTCTTCCCGGAGACAATCGTGGATTGCCAGCTCCACCAACGGCAGCACCGCCTGGGCGCGCAGACGCTCTTCGCTGGAGAAAGCGACGTCGCGCATTAAGGAGATGCCGGCAATAATCCGTCGGTCGCGGCGAATAAAGACCTCCGTCATGTCGCGAACATTATTCGGCAACATAAACTCATGATAGTAATGACGGTTACGGTCACAGACGCCTGGCGTCATCGCCGCCATGGTAATCGCCTGATGGCTAAAGCGGGACGGCAGCAGCGGATCTAACGGCTGAAAACACTCCAGATATTGCTGGTGCGTATTAGCAGAAATATTATGCAAAATATAGTGTTCTGGTTTTAAACGATGATTAACCCGATAAAACACCGCCGACGACAGTGGAATTAACTGTGAAATAGTCTGTAAACAACGGGCAATTATCGCATCATTACGACTGGCTTTTAATAAAGCAGACATGATCCCCTCCCGTCGAGGTTAAAGTGCGTGAAACGCGGATGACCAACGATACAGGAAGCATACATTTCACATTTAAGTAACACAATCATTAACATATTAACAATGTGATATTGGTTGCAAAATTTTATTTAATGAATTGTTATTTAAGACATTATTATTCCACATATCGTTGAGTTATCGACATAACATTAAAACATAAACAAAAGTTATTAACTTTATTCGCGGGCGTCGCACGGTTCACATTCTTACGCTTTTCAGCGCCAATCTCGTCCTTTAGAACGAGTGTCTTTTTAAACGACTCCTCTATACCTGATAAATATCACTCAGGTCATTTTCATCAGGCGCTTAACTTTGCAGGGAAGCGCAGGTTTTTCTGCTGCCCAAACAGGGCCGCAGGCAGAAAGAAATAACCGGGGACCGAGTACGGCCTCGCGCCAGAATGGCCAATAAAATAACCTCACCGGACAGGATCAAAACGATGCTGAATATCGCCGCATTACGCCAGCAACAAATTCCGCTGGCTATGGAGCCCCGGGCAACGGTGCCCTTTCATCTTTTGATCAAACCCATTGGCCCGGCCTGCAACCTCGCCTGCCGCTACTGTTATTACCCGCAGGGCGAGACCCCGGTGCGGAAAATGGACGATGCGACGCTGGAGTCGTTTATCCGCCGCTATATTGCCGCCCAGCCCGCCGGCGCCCGGGAGATTAATTTCGTCTGGCAAGGCGGCGAACCGCTGCTGGCCGGACTGCGCTTTTATCAGAAGGCGCTGGCGCTGCAGCAGCGCTATGCCCCCGCGGGCGTCACCATCAGCAACAGCCTGCAAACCAACGCCACGCTCATCAACGATGCGTGGTGCCGCCTGTTCCGTGAACATCATTTCACGGTCGGCGTCAGTCTGGAAGGCAGTGAAACGCTGCAAAACCACCACCGTCCGGATAAACGCGGCCAGGCCAGCTACCCGGCGGCGCTGCGCGGCATCGCCCTGCTGCACCGGCATCAGGTGGAATTTAATTTACTGGTGGTGGTCCACGACGAGATGACCCGGCACGCCGCTTCTGTTTACGACCACGTCGTGAGCCTTGGCGCCCGCTACCTGCAGTTTCAGCCGCTGATGAGCGAGGGCGATGCCCTGGCGCAGGGCTATCGGCTCAGCGCCGATAACTGGGGGCGCTTTATGGTCGCTATCTGGCGCCAGTGGCGTAAACGCGGCGATATCGGGCGGGTTTTTGTGATGAATATTGAGCAGGCGTGGGGGCAATATTTTACCCACACCAGCGCCACCTGCGTCCATGCCGCCCGCTGCGGCAGCAACCTGGTGATGGAGCCCGACGGCCGGCTCTACGCCTGCGATCACCTGATTAACGACCGGCATCATCTCGGCCAGCTCGACGACCGCCCGCTGGCTCAGGCGGTGGATAGCGCGACCCGTCTGCCCTTCGGCAGCGAAAAAAGCCGACGCCGGGAGTGCCAGCAGTGCGCGGTAAAAATCGTCTGCCAGGGCGGCTGTCCGGCCCATCTTAACGACGCGGGCTACAACCGGCTGTGCGCTGGCTACTTCCATTTTTTTAGCGAAATTCTTGCTCCGCTGCGCCCCTACTCCCGCGATCTGAAGGGGCTGCGCGCCTGGCGCGCCCGCTTTATCGGCAGCCGGGCGACGCGCTAACCGATATTTTTCCATGGTCGCGCCGCCTTCATCTTCGGGCGCGATGCATCCCCGAGCCTGAACAGGAGACCCGGTAGTGAATAAAAAAACAGTGGCCGCCGCGCTGAGCATGATCCTCTCCGGCGCAGCGCACAGCGCGCAAACCGAACGCCCCAACATCATCGTGATTATCGCCGACGATATGGGGTATTCCGATATCAGCCCCTTCGGCGGCGAAATCCCGACGCCTAACCTGCAGGCGATGGCCGAACAGGGCGTGCGCATGAGCCAGTACTACACGTCGCCGATGTCAGCCCCTGCCCGTTCGATGCTGTTGACCGGGAATACTAACCAGCAGGCCGGCATGGGCGGAATGTGGTGGTATGACAGTACCCTTGGCAAAGAGGGGTATGAACTGCGCCTCACCGATCGCGTCACCACTATGGCCGAACGATTTAAAGATGCCGGCTATAACACGCTGATGACCGGGAAATGGCACCTCGGCTTTGTGCCCGGCGCCACGCCAAAGGATCGCGGCTTTCGCCACTCGTTCGCCTTTATGGGCGGCGGCACCAGCCATTTTGACGATGCGATACCGCTGGGTACCGTCGAAGCCTTCCACACCTACTACACCCGCGACGGCCAGCGGGTTTCGCTCCCCGCCGACTTTTACTCCAGCGAGGCCTACGCCGCCCAGATGAACCAGTGGATCAAAGAGACACCGCCGCAACAGCCGGTTTTTGCCTGGCTGGCCTTTACCGCCCCCCACGACCCGCTGCAGGCGCCGGATGAATGGATTGCCCGTTTTAAAGGTCAGTACGAGCAAGGTTATGGCGAGGTTTATCGCCAGCGAATTGCCCGCCTGAAGGCGTCAGGGATCCTCCATGACGACACGCCGCTCCCTGGGTTGGATCTCGATAAAGAGTGGGCGGCGTTGACGCCGGAGCAGCAAAAATACACCGCGAAAGTGATGCAGGTATACGCCGCGATGATTGCCAACATGGATGCGCAGATCGGTACGGTGATGGAAACGTTGAAGCAAACCGGGCGTGATAAAAATACCCTGCTGATCTTTTTAACCGATAACGGCGCCAACCCGGCAGAAGGCTTTTACTACGAATCCGAACCCACGTTCTGGCAGCAGTTCGACAATCGCTACGAGAATATTGGCCGCAAAGGTTCGTTCGTCTCCTACGGCCCGCACTGGGCGAACGTCAGCAACGCCCCGTACGCGCGCTACCACAAAACCACCAGCGGCCAGGGCGGCATCAATACCGACTTTATGATTGCCGGGCCCGGGATTGTCCATCGCGGCAAAATCGACGCCACCACCATGGCGGTGTATGACGTCGCGCCCACCCTCTATGAGTTCGCCGGTATCGATGCCACCAAAGCGCTGGCGAAAAAACCGGTCCTGCCGATGGTCGGCGTCAGCTTTAAACGCTATCTGACCGGCGAAACCTTACAGCCGCCGCGCTCCCGCTACGGCGTCGAGCTGCATAACCAGGCGGCCTGGATTGACGGCGACTGGAAGCTGCGGCGGCTGGTAAAAACCTTCCCGCAGGCGGGGGACGCGCCGTGGGGGCTGTTCAATCTTAAGCAGGACCCGCTGGAAACCCATGATCTCGCCACGCAATATCCACAGCGGGTGCAGACCATGAGTCAGGATTACGCGGCGTTTGCCGGACGCACCATGGTGGTTCACGCCGATGGCAAAGCCATCGACTATGTCGGCATCGACGCGAAAACCGGCCGCTACCTCGCGGTGGATCCGCAGACCATGAAACCCGTTGCCGCGCCGCAGGCGATACCGGCGCCGCAGCACGATTGATTCATCCGGCGCTCGTTCTTTCGGGCGATAGCCGGGAGCGCATCCCCTTTCTAAGGTACAAAGCAGGCGTTCCGGGAGAGAAACAATGAGTAGAGTGGTAGTGATTACCGGCGGCGGCACCGGGATTGGCGCCGCCTGTGCACGACTGATGGCGGCGGCGGGCGAGACGGTGTTCATTACCGGTCGCCGTCTCGCTCCTTTGCAAGCGCTGGCGGAAGAGACCGGCGCCGTGGCGCTGGCTGGCGATGCCGCCAGCGGCGATGAGTGGCAGGCTCATCTGCTGCCGACGATTCTCGAACGCGCGGGCCATATCGACGTTTTAATCTGTAGCGCGGGCGGCATGGGCAACGGCGCCGTCGTGGAGACCAGCGACCGGCAGTGGCGTGCGGCGCTGGAAAGCAATCTCAACAGCGCGTTTGCCAGCGTCCGCGCCTGCCTGCCATCGCTGATTGCCCGGCGCGGCAACGTGCTGTTTGTCGCCTCGATCGCCTCCCTCGCCGCCGGGCCGCAGGCCTGCGGTTACGTCACCGCCAAGCATGCAGTGATTGGCCTGATGCGTTCGGTCGCGCGGGACTATGGCCCACAAGGGGTACGCGCCAACGCCATTTGCCCCGGCTGGGTGACCACGCCGATGGCCGATGAGGAGATGCAGCCGCTGATGGACGCGCAGGGTATGAGCCTTGAGCAGGCCTACCAGCAGGTGTGTCGCGACGTCCCGCTGCGCCGCCCGGCCAGCGCGCAGGAGATTGCGCTCGCCTGCCAGTTCCTCTGTTCCCCGCAGGCGTCGATTATCAGCGGTGCGATGCTGGTTGCCGACGGCGGCGCCAGTTCGGTTGATGTCCCGACGCTGGCGTTTGCTTAACGTTCTTACACAACAAGGATCTCACATGACTTCAGAAGCCGTATTTATTCAGGTCGGCGCGCTCGCGGACGGCTTTGCGCCTCACGGCAACGTCCTGCCGGTGACCTCTTTGCCTGACGGCAAGCCCCTGACCTTTTATTTGGCCGATGGCGCCCGTCATCAGTTGACGATGGCCGATACCCACACCCTGCTGTGGGACGGCCAGCCCGTTTCCGGGCGCGTGACCGCCATTCGCCCCGATGTGCTGTTTATCGATTTTCTCGATCCCGGCAAGGAGAACGCCAGCATCAGCGCGGTGTGCAACCTGGCGCAAAATAACGCCACCCTGGTCTACGGTCAGCTACCGACGGAGCAAGCCGCACGCCTCGATGCGTTCAGCCGCGTCGAGCAGGGTCTGCCGCTGACGGCAGTCGAAGCCCGCTTCCATTTTGCCCGTCTGAACCGCGAGCCGGGGCCGCTGCCGACCTTCACCCGCGCGCTGGTGGGGATGCGTAACCAGTACACCTACAGCCCGACCGAACGCTACGAGCATATTTATCTCAACGATAACTTCTATGCCTGGCAGTGTCTGGACGGTGTCGAGAAAGGTCTGGCGGATGTCGATCGCTGTCACTATGTGCAGGTGGCCGACGATCTGACGCTGTTCGTCTGGCGCGAGAAAATCATTCCGACGCTGGGCGTGATCCTTATCGATCTGCAGCAGATGCGCACCGACGGCAAGATTCTCGGCTATCAGGGAAGTGATTTTGCCGCGCTGAGCAATTTCCCGGTCGGGGCCAGCGCGCAGATTCTGAATGTGACGAACCCTTCGTCCTGAGCGTAACGCCGGAGCCCGACGGCTCCGGCACACGCCTCCGTCAGGCGCTGGCAATCTCCAGCCGCGCCAGCTGGGCGGCATTCAGCGTCAGCTGAGCAGCACGAGCAAAGCTCTCGACCTGGGCCACGCTGGTGGCGCTGGCAATCGGCGCGGTCACCCCTTCCCGGCCCATCAGCCAGGCCAGCGCCACTTCGCCAGGTTTCGCATGGTGCTGAGCGGCAACCTCTTCCAGGGTATCGATTATGCGCATTCCGCGCGGATTAAGGTATTTCCCGATGCCGCTGCCGCGCTGGCTTTGCGCCAGATCGGACGGTTGACGGTATTTACCGGTCAGGAAACCGGAGGCGAGGCTGTAGTAGGTGACGACGCCTATTTCCCGGCTGATGCACAGGTCGCACAGCGCCCCCTCAAAAGCGGAGCGGTGATAGAGGTTGTATTCCGGTTGCAGCACCTGCCAGGCCGGCAGCCCCTCTTTCCGCGCCACTTCCAGCGCCGAGGAAAGCTGCTGGGCATCCAGGTTAGAAGCCCCCGTCGCGCGGATTTTCCCCGCCTGCTGCAGCGCGTGAAAAGCGCTCAGCGTCTCGGCAATGGGGGTTTCCGGGTCCGGCCAGTGGGCGAAATAGAGATCGATATAATCGGTGTTCAGACGGCGCAGCGAGTTTTCCACGGCCTGCTGGATCCAGGCTTTCTTCAACCCTTTTTGCCCAGGTAACCCTAAATCAGAGCCCACTTTGGTGAAGATTTTTACCTTATCACGCATCCCCGGACGCGCCTGTAGCCAGCGGCCAATCAGGGTTTCCGACTCACCGCCCTGATTGCCATCCGCCCAGCGGGAGTAGACATCGGCGGTATCAATGGCGTCAAAGCCGTGGTCGACAAAAGCATCAAGAATGGCAAAACTGGTTTTTTCATCGCAGGTCCAGCCAAACACGTTGCCGCCGAAGACCAGCGGCGCGATGGAAAATCCGGTTTTACCCAATGGACGTGTATTCATGCCGTTCACTCCTTATCGCTTATATTCTGCATCCTTCGCCAGGCCGCAAGGGGCGGGAAAGAACCATGAGTGGAGAGTCAGAAAAGGAATCTTGCGGCGGGCCCATCCGTGCCCGCCGGACGCATCACAACATTATGTCCCGGAATAGACGTCAAAGCTAAAATATTTACCCGACAGTTTTTTATAGGTTCCGTCGGCGAGAATCTGCGCGATCGCGCGGTTAATTTCCTGACGCAGCGCGTCATCCTCTTTACGCAGACCAATCGCCGCGCCGGCGCCGAACAGCTTATTATCCTGCAAACTTCCGCCGACAAAGGCGAAATCTTTACCCTGCGGCTGCTGCAGGAAGCTGTAGTCCGCCATCATTCCGGAGAGCACCGCGCCATCAATACGCCCGGATTCCAGATCCCGAACCACGCTGTCAGCGCCCTGATAGGCCACGATATTAATTCCCGCCGGACGCCAGTGCTGATTGACGTACGTCTCCTGCGCCGAGCCTTGCTCCACGCCGATCGTTTTGCCTTTGAGCTGCTCCGGCGTATTGCCGGTCAGCGTATTTTTGCGCGCCACGAGGAACACCGGGCCGTTATACAGCTTGTCGCTAAAGCCAATCTGCTCTTTGCGTTTCTCGGTCATATACATGCCGGAGAGAATCGCATCGAATTTACGCGCCTTCAGCGCCGGAATAATGCCGTCGAAATTGCTTTCCACCCACACGCATTTCGCCTGCAGCTGCTGGCAGATGGCGTTGCCTAAATCAATATCGAACCCCGCCAGCTTGCCCTGCGGGTCTTTCCATTCAAACGGCGCAAAAGTGGGATCGACGCCAAAACGAATTTCTTTTTGTTCTGCGGCCAGCGTCGATGCGGACGCCATCAGCGCGACCCACAGCAGTAGTGATTTTTTCATTATTTACGAGCTCCAGAGATCAACGGCAGTGTGTTTCAACTAACCGGGCGAAAAACGACGCCCCGGTGGTAATAATGTCATCGTTAAAGTCATAGCCAGGGTTATGCACCATGCAGCCGCCTTTATCGCCCTTCTCGCCGTTTCCCAGCAGGAAATAGCAGCCCGGACGCGCCTGCAGCATAAAGGCAAAATCCTCGCTGGCGTTCATCGGTGAAATGGATTCCAGCACCTGCTCGTTGCCAAAGACTTCCGTCGCTAATGCTTTGGCGAATGCGGTCTCCTCCACGCTATTGGTCAGCACCGGGTAGGAGTCGTAGACCTCAATCTCGCTGGTAGCGCCGTAGCTTTTGGCGGTAAATTCGGTGATGTCGTGAATCCGTTTAATCAGCAGGTCGCGTACTTCCTGCTTCATCGCCCGCACGGTCAGTTCCATCACCGCGCTTTCCGGGATCACGTTGGAGGCGATGCCCGACTGGAAGGTGCCGACGGTGACAACGGCGGTTTCCCCCGGCGGCACGTTACGAGCGACAATACTTTGCAGGGCCATCACCAGCGCCGAGCCGGCGAGAATGGGATCGACCGCGCGCTCCGGGTGGGCGCCGTGGCCGCCGTAGCCGTGAATGGTTATCTTGACGGTATCCGCCGACGCCATAAAATTGCCGGCGTAGAAGCCCAGCTTGCCGACCGGCAGCCCCGGCATATTGTGCAGCGCAAACACGCAATCGCAGGGGAAGCGCTCAAACAGCCCGTCTTTTATCATCAGGTTTGCGCCGCCAATCGCCTCTTCCGCTGGCTGGAAAATCACATGTACCGTGCCGTTAAACTGGCAGGCCGGCGAGGCAATATATTTTGCCGCCGCCAGCAGAATAGTGGTGTGACCGTCGTGGCCGCAGGCGTGCATTTTCCCCGCAACGGTGCTGGCCCAGGGTAATTCCGTGGTTTCAAAAATAGGCAGGGCGTCCATATCGGCGCGCAGCCCAATCGTGCGCGCTGAATGCCCTTTCGTTAGCGATCCCACCAGCCCGGTTTTCCCCAGCTCGCGGGTCACCGCATAACCCCACTCCGCCAGTTTTTCCGCTACCAGTTCGCTGGTATTAAACTCTTCCAGACTTAATTCCGGATGGGCATGTAAATAATGCCGGATCGCAATCATTTCTTCTTCAGCTGCTTTAATTTCTGGAATCACAAAATTGCTCATGCCGGTCTCCGGGAAATAAAAAATAGATATTCTGCTGCATTCAGGCTTCAGGTAAACGGTTGTCGAAAAGTGGGGGGCCAGAACCCCAAAACGTGAAGTATGAAGAATAAACTCAGACTCAATAACTTATCTGGATAAGCGTTTAATGCAAGCAAGATTTCTGATTTCCGGCGTGCGCTTCATCTCGTTTACTAATGATTATTCAGAAGGTTACCGGTAATGTGAAAAAAAGTGGGACGTTCAACAGAATGTAAAAAAGGCCAGCACCACTCTGCTAATAAACCTTATTATAATAGTGATTAAGACCATAAATAAGGCAAAATTTAAATATAAACTTTTAACTATTGGATTATTACCGCGTTTTTATTCTACGATCGCCACGCTTAAATCAGCTTATTAAATACCTGCAGATTTCCTCAGGCGGCGCCATGTTGTGGGCAGCAAGCTCGCCGGTAGCGCACGCAGCGCAATCACCCGGGCATCCCTGAAGATGATTCGCGACGCCTCCTCTGGAACCAACGGAAAAATAAACGCGCGCCATAAGATGGACGCAGAATAGCGTAGAACTCAAACATGAAATATCAGGCTCTTTTCCTGGCGTCAGCGCTGGCGCTGGCCGGCTGTAGCGCCCAGGGTGATACCGCCAGCCAGCAGCGCGCCAGTATCCAAAAAATACGCAGCGAAACGCTGAGCAAACTCTATTCGCTCTACCCGGAAGCCCGTAGCGATATCCAGCACGCCGATGGCTATGCCGTATTTGCCAGCAACAGCAGCAAAATTCTGGTATTAGGATTTGGCAGCGGCTACGGCGTGGTTAGAGACCTGCGCACCGGCAAAGATACCTATATGAAAATGGCCCAGGGCGGCGCGGGGCTGGGGATGGGCGTGAAGCAGCAGCGTACCGTACTGGTGTTCCACGATAAAGCGGCACTTCATACCTTTATTACCCAGGGCTATATGGTCGGCGCAGACGCTAATGCCGCGGCGAAATATGATGATAAAGGTGTCGCGCCGGTCGCTGCCTCAACAAGCGGCGTTGCCAAGGATACCTCTTCGCTGCCGTCGAAAGTGAACGTTTATGAAATTACCGAGAAAGGGCTCGCCGCTCAGGCGATGCTCAATGGCTATAAGTACTGGCCGGATGAGGAGCTGAATAAAAGATAGACCTCACGGAATAAACAGGTCACCCGGCGGTAATCCCCTCTCCCTGAGCGGGAGAGGGTTTGCCGTGGGCCGATTCGCCTCCGCAGCATCGGTGCGACATTAATGTGAAAGGACGCCGTTCACCAGAATAGACGTAATGATGCCGGTGGCCGCCGCAATCAGGACATAGTTGCCGTTAATATACGACCAGTGCTGCCCCTGCGGAGGCGGCGGCAGGCCGCGATCGTTCCAGTTGCTGACCCGATAATCATTACCGCGGTAACGCTCCGGCGCAGGCTGCCCCTTACGGAAGTCATGCCCGTTCCACGCAAAGTGGTCTTGTTCATGGCGTTCCTGATGCGACTTTCCTTGCGCATGATTATTGCCGCGATTGTCGCCGGGGTTGTTACGTTCCGGGCCGCGATTATCCGCGCCCTGGCGATGGCTGTCGCCGTTGCCCTGAGGACCATTATTACCCGGTCCCTGCTGGCGATTACCGTCCGGACTACCGTGACCAGAACCGTTTTGCCACACCTGCTGTTGGCCTGGGTTACCGTTGCCGTTCGGGCCGTCGGCCCAGGCTAACGAGCTTAATGCGCAGGACAACATAACGGCCAGAGAAATCATTTTTTTCATCGTACACCTCCTGATATGCCTCCTTTTTACCGTCGGAATGTGGAGAAAAAGTGAGTATCAGGATATCCAGGACAATTCCTGGCATTCTCGTTTCGCGTCATAACCGCGAGGGGCATCACCGTAGCGTCATATCCATCGCCGCAGATGGGGCGCAAAAAAAAGGCCGCTTTCGCGACCTTATTTTATGCAACGCTACCGGGATTATTCGGTGACTTTATTTTTCAGCTCTTCCGCACCCTGCTTGGTTTTATCCCAGCCTTTTTCGGTGGCGGCTTTAGTCTTATTCCAGCCTTTTTCCGTCCCTTCTTTGGTCTTATCCCAACCCTTCTCCGTTCCTTCTTTGGTCTTATTCCAGGTTTTTTGAGCGCCTTCGCTCACCTGGCTGCCTACGCTGTCGCTTTTACCTTGCGCCGCGTGTTCGGATTTCAGCTTCTGCTCTTCGCCCTCGTTCTGGGCCTGGTGCAGTTTTTCTTTCGCCGTGTTCGCCCCTTCATGGGCCGCCGCGACGGTATCATCAGTTGCGTGTGTTGTCGCAGCAAAAACAGGGGCTGCTACCAGAATCGCAGATAACGCAATCATTGCTTTTTTCATCATTTCCTCTCTAACGTGCTTAATGTTATGAGTCATCAACAGCATGGCATAACATTCCGCTCATGACTTTAGGGATAGTTCTTAAAACCAGATCCTCCCGTTTATCCCCATTTTCAGACCAACCGTTCCTCAGACGCCTGCTACCGCCAGAGAGCGAGACGGAGGCCATCTGCCTGCGACGCCAGCCAGGCATCGGGGGTGAAGGAACCACGTCCCGCTTACCGACGGACAAAAACAGCGCGCCGGCCGCGCCGTTTTTTTGCCCTGCTTCTCACTTTATCTATTGCAGCGTTTCGTTCATCAGCGGGCTATGCTTAAATAAGCTAAACCGGTTTAATTAAGTTTAGCATTGAGGTGGAAACAGTATGAATGCAAAAGTATGGGTGCTTGGGGATGCGGTAGTGGATCTGCTGCCGGAAAGCGGCGGTCGCCTGTTGCAGTGTCCCGGCGGCGCGCCGGCCAATGTGGCGGTAGGTATCGCCCGCCTGGGTGGCAACAGCGGGTTTATCGGCCGCGTCGGCGACGATCCTTTTGGCCGCTTTATGCAGCACACTCTGCGCGAGGAACAGGTGGATACCCGCTACATGCGCAGCGATCCGCAGCACCGGACCTCTACCGTGGTGGTCGATCTCGACGGCGAGGGAGAAAGAACCTTTACCTTTATGGTTCGCCCCAGCGCGGACCTGTTTTTACAGCCGGAAGACCTTCCGCCCTTCGCCGCCAACGAATGGCTGCACGTCTGCTCCATTGCGCTCAGCGCCGAACCCAGCCGCAGCACCACCTTCGCGGCGATGGAGAGAATAAAATTAGCCGGCGGTCGGGTCAGCTTTGACCCCAATATCCGCGCGGATCTCTGGCAGGACCCGGAGCTGCTGCACGCCTGCCTCGATCGCGCCCTGCGTCTGGCGAACGTGGTAAAACTGTCCGAAGAAGAGCTGGCGTTGATCGCCGGAAAAGAGGATTTAGCCGAAGGGGTAACCGCCCTGACCCAGCGCTATCAGCCTGAGCTACTGCTGGTCACTCAGGGTAAAGCCGGGGTACTCGCCGCTTTTCAGCAGCAGTACACCCACTTCTCCGCACAGCCGGTGGTCAGCGTCGATACCACCGGCGCAGGCGATGCGTTTGTCGCCGGACTGCTTGCCAGCCTTGCCGCTAAGGGAATGCCAACGGATCCCGCGGCGCTGGAACCGGCAATCATGCAGGCGCAAACCTGCGGGGCGCTGGCCACTACCGCCAAAGGGGCGATGACCGCCCTGCCCTACCTGCACGATCTTAACCCCTCATTTTGATCCTTTAGGGCTGCCCTCGCAGCCCACTTTGTTGCATCCATCACATTTATTAAATCGGTTTAGCAATTTATATTCCCAGATGTTAAAGGTCATGTTTAACATAGCACTTAAACCGGTTTAGCAAAAAACACAATAATGTCAATTTTACGTTTGGGATGCGACCTACATGTATAAAAAAAGCACACTCGCGGTTGTTATTACTTTGCTAACCGGCGCGGCCTCAGCTCATGCGCAAACGGACCTCAGCAGTATCGAAGCCCGTTTGATCGCCCTGGAAAAACGCCTGCAGGATGCGGAAAACAGGGCTCAAACCGCGGAAAACCGCGCCGAGTCGGCGGAGAAAAAAGTCCAGCAGCTCACCACGCAGCAGCAAAAAACGCAGGACACGACCCAGCAGGTCGTTCAACGCACCGCTAACCTGGAGAAAAAAGCCGACGAAAAAAGCGGGTTTGAGTTCCACGGCTACGCCCGTTCCGGCGTCATAATGAATGACTCCGCCGCCAGTACCAAATCCGGCGCCTATATGACACCGGCGGGGGAAACCGGCGGAGCCATCGGCCGTCTGGGGAACCAGGCCGACACCTATGTCGAAATGAATCTCGAACATAAGCAGACCCTGGATAACGGGGCAACAACGCGCTTCAAGGTGATGGTGGCCGACGGTCAAACCACCTACAACGACTGGACGGCAAGCAGCAGCGATTTGAACGTGCGCCAGGCCTTCGTCGAGCTGGGCAATCTGCCCACCTTCGAGGGTCCCTTCAAAGGTTCAACCCTGTGGGCCGGGAAACGTTTCGACCGCGACAACTTTGATATTCACTGGGTCGACTCCGACGTGGTATTCCTCGCCGGGACCGGCGGTGGTATTTATGACGTGAAGTGGAACGACAGCCTGCGGAGTAACTTCTCATTATACGGACGCAACTTCGGCGATATTGATGATTCGAGCAATAGCGTGCAGAACTACATCCTCAGCATGAACAACTTCATCGGCCCGGTGCAGGTGATGGTCAGCGGGATGCGGGCGAAAGATAATGACGAGCGTAAAGATACCAACGGTAATCTGGTCAAAGGCGATGCGGCGAATACCGGGGTGCATACGCTGCTCGGTTTGCACAACGACAGCTTTTACGGCCTGCGTGAAGGGCTCAGCAAAACCGCCCTGCTCTATGGCCACGGGCTAGGGGCCGAAGTGAAAGGCGTCGGTTCCGACGGCGGATTGCGCCCGGGAGCAAATACCTGGCGCTTCGCCAGCTACGGCACCACGCCGCTCAGCGAGAACTGGTTTATCGCCCCGGCGGTACTGGCGCAGAGCAGTAAAGATCGCTATGTCGATGGCGACAGCTACCAGTGGGCGACGCTCAACCTGCGTCTGATTCAGGAGATCACTCAAAACTTCGCCCTGGCTTACGAAGGTACCTACCAGTACATGGATCTCAAACCCGAAGGCTACAACGACCGCCATGCGGTGAACGGTAGTTTCTATAAACTCACCTTCGCCCCCACCTTTAAGGTCGGTAGCATCGGCGATTTCTTCAGCCGCCCGGAGATCCGTCTCTACACCTCGTGGATGGACTGGAGCAAAAAACTGGATAATTACGCCAGCGATGATGCGTTAGGCAGCAGCGGTTTTAAATCCGGCGGCGAATGGTCGTTCGGTATGCAAATGGAAACCTGGTTCTGACGGTTAACGCCTGATGCCAGAAAAACCGGGGCGGCGGCATGCCGGCCCTCGTCCCGGACACAATAACGACGCAGAGACTGCGCCCCCGTAAACCCGGGACCACAACACGAAAATTATTACGCATTCAGAGGGTACTATGGATTTTGAACAGATTTCCCGCTCGCTGCTTCCGCTTCTGGGAGGCAAGGAAAATATCGCCAGCGCCGCGCACTGCGCCACGCGCCTGCGTCTGGTGCTGGTCGATGATGCGCTCGCCGACCAGCAGGCTATCGGCAAAATTGAAGGCGTAAAAGGATGTTTTCGCAACGCCGGACAGATGCAGATTATTTTTGGCACCGGGGTGGTGAACAAAGTGTACGCCGCTTTTATTCAGGCCGCTGGCGTCGGCGAATCCAGCAAGTCGGAAGCCGCCAATATCGCGGCGAAAAAGCTTAATCCGTTCCAACGTATTGCCCGCCTGCTGTCGAATATCTTCGTACCGATTATTCCGGCTATCGTTGCCTCCGGTCTGCTGATGGGCCTGCTCGGCATGGTAAAAACCTACGGCTGGGTCGACCCGAGCAACGCTATCTACATTATCCTGGATATGTGCAGCTCCGCGGCGTTTATTATTCTGCCGATCCTGATTGGCTTTACCGCCGCCCGCGAATTTGGCGGCAACCCTTACCTCGGCGCGACGCTCGGCGGCATTCTGACCCACCCGGCGCTCACCAACGCCTGGGGCGTGGCCGCCGGTTTCCATACCATGAACTTCTTCGGCCTTGAGATTGCGATGATCGGCTATCAGGGTACGGTGTTCCCGGTGCTGCTGGCGGTGTGGTTTATGAGCATTGTTGAGAAGCAGCTGCGCCGCGTCATCCCCGACGCGCTGGACCTGATCCTGACCCCGTTCCTGACGGTGATTATTTCCGGTTTTATCGCCCTGCTGATTATCGGTCCGGCGGGCCGCGCGCTGGGCGACGGCATTTCATTCGTGCTCAGCACGCTGATTACCCACGCCGGCTGGCTGGCCGGACTGCTGTTTGGTGGTCTCTATTCGGTTATCGTGATTACCGGTATTCACCACAGCTTCCACGCTATCGAAGCCGGACTGCTGGGTAACCCGTCCATCGGCGTCAACTTCCTGCTGCCGATTTGGGCGATGGCCAACGTCGCTCAGGGCGGAGCCTGTCTGGCGGTGTGGTTTAAAACCAAAGATGCCAAAATCAAAGCCATTACCCTGCCATCAGCGTTTTCCGCCATGCTGGGCATCACCGAAGCGGCGATTTTTGGTATCAACTTACGCTTTGTGAAACCGTTTATTGCAGCGCTGATCGGCGGCGCGGCGGGCGGCGCGTGGGTGGTCTCCATGCATGTCTACATGACTGCGGTCGGCCTGACGGCCATTCCCGGGATGGCAATCGTGCAGGCCAGTTCACTGCTGAACTACATTATCGGGATGGTCATCGCCTTCGGCGTTGCCTTTGTCGTCTCCCTGCTGCTGAAATACAAAACGGACGCGGAATAATGTCACTTCCATCACGCCTGCCTGCGATTTTGCAGGCCGTAATGCAGGGCCAGCCGCGTGCGCTGGCCGATAGCCACTATCCCCGCTGGCACCATGCGCCGGTCACCGGGCTGATGAACGACCCCAACGGCTTTATCGAATTTGCCGGGCGCTACCACCTGTTCTATCAGTGGAATCCGCTCGCCTGCGATCATACCTTCAAGTGCTGGGCGCACTGGAGCTCGGCCGATCTGCTGCACTGGCGGCATGAACCGATTGCGCTGATGCCGGACGAAGAGTATGACCGCAACGGCTGCTACTCCGGCAGCGCGGTGGATAACAACGGGACGCTGACTCTGTGCTACACCGGCAACGTCAAGTTTGCAGACGGCAGCCGGACCGCCTGGCAGTGCCTGGCGACGGAAAATGCCGACGGCACCTTCAGCAAAACCGGCCCGGTCCTGCCGCTGCCGGAGGGCTATACCGGCCACGTGCGCGACCCGAAAGTGTGGCGGCATGAAGACCGCTGGTACATGGTTTTAGGCGCACAGGATCGGCAAAAATGCGGCAAGGTGCTGCTGTTCAGCTCTGCGGACCTCTCCCAATGGACCAACGAAGGCGAAATCGCCGGCGCCGGTATCAACGGACTGCACGATGCCGGTTACATGTGGGAGTGTCCGGACCTGTTCCCGCTTGGCGACCAGCATATTCTGATTTGCTGCCCGCAGGGGATTACCCGCGAGAAAGAGCGCTACCTCAACACTTATCCGGCGGTGTGGATGGCCGGCGGCTTCGACTACGCCAGCGCCGCCTTCACGCACGGCGAGTTGCACGAGCTGGATGCCGGGTTTGAGTTCTACGCCCCGCAAACCATGCAGACAACCGACGGCCGCCGGCTGCTGGTTGGCTGGATGGGCGTCCCGGACGGCGAGGAGATGCGCCAGCCGACGCGGGCCAACGGCTGGATCCACCAAATGACCTGCCTGCGCGAACTGGAGTGGGTGGACGGCAAACTCTATCAGCGCCCGCTGCGCGAACTGAGCGCCCTGCGCGGCGAAGTCCGCGGCTGGCAGGGCAACGTTCTGCCGCTGGCGCCGCTGGAGATAGCCCTCGATACCGCCGGTGACGACGCGTTTAGCCTCGATTTCGGCGGCGCGTTGACCCTCGAGCGCGATACCCGCGGCCTTCGTCTGGCGCGGCGCAGCCTCGCCAGCGACGACATGCTCTATCGCTACTGGCGCGGCGAGGTTCGCTCGCTGCGGATCTTCGTCGACCGGTCGAGCGTGGAGATTTTCATTAACGACGGCGAAGGGGTAATGAGCAGCCGCCTCTTCCCGGACTATCCGGCACAGCTGATTTTCAGCGGCGCGACGCCGGTAACATTCTGCTACTGGTCGCTGGAGCCATGCATGGTAGAATAAGCGTTTTAAATTCAGGCGCATGTTGTCGTGATGAAAACCAAACGCGTTACCATTAAAGATATCGCCGAGCTGGCGGGTGTCTCGAAAGCCACCGCCAGCCTGGTGCTGAACGGTCGTGGCAAAGAGCTACGCGTGGCGCAGGATACCCGCGAGCGCGTGCTGGCGATTGCGCGCGAACAACATTATCAGCCCAGTATTCACGCCCGCTCGCTGCGCGATAACCGCAGCCACACCATCGGTCTGGTGGTGCCTGAAATCACCAACTACGGATTTGCCGTCTTCTCTCATGAGCTGGAAATGCTCTGCCGCGAGGCGGGCGTTCAACTGCTGATCTCCTGTACCGACGAAAACCCCGGCCAGGAAACCATGGTGGTCAATAATATGATTGCCCGCCAGGTTGACGGGCTGATCGTCGCCTCCTGTATGCACAACGACGCCGATTACCTCAAGCTCAGCGAACAGCTGCCGGTGGTGCTGTTTGACCGCTGTCCCAGCGACAGCACGCTGCCGCTGGTGATGACCGACTCCATCAGCCCGACGGCGGATCTGATTTCCCGCATCGCGCCTCAGCATCGCGACGAGTTCTGGTTTCTCGGCGGGCAGCCGCGTCTGTCGCCCTCCCGCGATCGTCTGGCCGGGTTTACTCAGGGGCTGGCAAACGCCGGTGTCGAACTGCGTCCCGAGTGGGTGATTAACGGCAACTATCATCCGAGCTCCGGCTACGAGATGTTCGCCGCCCTCTGCGCGCGTCTCGGGCGGCCGCCAAAGGCGCTGTTCACCGCCGCCTGCGGTCTGCTGGAAGGGGTGCTGCGCTATATGAGTCAGCACCATTTACTGGATTGCGATATTCATCTGGCGAGCTTTGACGATCACTATCTCTACGATTCGCTGTCGCTGCGTATCGACACCGTCCAGCAGGATAACCGTCAGCTGGCCTGGCACTGCTACGATCTGATAAGCCAGCTGATCGACGGCAACACGCCTGAGCCGCTACGGCGCTACCTGCCCGCGACGCTGCAGATTCGGCATCGTTGAAATGACGCGGCATCGGATGTGTCGAAGCGACGACTTTCGTCGTCTGAGACTGATGACCAATCCGTTTTAGACACCGTGCACGCATTTTTGCCGGGTGGCGGCTAGCGCCTTACCCGGCCTACAAAACCCCTAATATCCGCAGGCTATGCGTTTTCCGTAGGCCCGCGCAAGCCACGCGCCGCCGGGCGATTCCGGAAAAGCGCATGCTGTCAGCCATCGGCGACGACTTTCGCCGTCTGAGACTGATGACCAACCCGTTTTAGACACCGTGCTCGCATTTTTGCCGGGTGGCGGCTAGCGCCTTACCCGGCCTACAAAACCCCTAATATCCGCAGGCTATGCGTTTTCCGTAGGCCC